>DASXKE010000229.1:0-43529 GCA_036496985.1 Gaiellaceae bacterium | reverse complement strand
CGGCACAGGCCCCGGCGGCACGTGGTCGTAGGTTCCGCCCGGCTCGTCCCAACCGATCAAAAAGGCGGTGTTCCGGACGTTCGAGCCCGACTCGGACGTGCTCGAGCGATACGTGTCGAAGATGTGCGCGAGGAACGCCTCGCCGGCCAGCGCCGAGGACGGCGGATCCAGTGAGTCGGCGTCGATTGCCGCACCGAGCGAACGCCCGAACGCCGGGTGGTAGTCGCCGTGCCCGGAGATGAAGTTCGGCTCGATCAGCGAGAAGTCCGGCAGGGTTCCCGCGGCGGCGGCGCGCTCGAACTCCGCGAACGGCACCACGTGCGTCGCCAGCCGCTCCTTGAGCCGCGAGTAGTGGATGACGCCGTGGAACGAGAGCGGCATCGGCTCCATCACGTAGATCTTCCACGTCTTCCCGTGCTGCTCGAGCCGCTCGAAGATCGTCTCGGCGTCGTTCTGCCTGAACCACTTCCGCACCGGGCTGTTGACGACGATCCCGGATGAGGTCGCAGCCGTCCAGAACGAGCGGTTCATGAACGTCTGCGACGGCACCTCCGAGAACCAGTGGTCGAAGACGCCGAACTCGCGGGCGATTCCGTTCAGGACCGGCAGCTGCTCGGGCGTCTAGCCGGTCATGATCTGCGCGTACTCGTCGTATGTCGGCTGGCGGCCCATCTCGCCCGTGAACGTGCTGATGTAGTCGGTCACGAAGCCGTCCATCGTGGGCATCGCGCCCGGCGGCGGCGCGTTGTACGGCTCGGTCACGCCCTCCCCGATCTTGAAGCGGTTCGTGTCGTCGAGAACGCCGCACAGCTGCGTGTTCGTGTGGAACCACTCCTCGCCCGAGTCCGGGTTCGGCGCGTCCATGTCGGTCGCAACCGTGTACGGCACAACCTTCCGGTCGGCGCCGTGCTCGGCCCACTCCGGGATCGGGTTGCTCAGGTTCTTGCCGATCACGCCGTCGAGCGTCTTGCCGTCCTCGGGCCCGTAGAGGTGGCCGAGGACGTTGTCCAGTGACCGGTTCTCGAACAGCACGACCACGATGTGGTCGAGGGCGTGAGCCTTTTCGTGGGCTGCCATCACTCGCGCTCGAAATCAGGCGTCGGCGGGTCGTCTGGCCTCGGTATAGAGGTCGCCCTGGGCCGCGGCGGAGCCAGCCCTACCGCCCCCCGAGCCTCGGAGTATGTACGCGATGCCGACCGCGATCGCCGCTCCCAGAAGCGGGCCGACGACGTAGACCCAATAGTCGGTGAACGTCGTTCCGACGAGGTCGGGACCGAACGTGCGGGCGGGGTTCATCGACGCCCCGGAGATCGGGCTGCCCCAGAGACCCGCGAGCGCGATGTAGCCGCCGACCCCGATCGCGCCGAAGATCCCGATGTTCTGGGCGCCCGAGGCCGTTCCGAGGATCACGCTGACGAGACCGAGCGTGAGCGCAGCCTCCATCAGCATCGCCTGCCAGCTCGCGTATCCGTGAGCCGGATAGTTCGAGCCGTACTTCGCGGAGACCTTGATCACCCCGCGCAGGAACAGCGCCGCGACCATCGCCCCCGCGAGCTGCACCACGATGTAGCCCGGCACGCGCTTCCACGGGAAGTCGCCGCGGAGCGAGAAGGCGATGCTGACCGCGGGATTCAGGTGCGCCCCGGACACCCTGCCCATGAACATGATGACCCCCATCACCATCAACCCCGGCGCAACCACGGCCGCCGACCGGGTGATCGTGTCGGGAAACGCCTGGCTCATCATCCCGCCGCCGGCGGCGACGAGCACGAGCAAGAAGGTGCCGTAGAACTCCGAGAACAGCCGGCGCCACTCCTGGTTCGGGTCCTGGAAGTCCGCGAGCGGACCCGTGATGTCGCGATCGATCCAGCCGAGAACTCCGCGCTCGGCGCGCTCGAGTTGCTCGCTCATGCCAGTCCCTTTCGACGCAGGCGCCGAGATTCCGTCCCGGCCGGGCTAGCGCGAGCAGGAGACCGTGATCGAGCCATCGTGCTTGTGGACGAGAGCGATCTGACCCGGCACTCCTGGGCGGCGCAGCGCCGAACCGCCGAACCAGTGCGGAACTCTCGCCGACGGGCCGCCCTTGCACCTGATGAGCGTGCCCACCTTCGCGTTCGCAATCGTCGTGCTACCCGAGACGGTGACCGGGCTGAAGCCAGATCCGTTGCTCGAGCCGCAGCCGGCGACGAGCCAGCCGACGGCTGCGAGCAGCCCCACGAGACGGCAGCGCGCCAGGCCGGTCTCCTGCTAGTTCCCGACCATCGGGTCGGGCATGAACGCGCGGACGTCCTGAGCGCACCGGCACGCGACGGCGAGCTTGGCCGCCCACTCGAGAGCCGCCTCCCGCGACGGCAGCTCGAGGATCGAGAAACCGCCGATGTACGCCCGACTCCCCGGATATGGCCCGTCGGTGACCGTCCCGTCGATGTCCACCGCGCTCAGGGTCTCGGATGGAAGCACCCCACCCCCGAACACCCACACGCCCGCGTCCATGGCCTCCTGCACGAACGCGCGGGCAGCGCCGGCAACAGCGGGCAGGTCCTCCTCGGGAAAGGTCATCGCGCCTTCGTCGAACGAGATCAGGTACCGCGGCATCTCAACGCTCCTTTCTCGACAATTCTTGCTCGGATAGACCGCCGGGGCGGCGCCGGCTCATCGGTCTGGACTCTGCGCGGCGCCTATGCGAGAATCGTAAGGTCGTCGGATGAAAAGGCTCAGCTGGCTCGCCGTGTTGCTCGTGGCCGCTGCGATCGGAGCGGCCGTGGTTAATGCAGCCGCAGCATCTCCTTCGTCCATGCAGGCAAGCGCAGGCTCCGCTTTCTGCACAAAATTTGCGAAACCGATCTTCGGCCACGGCACCAACCTGTTCAAGTTGAGTCCGGCCAAGCTCAAAGCCGACGACGCGGTGTTCAAGAAGGATCAGCCGGGTGCGCTCGCCGCCGCGCCGGGCTCGATCAGGACCGACCTCAAGAAGCTCTTTGCCTTCGACAACATGCTCTTCACGGACGTGTCGAAGGTCGGGTGGAAGATCAGCCGGCTGTCACACAAGACGCTCGAGAAGCTGGCGATCGAGGGGCCGAAGCTCAAGCCGGCGTCGGACAAGGTCGTCGGCTATCTGGACGCGCACTGCGGCATGCACCTCGTCAAGCCGTAGCCGCGAATCCGGCCTCTAGGATGCGGTCGTGGATCGGGCCGAACTGAAGGCGGCGCAGGCGCCGCTCAAGGACCGATATCGCGAGGAGCCCGCGGCCGCCATGATCACCCTGCGCGCCGACGGCGTGCTCGACTCCGAGCAGATCGCGTGCAAGGTCGAAACCGGACGGGTGCTCGTCGAAGCCGGCCTCCACCCCGCCACCGGCGGCACAGGCGCGCTCGCCTGCTCCGGAGACATGCTCCTCGAAGCGCTCGTCGCGTGCGCCGGCGTGACGCTCCGCTCGGTCGCAACCTCGATGGAGCTCGACGTCGCGGGCAGCGTCCACGCTGAAGGCGACCTCGACTTCCGCGGCACGCTCGGCGTAGATGGGGAGGCTCCGGTCGGCTTCGCGGCGATCCGGCTCCGTTTCGACCTCGCCTCGGCGGCGTCGCAGGAATCACTCGACAAGCTGCTCGAGCTGACCGAGCGCTACTGCGTCGTCTTCCAAACGCTCGCGGGCGGCGTCCCCGTCGAGCTGAGCTACGCCACCTCGTAGGCCATCAGGATCGCGTCGACGTACTCGCCGCCGCGGCGGTAGTGCTCCTTGCGGAAGCCCTCGCGCTCGAAGCCGAACCGGTCGTAGAGGGCGATCGCCGCCTCGTTCCAGGGGAAGACGTGCAGCTCGAGCTTGCGGACTCCCGCCTCCCGGGCCCAGTCGACCGCTGCATGGAGGAGCGCCGTGCCGATCCCCTGCCGCCGCGCGTCGACCGCGACCATCAGGCCGACGTCGGCGACGTGCGCGCTCGCAGGATGAGGATCGCGACCGACCGACAGCCGGCCCACCAGGGCTCCATCGTCTCGCTCGGCCACATAGACGGCCGCGTGCGCGTACCGCCGCAGCGCCTTGAGAAAGCGGCGCTCGTCGCCCGCGCTGCGCCACTCCCCGGCGACGCTGATCAGCCAGCCCTCGGGCTCGGCGCTCACCGCCTCGGCGAGCCGCGTCAACTGGTCGGCGTCGGACGGATCGGCGTGACGGATCCGGTAACTCACGCGACCACCGTTGTTTCCGACGTGCGCCGGCAGAGCCGACGCACCCCGCAAGGGGGAACCTCCCGGTTCCCCCGAGCCCCCCTCCCCGGTGGTCGCCTGAGCAAGCTCATGCGACCACCACGGCGCCACCGCCTCGTCGCGGGTCGCCCGCCGCCGCAACCGAGCCGTCCGCGCGGATCTCGACGGCCGAGACGCCGCCGAAGAAGAGGTTCCGCTGACGCCAGCGGACGACGGGATAGCCGGCCGCCGCCAGCTCGTCCGCCACGGCCGCGTCCTCGCAATGGACGACGCCGTTCTCGAAGTGGAGCCGCGGGGCGTCGACCGCCTTCCCGACGTCGAAGCCTCGCGCGACGACGTTCGCCATGACCTGCAGCATCGCGCCATGCAAGCGCGTGCTCCCGGCCGAGCCGACGACGAGGCGCGGCGCGCCTTCGCGCATCAGCAGCGACGGGGCCATGAGCGACATCATCCGCGCGCCCGGCCGCTCCTCGCCCACGAGGTGGGTCTCGCCGAGCATGTTGTTGAGCTGAATGCCGATGCCCGGGACGACGACGCCGCCCGAGGAGCCGAGTGAGCACGAAAGCGAGGCTGCGTCGCCGTTGCCGTCGACGGCGCTGATGTGCGTCGTGCCGCCGATCGCCTCGGTGCGCGCCGCGTTCTGCACTTCCATCGCCTGGACGACGGCGAGAGGCGGCGGATCCGCCGCGTCGCCGAGCGCGTCGAGGCCGACCTTGAGCAGACGGCCGCCGCTCGAAGGCGACGGACAGGTCCAGAGCGGCTCGCCGCGGTAGGTCGCGGCGACGGGCTCCCGCTCAATGACCTCGTAGCGCGCGAGATCCGCGAGCGTGATCGGCACGTACGCGGCGATGCGCTCCGCCAGCTCGCCGTGGTAGAGGCAGCCGGCTCCCTCGATCGCGACCTGGTCGAGCGTCTTAGCCAGCTCCGGCATCACCAGGCGCTCGCCCTCGAGGAGATTCCGCCCCGGCCCGTACAGGGCGTCGCCCTCGGGGGAATACCGCAGCAGCGGGTCGAGGATCCGGTGCAGGAACGCCTGTGCTTCGTTGAGGACGACGCCCTCGCGCGCGAGTCGCGCCGCAGGAGCGATCAGCTCCGCCCACGGCACCGATCCCCAGCGCACGTGAGCCTCCCAGAGCCCGAGCGCGGCCCCCGGCACGGCCACCGACATCGGGCCGGTGTAGAAGATCTGCTGCGAGTCGCCGTAGTCGACGACGAGCCCCACGAGCTCGTCCGGCGAGGCGGCGCGTTCCGGAAGGGACACGAAGAAGTCGAGGAGTCGCGCCCGCCCCTCCGCCGCGCGGTAGACGAGGAGGAACCCGCCGCCGCCCGGGCCGGTGAGCGGGCTCTCGCAGACCCAGGAGACCGCCGCGGCCGCGATGCATGCGTCGACAGCGTTTCCGCCCGCGCGCAGAACATCCGCCCCGGCTTCGGCAGTCAGTGGATGTCCGGCTGCTAACGCGCCTTTCATGCCGCGAGCGTACGCTTCCGCGGATGGCCGACGTCTCCTACGCCGGCGCGGTACGCGCGTCGTGGCGGCGGCTGCGGGTTTCCCGCGAGACCCTGTTCTGCACGGGGCTCGCGACGGTCGCCGCATCGCTGCTCGTGTGGCTCGCCCCGCCCAGCGGCGACCTCGCAGCGCATGAGTACCAGCGCTCGCTCTTCCTCGGACACGGCCTCACTCTCTGGGACAACTTCTGGTACGCCGGGCGCTACGCGTTCGTCGATTACAGCGTCCTCTATTACCCGCTTGCCGCGGTGTTCGGCATCCGGCTCCTCACCGTTGTGACGATCGCGCTCGCCGCGGGCGCGTTCACTGCGCTGCTCGAACGGGAGTGGGGCTCGGTCGCGCGTTGGGCGGCGCGCGCGTTCGCCGTCGTCTGGGCAGGAGTGCTGGTCACCGGCGAGTACCCCTTCGTGCTCGGGGTGACGATCGCCCTGTTCGCTCTCGTGGCGTTTCGATCCGATCGGCGCTGGCTCGGGGCTGCGCTGACGCTACTGGTGCTCGCCGCGAGCCCTGTGGCGCTCGTCCTACTCGGCGTCGTGCTGGTTGCGACGGCCGTCGCGCGCCGCGCTCCGTTGCGCGGACGTGCTGTGCCTGCGCTCGGGCTCGTGCTCGCCGGAACGGTCGAGCTCGTGCTGCTGCGGCTCTTCCCGTTCGGCGGCGCGCAGAGCTTCCCGACGCCTTCGATGCTCGGAGCGCTCGCCTTCTGTGCGATCGGGATCGCGTGCACGATGCGGCTCGAGAACGCACGGCTGCTTCGCTTTGTCTTCGCGACGTACGCGATCAGCATCGTGATCGCGTACGTCGTTCCGTCGGGGCTCGGCGACAACATCGCGCGCCTGCGCTTCCTGGCCTTGCCGCTCGCGCTGCTCGTGCTTGCGCTCCGCCACTGGCGACCCGTCAAGGTCTCGGTGGCCGTCGTCGCGCTCGCGCTGACGTGGAACGTGAGCCCACTCGCGGCAAGCTGGGTTGGGGGGACACAAGACATCAGCTCACACGCGGAGGTCTGGCGCGCTCCGGTCGTTTACCTCCACGCCCACCTTCGTCCGGGGTATCGCGTCGAGGCCGTAGACACGTCGGGCCACTGGCCCGCGTACTACCTCGCGAACGCGAAGATCCCGCTCGCACGAGGCTGGTTCCGCCAGGACGACTTCCCGTTCGACGAGCTCCTCTACCGGCACCGGCTCGCCCCGATCCCGTATCTGCGCTGGCTGCGGCGGCTGGGCGTCGCCTACGTCGTAGTCACACGCTCGCCGCCCGACTACAGCTCACGGGCCGAGAAGCGGCTCGTGCGCAGCGGACGCGCCGGCCTGCAACGCGTGTTCACCACGCACGAGGTCTCTATCTATGCCGTGCCGCATCCGCAGGCCATCGTCACCGGGCCGGGGCGGTCGAGCGTGGTCAAGTTTCGCGAGTCGCGGCTCGTCATCCAGGTGGCGAAGGCGGGGACATACCTCGTCGCGGTTCGGTGGTCGCCGTACTGGCACGCGTCGACCGGCTGCCTCGTCCGCAGCCCCGACGGGATGGTCGATCTCCACGCCCGCAAACCCGGGCTCGTGCGGATCGCGTTCGACGTCGACTTCCACAGCCTCATCGCCGCCTTCGCCGGAACGAGCCCGCAGTGCCGGCCGAGCTACGAGACTTCGCGCACGAGCTCGGACAGCGGCTTGCGGTTCGCCCCCGACGACCACTCCTCCGCGGTGTGGCTCGCCGGGTTGCGCGCGCGCAGCGGATAGGCGAAAGACAGGATGGCGAGCACGGCTCCGCCACAGATCTCCGCAGCGGCAGCGGCGTCGCGGACGCCGTTCGGGCACGACACGACCGCTTCGTCCCACGCCGCGAGCATCATGTTCTGGGCGCAACGGCCGACATCGAAGCCTCCTGCCTCGCCGACGATTGCCACGACGAACGTCGCCGAGCGGACGTTCTCCGGAGCGTAGACGGCGTCTGCCAGGCCGTTCTGCGCGGCTCCGGAGGCGACCACGAACTCCCAGCGCTGGGTGTTGCGCGAGCTGCCCGACAGGCGGCCGGCATCGAGGATCCGCTGGCGCACCTCCTGCGGGATCGGCGTGTCGGCGTATGCGCGCTCGTCGCGCTTCGACGCGATCGCGAGATACGTGTCCATCGCGGCGTTTCGCCTCAGGTGCGGAGGAAGGACGGCACGTCGAGATCGCCGCCCCCTTCACGAGATGAGTCGGGCTGCCGGCGCGGCTGCTCGTGCGGCGTCCCGAAGTCGCCCCGCGGACGCCGGCCGCGGCCGCCGAAGCCGGTGGCGACCACGGTCACCCAGACCTGTCCGTTGAGCCGGTCGTCGATGGTCGCGCCGAAGATGATGTTCGTGTCGTCGGTCGCCGCTGCACGGATCACCTCGGCGGCATCGTTCACCTCGACCAGCGTGAGGTCGTCGCCGCCTGCGATCGAGAGCAGGATGCCCCGTGCGCCGGTGATCTCGGCGTCGATCAGCGGCGAGCGCAGCGCCCGTTCGGCAGCCTCTCTCGCGCGTCCGTCGCCGGTCGCAGACGAGAAGCCGATGCCCATGAGAGCGGTGTCGGAGTCGGACATGATCGTGCGCACGTCCGCGAAGTCGAGGTTGATCAGGCCGGGCATCGTGATCAGGTCGCAGATGCCCTGCACGCCCTGGCGGAGGACGTCGTCGGCGACCTTGAAGGCGTCGAGCATGGAGGTCGAGCGCTCGAGCACCTCGAGCAGCCGGTCGTTCGGGATCACGATCGTCGTGTCGCAGGCGCCGCGGAGGGCCACGATCCCTTGCTCGGCCTGGCTCTTGCGCTTCGTTCCCTCGAAGCGGAACGGCGTGGTGACGATGCCGACCGTGAGCGCACCGATCTCGCGCGCGATCCGCGCGACGATCGGCGCGGCGCCCGAGCCGGTTCCTCCGCCCTCGCCGGCGGCGACGAAGACCATGTCCGCCCCGCGCAGCTCCTGTTTCAGCTCGTCGTACGCCTCGTCGGCGGCCCGACGGCCCACATCGGGGTCGGCGCCCGAGCCGAGGCCCTGCGTGAGCTCGCGGCCGATGTGGATCTTGACCGGCGCGTCGCTCGTGCGGAGCGCCTGGATGTCGGTGTTGACGGCGATGAACTCCACCTGGCTGATGCCGGCGTCGATCATCCGGTTGACAGCGTTGAGGCCGGCTCCACCGACGCCGACCACCTTGATCACCGCGAGGTAGGCGCCACTGTCGGCACTGGTCCGGTGCAGCCGAGCCGGCGATTCCGGCAGCGCCTCGAGGTAGCGCGAGGCAGGCGCGAGGTCGACGGGACGCAATTCGGGCTCCGGCGGCGCAGGCGGCGGCAGCGGATCGGGATCCGGCGTCGGCGTAGGCGGCTCGGGGTCGGGCAGCGGCGTCGGCTCGGGCGTGGGCGTCGGGGGCTCAGGCGCCGGCGTCTCGAACCCGGACTCTTCCCAGCTCGGCACGTGCTCGACCGTCCGCTCGTCCGGCTCGGCCGGCGCTGCGGTCTTGGAAACATCCTGAGCGGGGGCGGCGTCCTCAGCCTGCGGCACGGTCTCGCCGCTCTGCTCCGCCTGCTTCTGCGCAGCCTCGGTCGCGCGGAAGAGCTCCGCTAGTGGACCCTCACGCATGCTGGCGCGCCGCCGAGCCATCGAGCACCTCCTTCGCGAGATCACGGTACATCGAGGCGGCTTCGCCGCTCGGGTCGTACTTGAAGATCGACTGTCCCTTCACCGGCGCCTCCGCGTAACGCACCGTCTTGCGGATCTTCGTGTTGAGCACGAGGTCGCCGAAGTTCTCCTTCAGGATCTCGACAGCCTCGCGCGAATGGAGGAGCCTCCGGTCGAACATCGTCGCCAGGATGCCCTGGATCCCCACGTTCGGGTTGAGGTTCTCTCGAATCATCGACAGCGTGTTCTCGAGCTGGACGAGACCGCGCAGCGACAGGTACTCGCACTGCACGGGGACGATCACGCCGTCGGCCGCGACGAGCGCGTTGATCGTCAGCAGGCCGAGCGACGGCGGCGTGTCGATGAGGACGAAGTCGTAGTTCTCGCGCACCGGCGCGATGGCTTTCTCGAGTGCGCGCTCGCGACCGATCATCGAGGCGAGAGCAAGCTCGGCACCCGCGAGGTCGATCGAGGAGACGGCGACGTCGACTTCGTTCGAGCGCACGATCTCGGCGATCGGCAGCCGGTGACAGAGCACGTCGAACATCGAGCGGTCGATCTCGTCGGGGTTCCAGCCCTGCGACATCGTCAGGTTGCCCTGCGGGTCGAGGTCGACCAGAAGCACCCGCAACCCTTGCTCGGTGAACGCCACGCCGAGGTTGAGCGTCGTCGTCGTTTTCGCGACGCCACCCTTCTGGTTGGCGAAGGCGATCACCCGGGCCATCGAAGGTCCGCTATCGGCCGTCCGCGAGTGCGGACGAGCTAGTAACCGCGTAAGCGCCATCCCTGCTGACCTTTCGTAGCGCCGTAGTCGACTCCTTCTCGATTAGTTTCCCGTCAATGGAGCGGAAATGGCGCGTCCTCATCGTCGTGTGCGTGGCGGTCTTCATGCTGCTCCTCGACATCACCGTAGTCAACGTCGCGCTGCCGAACATCGACAAGGAGCTGAACACCTCCTTCACCGATCTCCAGTGGGTCGTCGATGCCTATGCCCTTACCCTCGCGGCGACGCTGCTCAACGCCGGCTCGCTCGGCGACCTGAAAGGGCGCAAGCGCGTCTTCCTCGGCGGGATCGCTCTCTTCACGCTGGCGTCGGCGCTCTGCGGCGCAGCGCAGTCGCCGAACTGGCTGATCCTCGCCCGCGGAGTGCAGGGAATCGGCGGCGCCGCGATGTTCGCCGTCTCGCTCGCCATCATCTCGCAGGAGTTCCACGGACGCGAACGCGGCACCGCCTTCGGCATCTGGGGCGCGACCGTCGGGGCTGCCGTCGCGGTCGGGCCGCTCGTCGGCGGCGCTCTCACCACGTACGTCGGCTGGCGCTGGATCTTCTTCGTCAACCTCCCGATCGGGATCGCGTGCGTCGCGGCCGGAATCCGCGAGCTGCACGAGACGCGCGACGAGGAGGCGGGCAGCTTCGACGTCCTCGGCCTGGTCACGCTGACGGGCGGCCTGTTCGCGCTCGTGCTCGGCCTGCTCCGAGGCAGCGACTGGGGCTGGTCGAGTGGGCGCGTCGTCGGCCTCTTCGTCGCCGCCGCCGTGCTCCTCGTCTCGTTCGGCTTGGTCGAGCTGCGGCGGGAGTCGCCGATGCTCGACATCCGGCTCTTCCGGGTGCCCACGTTCACCGGAGCTCAGATCACGGCGTTTGCGATCTCGGCCGGGATGTTCGCGCAGTTCCTCTTCCTGCCGCTCTACCTGGAGAACGTGCTCGGCTACTCCGCGGTCAAGACGGGCGTGATCTTCCTGCCGCTCTCACTGCTCGCGTTCGTCGTGGCGCCGATCTCCGGACGGCTGTCGACCCGTGTGCCCGTGCGCTTCCTACTCGGTGGCGGGCTCGCGCTCTGCGGCGTCGCGCTAGTGCTGATGTCGGGCATCTCCGTCGACTCGTCGTGGACGACCCTCCTCCCCGGCTTCCTCGTCGCCGGCGTAGGCATCGGGCTCGTCAACGCGCCGCTGGCGTCGACTGCCGTCAGCGTCGTCGAGCCCCGACACGCCGGGATGGCGTCCGGCACGAACAACACGTTCCGTCAGATCGGGATCGCGACGGGCATCGCGGCGCTGGGCGCCATCTTCCAGAGCCGGATCGCGTCGTATCTGTCCGCTTCCGGAAACGTGCCGGCCGGGCATGTTCATCAGTTCGCTCAGGCCGTCTCGTCCGGCGCGACGGGTCAGGCGCTCCAGGCAGTGCCCGCGCAGGCTCGTGCGCAGGCCGCGACGCTGGCGGATTCGGCGTTCATCCACGGCCTGAACGGGATCCTCTTCGTCGCGGCGTTCGTGCTCTTCGCGGGCGCGATCCTCGCGTTCTTGCTCGTGCGACAGCGGGACTTCGTCGCCAGCGGTCCCGCGGTGGAGGCAGCTGCAGGTTAGGTCGTCCCGGTTGCCGGGACCGTCCGCGCGAAGCGCGGGCGGATCCGCAGCGCGAGCTGCCAGGAGGCGATGAGGAGGATCACGGCGGCGCCGGTCACGATGACGAGCGCCTGAGCGGCGACCGAGAAGGCGATCGCGTCGGCCGTGTGGACGCCGGCGAGAGCAAGGATCGCCGCACCCGCGCCCGCCTGGGTCGCTGCGCCGGCCGGGGCGATCGGGAGAGCCGCGGATGCGGCGGAGGCGACGAGGAACGCGAGCGCGAGGACGAACGAGCCGGGCATCGAGAGCGCGTTGAGCAGCAGGAAGACAGCGAGGCCGCGAAGGCTCCACGAGACCGAGATGAGGAGCCAGGCCGCCCACGCCTCCTTCGTGCAGTGCGTGTGCGCCGCGACCCAGCGGCCGAGGCGCCAGCGCGTCACGGACGACATCCGGGCGATCCGCGGCAGGAAGGCGACGATTGCGGCAGCCGCGATCCCCGCCGCTGCCACGACGGCGAAGCCGGCACGAGTCGTCCAATGGTTCGAGCCGGCCGCGGCGACCGAGGCCATCGGCGTGAGAGCCGCGTTGTCGAGCATCCCGAGCACGATCAGGCTGAGCCCGATCGTCCCGATTCCGGTCTTCGTTCCGGGGTAGCGCTTGACGACGGCGATGCGGACCGCGTCGTCCACCCGGCCCGGTAGCGCGATCCCGCCGACACAGGCCGCGCCCCCCGCGAAGGCGAGCGCGTCGGCGGTCGGCCGCTCGCTCGCGTGGAAGAGCCGCTGCCAGCCCCAGGCCTTGAAGGCGTACGCGGCGAGGAAGAGAAGCGCCGCGGCAGAGGTGAGAAGCGGGTCGGCGTGATGGATCGGCCAACCGCCGCCGACGAAGTGGCGCACGCTGAAGTACGCGACGCCCAGCAGGACGAGGCCGAATCCGGCGTTCAGCAATAGCTGAACTTTCCGGTTGGAGAGAAGCCGCAGCACCACGGTCGCAACGGTGCTATCGACCGGGTGGGTGCGAGACTTGGTCACTCGATCGGGGCGGCAGTCGATGCGTCACCGTAGCCGCGGTTCGTGAGCTTCTTGTGAGGGTTGAGCCGGCCACGGTGTCCGTATCCAGATCGAGGCGAAGCAGTCGGCCACGGGTCGTCCGGATCCGCAGAGCGGCGGTCTTCGCCAGTAGGCCCAGCGGAGCGCCGGCGATCGCGAGCGCGCCCGTCGTGTCGGGCGCGACGATGCGGACCGTCTGGTTTCCGGAGACGAGGTTCTGCCGGACAACGACGAGCCGGCCAACGGACGGATCGTCGCCGGCTGAGCCCGCGTAGACCGCGACGAGCGTACGACCGTCGCTGGCGAGCCAGCCGTTCCGCACTCGGAGGACGGCCGGCGGGATCGGCGTCGGCGCGTCCGGCCCGAGCATCCGGGCCGGGATCGAGCGCACCACGGGGTCGGGAGGCGCGACCGGCTTGGTGTTCGAATCCGTGGTGGCGATCGCACCAAGACGTCGCAGGGCAGCGGCCTTGTCCGGCGGTGCGGATCCGGCGAAGCCGAGGCGCGGTATCGCAAACGCGCCTCCGACCGCGAGCACGCACGCGGCGACCGTCAGCAGCCGAAGCACGCGAGCTCCGAGCCGACGAGACCGCTGTTCAGCGAGCCGAGCGTGTTCCACGCTGCGACCGGTGTCAGCCCGACACCGGTCGATGCGGTCACGCCGGCGAAGGAGTAGCGGCTCTGATTCGCGGTCCACCACTTCCGCACGACGGTCCACTGGTTGGCGTTGACCGGGTAGTAGATCTCCGGCAGAGGCACGGCGAGCCCGTGATCGGAGACATATCCGACGTCACTTGCGTGCCAGCCGTTGTTGCAGGGGCCGTCGGCGCTGCCGCTCTGTGGGCAGCCGTCGGCCGAGCGGAAGTCGTAGTACAGCGCCCATCCCTGCGCCGCTTCGCCGTTCACGAGCTGCTTCGTGATCGACGCTGCGTCCCAGCTCGGCTCCATATCGGATGCGGCGTCGGCGGTCTGGCTGCCGTATCCCTTGGAGGCCTGGTAGCTCGAGAGCGCCTGGGCGGTTTCCGACTGGTGGTAGCCCGCGTACCAGACATCGGTGCTCGACATCCCCGAGGCGGTGAGGTGGTAGTTGCTGTTCCCGTAGACGATGTCCGCCGAGCCGCGGACGTGGCAGTTGTGGTACCCGTCGGCCGCCCGCTCGAGGGCCGCGAGGATGTCGGCGTTCGAGAACGTCGCGTTGCTGAAGTCGATCGCTCCCCACGTGTTCGAGTTGAGTTTCCTTGCCGCCCCGAAATCGAGCAGCAGGATCCGAACGCCCGCGCCGGGCTGGGCTTTGGCGAAGTCGCAACCATGCGCATAGGCTGAGGAGCTCAGCGCGGCCGGCGTCGAGCCGTAGACGTACCAGGCCGCCACCGGAGCAGGCGTCGCGGCAGCGGCTCCAGGAAACGTGGCGAGCCCGGCGACGAGCGACGCAAGCAGTACCGCCGCGCGCCGCATCAGCGGCTCCCGACGGGGACGCGCCTCTCGCCCGCGGCGGCGAGAGCTGCCGCCGCCTCCAAGGCTCGTGGGTCGCGTTCCCGCTCCGCCCAAACACCGGCCTCACGGACGAGCTCGCGCAACTCGGCGATGAGCGAGGCCACCCCGGCGCCCTCGCGCTCGAGGGCCTCGATCCGCTCCAGCCGGGCCAGGACTGCGCGTGCCTCCTCCATGCCTCGAAGGTAGGCGGCAACTCGTGACGTGTCTGTGCCGGCTAACTGGCGCGTTGCTGGAGATTCGCGACCGCGCCTGTGGCGCCGAGGAGCGCCTCGTCGAGCTCGTGGACGAGCACGCGTCGATCGTCGTGCAGGAGAACCGCGACGAGGAGGCGGCGCACGAGCTCGCAGGTCGGCTCCCGCAGCTGCGTGGCGAGCTCGGAGCGCTCTGCGGGCGTCGCACCGAGCAGCGCGGCGCCGCGCATGGCCGCAGCCCAGCCTCCGTCGCCCTCGCCGAGCGCGGCGTCCAGCGCGTGGCGCAGCTGCTCCGCACGGAACGGCTCCGACTGGAAGAGCGCCAGCTCCCAGCGGTCGAGCGCGTCTCCGAGGTGCGCGTCGTCGTCTGCGGCGGCGAGGCGGACGCGCAGATCGCTCGCCACCGAGGCGCGGAACGGATCGAGTCGCGTCGGCTCACCGGGAGGAGCCGTCGCCGCGATCGGCAGGACCGGCCTGATTCCGTACGGTCGCCAGTCGAGGCGCTCGAAGAGGACCGGCCCGGCGGCGACCGGCCCCGCCGTCGAGAGGCGGATCGCCGTCACCGCGTCCGCCAGCTCGCCCGGCGCGTCGGGCGTCTCGGCCGCTCCACTCGGCAGCGACCGTTCGAGCTCGAGCACGCAGATCCGGTCCGGCTCGCGGCCGAAGTGCCGCGGCAGCAGGCCCGCCGCCTCGGGCCACATCGCAGCGAGCTCACCTGATGCGGCGACCCGCACGCGGATCCCGTCGCCGAGCTCGATCTGGGTGCCGACCGAGAGGCCCACGAGCGGCGCCACGGCACCGTACGAGTGACCGTCGCCGTAGAGCGACGACTCGAGCTCCTCGTAGGCACGCGCGAACGCGCTGTCGTCCCAGTCGAAGCCGCCGCAGCCCTCGGCGGTGCGGACGAGCAGCGGAACGAGCACGCTGCGATACACGGCGCGGGGCTCGTCTCTGGCGTCCCCCTCGTGGGCACGAGCGAAGATGCGCGCGGCCGGCTCGCGCAGCAAGTCGGAGACGGCATCCTGGACGTCGACGCGTGCGAACAGCCGCTCGGCGCGCGCCTCGACGAAGCCGCGCACGAGCGGGCGGTACTCGTAGAGGGTCGGGCGGCCGTAAGTGCCGTGCTCCTCGAAAGCGAACGGGAGATCGATGCCATCCTCGAGATCCCGCGTGAAGACGGCGAAGGCGCCGAGGCAGAACCGGCGGAGCGTGTCGTGGAGGTGCGGCGAGCGCATCCGGCTCTCCTACGACGGCGGGGCGTTGCCTCCTACCTGACAGGATGGGCACCAGTACGCCGTGCGGGCGTGCTCGCCCTGGGGCGCCGACCGCACGATGCCGCCGCAATGGGGGCACGCGCGCCCCGCGCGCCGATAGACATGCCGCTGCGGCCGTGGCCCGTCGAGCGCGGCTCGCATCCGCCGATGCGCGATCTCGAGCACGCCGCGAAGCTCGTCGTCAGCAAACTCACGGAGCGGAAGCCAGGGCGAGACACGCGCCTCCCAGAGCACCTCGGCCCGCCAGAGGTTGCCGATGCCGGCCACGAGTCGCTGGTCGAGAAGCGCGTCGCCGATCTCACGCTCCTGCGGCGTGGCGCGGAGCCGCGCCAGCATGGTCTCGTAATCCGGCGGCTCGCCGAGGATGTCAGGTCCCAGCCGCGGCGCTCCACGACTTCCGAGCAGCTCGAGCACGGAGCCGTTCCAGAGGACGGCCTCGTGCTCGGCTCCGCGCAGGACGAGCCACGGCTGACCCGTCCGGGCAGTGCCGCGCCGCTCGACGCGCCACCTGCCGTTCATGCGCAGATGACTCCGCAGGATGAGACCGCCTTCGAAGTGCAGCAGGAGGTTCTTGCCGATCGCTTCCACCCTCTCGAGCCGCCGGCCGTCGAGCCGCGCGGCGAGTCCCTTCACCGCGGCGCGCGGATGCGGCGTCTCGACCTCGACGCGCTCACCGACGAGAACCTGCAGCCGGCGGGCCGCACGATGGAGAGAATCTCCTTCCGGCACGCCGGGAAGCCTACGATTGAGTCGTGTTTCGGCCTTCTATCGGCGTCCGCTGGTGGCTGGGGATCGCTTTCGCGGTCGTTGCCGCAACCTCGACGGCAATCGTCGTCTCACAGTTCTCCGACCGCTCGGAGAACGCGTTCCGCGATCACGGCGAGAACGTCACCCTCAAGGACGCGAAGCAGGGCGCCAAGCTCCCGCGCGCCAAGCTCGAGCGGCTGGCGGAGGAGCAGAACGTCAAGTTCCGGATTGTCGGCACTCCGGGCGCCACCGGGTCTCCGCTCGAACGCAAAGCGGTGGACGCGGCGCTCGGCGGCAGCTCGTTCGTGGAGGGAGACAAGGACGGCGGGGTGTTCGTCGCCGCCGTCCCGTACCACGGCGAGACCCTCGTCGCGATCAACCGCCTGCCCGACGTCGCCGAGGCGATCGACACTGTCAACGGCGAGGCGCTCCGCGCGGGCGTGATCGCCGGCGTGATCGGCGTCATCGTCGGGCTCCTGCTCGCACAGCTCATTGCGCTGCGACTGCGCCGCCTGAGCACGGCCACCGAGGCGATCGCGCACGGCGACTTCGAGACGCCGCTGCGCTACCGGTTCGGCGACGAGTTCGGCACGCTCGCGCAGAACTTCGACCGGATGCGCCGCCAGCTGCGCCGCTCCTTCCGCCGCATCGAGGCCGAGCGCGACCGGCTGCGGCTCCTGCTCGAGCGCCTGCACGAGGGAGTGCTCGCGATCGACCAGGATCTGGTCGTCCACTTTGCGAACACCGAGGCGCGCCGCCTGCTCGGCGGCCGCGTCCGAGAGGGGGACGCACTGCCCGAGCCGTGGCAGGGCTTCGAGTTGCGCGACTTCGCTCAGAGCCTCTTCAGCGAGCGGGCGAGCGTGACGCAGGTGCACGTGAGGCCCGACGAGCAGCACGCCTACACCGTGGTGGGCATTCCCGCCCAGCCAGAGACGGACTGGGCGCTCGTGGTGGTGGACGACCTGACCGAGCAGGAACGGCGGGAGCTCGCCGAGCGGGAGTTCGTGTCGAACGCGGCGCACGAGCTGCGAACGCCTCTGACGACGATCATCGGCGCCGTCGAGGTGCTGCAGGCAGGTGCGAAGGAGGATCCCGCCGAGCGCGACCGCTTTCTCGCCCACATCGAGCGCGAGGCCGGTCGGCTGGCGCGCCTCGCCCGCGCGATGCTGACGCTGGCACGCGCGCACTCCGGCCAGGAGCCGCCGCGCACCGAGCCCGTCGAGCTCGCGCCGCTGCTGCGCGAGGTCGCAGCGGGGCTCCAACCGCACGAAGGCGTCTCGGTGGACGTCGAGGTCGACGAAGGGCTCGCGGTCGACACGAACCGCGACCTGCTCGAGCAGGCGCTGCGCAACCTCGGCGAGAACGCCGCGAAGCACACGGCGCGCGGATCCGTCGCCTTGCGCGCGTATACCGTCGGCAGGGCGGTCACGGTAGAGATCGAGGACTCGGGCCCGGGGATCAGCCCCGAGGTGCAGCGCCACGTCTTCGACCGCTTCTACCGCGGGGAGCGCGATGCAGACGGCTTCGGTCTCGGCCTCGCGATCGTCCGCGAGTCGGTGCGAACGCTCGGCGGCCGCATCGAGCTCGACTCCTCCCCCGGCCAGGGAACCGTCTTCCGGATCCTGCTCGCGCCGGCGCGCGTGCGCCAGGAGGTGCCCGCCGCGTGAGTCCCGTCCCGGCCACCGGGAACGGCGAGCGGATCCTGCTCGTCGACGACGACGCAGGCGTCCGCGACGTCGTCGCCTTCACACTCCGGCGCGAAGGCTACGAGGTCGACGAGGAACGGGACGGCCCGTCGGCGCTCGAGTCGGGACGCACGGGGCGCTACTCGCTCGTCGTCCTCGACGTCATGCTGCCGGGCCTGTCGGGCGTCGAGGTCTGCCGCGAGCTGCGGGCCGAGAGCGACGTCCCGATCCTGATGCTGACGGCGAGAGATGCCGAGTCCGACCGCGTGCTCGGGCTCGAGCTCGGCGCCGACGACTATGTGACGAAGCCGTTCTCGAGCGCCGAGCTGCTCAGTCGCGTGCGGGCGATCCTGAGGCGCCGCGAGCTCGACCGGGCCGGCGGCGGCGCGACGGTGCGGAAGCTCGGCGGCCTCCAGATCGACCTCGGCCGCCACGAGGTGCTCGTCGACGGCGATCGCGTCCATCTGACCCTGTCGGAGTTCAAGGTGCTCTCGCTGCTCGCCCAGCAACCGGAAGCTGTGGTTTCGCGGCGCGAGCTCATGCAGCACCTCTGGGCGAGCGAGCACGTCGGCGACGAGCACGCCTGCGAGGTGCATATCTCGAATCTGCGCCGCAAGATCGAGCGCGACCCGACGCAGCCGGAGCGGCTCGTGACGGTACGCGGTTCGGGCTACAAGCTGGTCGCGGCCTGATTATCAAACGATGGTGGGCACCACCGGGATCTATCTCGGGAGCCTCGATCCGCAATCGTTTTGCCATCACGAACAACGTGATCCACGACGACCACTACGGGATCTTCTCATCCGGCCCCGTGATTGGGCACGGCACCGAGCTTCTAGACAGGAGACGACCAGAGGGCCGGTGGGAACGCGCCCACCGGCCCTCGGCCGTCGATACCGAGCGCTGCCGGGCGACTAGCCCGCGAGCGCCTTGGCCTTGAGCTGGTCGAACTCGGCCTGCGTGATCGCGCCGGAGTCGAGGAGCTGCTTCCCCTTGGCTATCTGATCCGCGCTGGTGTCGGTCGAAGCGACGGAGCGCACGTAGTCGTCCATCTGCGACTGCTGGGCCTGCGCCTTCTGCATGGCCCTCTCGCCCATGCTGTGACCGTTGGCGATGAGGTAGATGAAGACTCCGAGGTAGGGCAGGACAATGACCAGGATGATCCAGCCCGCCTTGCCCCAGCCGCTGATGTCGTGCCGGCTGAACAGATCGCTGAAGACAGAGATGAGCAGCCAGAACCAGATGACGAACGCGAACACAAGCAGCATGTCCCACAAGAAGCTGCCGAAGTTGTAGTTAGCGAGAACCAAGACGCCCTCCTAGCTCGTACGCGCGGTTGTATTCGTAGTGGTCGAGTGAGTAGTCAACCATGCGGCGAGGTCGGAGCCTAGGATCGGAGGACCGCGCGGCGCGGGCCGGCGACGAAGCCGGCCTCCACGAGCAGCGGCATCGCGGCCGTCTCGGTCACCGGCTCGCCGTCGAAGCGCTCCACCGCCAGGCGCTTCGCACCGCCCCGCTTGACAAACGCCACCAGCGCCGCGAGCGCCGGCCGCAGCCACTCGTCCTCCGGTTCCCGGAGCGGCACGAGCGACCGCCCGCCGCGCTCGACAAAGAGCGCCGGCTCGCCGCCGAGCAGCACCACGTGCGCGCCTGCGACGCGTGCCGCGCGTGCCCCCGCCCGCTTCGGCCAGGGAATGACGGAGCCGTACGGCTGGGCCGGGTCGGCGGCCGCGAGCACGAGCGGCTCCGGCTCGTCTCCCTCACGTGGACGTAGCTCGCGCAGCCGCTCGACGGCGCCTCCGAGCGCGAACTGCGCTCCGCCGAGACCTTCGACGAAGTAACCGCGACGGCAGGAACCGAGCGTCTCGAGCGTGCGCAGCTCTCCGTACACGGCGCTGTAGCCGCCGGGGATCCCCTCGGCCCGAACGGCGTCGCGCGTCACGACGCCGTGCCGCTCGAGCAGGAGCTCCGCGAGCGCGCGGCGGTCAGGATCGGCGCCCGCAAACAGCTCCGCTGCGAGAGACCAGCGTCCCTGGGTCGCCGTCGGACGATGGGCACGCGAGCGCGAGAAGCGGCGCGCGCGCCGATCCGGTCGCGGCGGCTGGTAGCGGCGCTCCGCGCGGAGCGGCGACCAGGAGTCGTTCGTCACCTCGCCGCTCCAGACGAGGTCCCAGAGCGCGGGCAACGCCGTCTCGGCGTCGAGCTCGGTCGCCGCGAGGAGCCCGTCCCAGAAGAGCGCGCCACCGGTGAGCGCAGCGCGAATCGAGTCGTGCGCCTCGCCTTCCGGCACGGTCGCAGCGGACGGCCGTCCGAGCAGCGCCGCGTCGTCGCGGAAGAAGAGGCCAACGCGGTCGAGCCCGGCTCCGACCCAGACGAGCTCGCCGGACGCGCAGAGGGCGTCGAGCTGCTCGGGACGGTACTCGGGAACGCGCCGCGGCAGCACCTCCGACTCCCAGAGCCCGACGGGGAGAGCGAGCGACTGCAGCGGGACGAGCGCCTCGCGCAGCGAAGCGCGGCGGTCGATTCCATGCCAGCTCGGCAGGAAGCGGCCGAGTGCCGCCTGCTCGACCGGCTCCACCTCGCGACGGAGGACGGCGAGCGAGGCGCGACGCAGACGTCGCAGGACCTCGGGATCGCACCACTCGCGCTCGCTCCCGCCCGGCCGAAGCTCTCCGCGCACGAGCTTCTCCTCGCGCTCGAGCCCGCGCAGCTCCTCTTCGATATCGAGGCCGAACCACGTCGAGGCCTCGACGGTCGTGAACGGCCCGCGCCCGCGTGCCCACCGCGCAACGAGCAAGCGCAGCGCATCCTCGACCGGCTCGATGAACACCGACGGGAGCCCGGACGGTGGGACGATGCCGAGCGCGTCTCGGTAGCGCCCGGCGTCTTCCGCCGCTGCCAGCCGCTCCTCGCCCGCGATGCGAATGCGGATCGCCCGACGTTCCGCCTCGAGGATCGCGGCGTGCGCCTCGTCGAACTCGCCGCTGCGCAGGTCGCCGCGCAGGCGCAGCAGATCATGCAGCCGCTCGGGATCCGTGGGGAACGGCCGTAGCGACGCCTCCACCTCGGCCAGGGCCGCCGGATCGATGAGCTCGCGCAGCTCCTCCTGGCCGAGCAGCTCTCGCAGCAGGTCGCGGTCGAGCGAGAGCGCCTGCGCACGCCGCTCCGCGGGCGGCGTGTCGTCTTCGTACATGTAGGTGGCGATGTAGTCGAAGAGGAGCGAGGAGGCGAACGGCGACGCCGACGCGGTCTCGACGTCGACGAGGTCGATCTCCCTCGCGCGCAGGCGGCCCAGCAGCCGCTTCAGCGCCGGCAGGTCGAAGACGTCCTGCAGGCACTCGCGGTAGGTCTCGAGCACGACCGGGAAGCTCGAGTACTTCCGCGCGACCTGGAGCAGGCCTTGCGCCTTGAGCCGCTGCTGCCAGAGCGGTGTCCGCTCGCCCGGCCGGCGGCGCGGGATGAGCAGCGCGCGCGCGGCGTTCTCGCGGAAACGCGCACCGAAGAGTGCGCTCTGCCCGACTTCGGCGAGCACGAGATCCTCGAGCTCGTCGGGATCGAGGACGAGCAGGTCGGTCGCCGGAGGCGAGTCGGCGTCGGGCAGGTGGAAGGCGATGCCGTCGTCCGACCAGATCGACTGCACCTCGAGGCCGAGCGACTCGCGCAGCCGCGCGCCCACGGCCATCGCCCACGGCGCATGCACGCGGGCGCCGAAGGGCGTGAGGATGCAGATGCGCCAGTCGCCGATCTCGTCGCGGAACCGCTCGACGACGACCGTGCGGTCGGACGGGAGCGCGCCGGTCGCCTTCTCCTGCTCGCGCAGGAACGCGAGCAGGTTCCGCTCCGCGCGCTCGTCGAGGTCGGGCACCCTGGGGTCGCGCGCCACGAGCAGCTCGCGCGCGAACTTGCCGATCGCCTCGCCCAGCTCGTACGGGCGCCCGATGCCCTCGCCCTTCCAGAACGGCACGACGCCCGGAACACCAGGCGCAGGCGAGACGAGCACGCGGTCGCGCGTGATCTCCTCGATCCGCCACGACGAGGCGCCGAGCACGATCACCTGGCCGGCTCGGGCCTCGTACACCATCTCCTCGTCGAGCTCCCCGACCCGGCTCGGCGGCTCCGAGCCTGCGATGAAGACGCCGAAGAGGCCGCGATCGGGGATCGTGCCCGCGTTCGTGACAGCCAGCCGCCGCGAGCCGGGGCGTCCCCGGAGGACACCTGCGGTGCGGTCCCAGACGATCCGCGGCCGCAGCTCGGCGAACTCGTCCGACGGATAGCGGCCCGCGAGCATGTCGAGGACGTTCTCGAGCTGCGCGCGCGAGAGCTCGGCGAAGGGATAGGCGCGCCGGACGAGTTGATGCAACTCCGCGACCTCGACCTCCTCGTCGGCGCAGATCGCCACGATCTGCTGCGAGAGCACGTCGAGCGGATTGCGCGGGATCTGCGTCTCCTCGATCAGCCCCGCCCGCATCCGCTGCGCGACGACCGCGGACTCGAGCAGGTCGGCCCGGAACTTGGGGAAGATCCGCCCGCGCGAGACCTCGCCCAGCGAGTGGCCCGAGCGGCCGATCCGCTGCAGGCCGCGGGCCACCGATTTCGGCGACTCGACCTGGATCACGAGGTCGACCGCTCCCATGTCGATGCCGAGCTCGAGCGAGGAGGTCGCGACGAGGCACGGGATGCGGCCCGCCTTCAGGTCTTCCTCGATCTGGGTTCGCTGCTCGCGGGCCAGGGAGCCGTGGTGGGCTCGCGCCACTTCCTCCTCGGCGGCCTCGTTGAGGCGGAGCGCGAGCCGCTCGGCCAGGCGGCGGTTGTTGACGAAGACGATCGTCGAACGGTGCGCTTTGACGAGGTCGACGAGCGCCGGATAGATCGAGGGCCAGATCGAGCGCGTCTCCCAACCTTCCTCGCGTGACTCGCCGCCAGGCTCGCGCATGTCCTCGACCGGCACTACGACCTCGAGGTCGAGCTCTTTCGCCACGCCCGCGTCGACAAGCTCGATCTCGCGCCCTCCCGACACGAACTTGCCGATCTCCTCGAGCGGGCGCTGCGTCGCGGAGAGGCCGATCCGCTGTGGTGGCTGCGCAGCGAGCGCCTCGAGCCGCTCGACCGAAAGCGCGAGATGGGCGCCGCGCTTCGTGCCGGCGACCGCGTGCACCTCGTCGAGGATCAGCGTGTCGACGCTCCGCAGCAGCTCACGCGCGCGCGACGTGAGCAGGAGGAAGAGCGACTCGGGCGTGGTGATCAGGATGTCGGGCGGCTCGCGGAGCATCGCCGCGCGCTCCTTCTGCGGAGTGTCGCCGGTGCGGACGGCGACGCGGAGCTCCGAGCGGAGGCCCGCGAGCGGGCCGCGCAGGTTCCGCTCGACGTCGTAGTTGAGCGCCTTCAGCGGCGAGACATACAACACGCGCAAGCCGGTTCCGGGCTGGGCCGTCAGCCTGTCGATCGCCGAGAGGAACGCGGCGAGCGTCTTCCCCGAGCCGGTCGGAGCCTGGATGAGGACGTGGCCACCGGCCGCAATCGCCGGCCAGCCCTGCTCCTGCGCTGGCGTCGGCGCGTCGAAGTTCCGCTCGAACCAGGCGCGGGTCTCGGGCCGGAAGAGCGACAGCGGCTCCATGGATCGAGCCTAGCGCCGTAGGATCAAGCCGTGCCCGAGGCGCTCTATTTCACCGAGGACGACGCGGCCAACCGCCTGCTCGCCGACGATCCGTTCGCACTGCTCGTCGGCTTCGCGCTCGACCAGCAGGTCACGGTGCAGCAGGCGTTCCTCGGCCCCCTGCGGCTGAAGGAGCGGCTGGGGACGCTCGAGCCGCGCAAGGTCGCGAGGGCGGATCTCGAGCCGCTGTTCCGGGAGAGGCCCGCCATCCACCGCTTCCCCGGCTCGATGGCGGGACGGGTGCGCGACCTGGCGGCGACGGTCGCGGAGGACTATGACGGCGACGCCTCGCGTCTCTGGACCGAGGCCGCGGACGGTGCCGACCTGCGCATGCGCATCGCCGCGCTGCCCGGCTTCGGCGAGATGAAGGTCAAGGCGCTCGGCTCGGTGCTCGCGAAGCGCTTCGGCGTGCCGGTCGCGCAGGAGCTCGTCCCGGCTCATCCCACGCTCGGCGACGTCGACTCGGCGCAGGCACTCGCCGACTACCAGGCCGCGAAGAAGGCCCACAAGGCTCAGTGGCTGGCGTCGAAGTCCACACGCTGATCGACGGCGCTCAGCCGGCCGAGCAGACCGCGCACCGCCTCGCCGAGTTCGTCGCCGCCGCGAAGCAGACGCTCGAGGTCGCGATCTACGACGTCAACCTTCCGCCGAACCTCGTCGACATCTTCGGCGCCGAGCTTCGAGCGGCGGAGAAGCGGGGCGTGGCGATCAGGTTCGCGTACAACCTCGACCACGCCAAGAACGTCCCGGTGCCGCCGCCGCCGATCACGAATCCCGAGGCGATCGAAGGGCTCCCGTTCCCGACCGAGGCGATCCCGGGCGTGCCCGATCTCATGCACCACAAATACGTCGTGCGTGACGCATCCTCGATCTGGACCGGCTCGACGAACTGGACGGCCGACTCGTGGACGCGCGAGGAGAACGTCATCATCACGCTCGACTCCCCAGCGCTAGCGGCGCGCTACCGCGATGACTTCGAGCAGCTCTGGACGACGCGCGACGTCGCGCGCAGCGGCCGCGTCGACACGGCTCCGGTCGACGGCATGCGCGCCTGGTTCTGTCCCGGTCGCGGTGAGAAGCTCGCTCACCGGATCGCGAAGGCGATCGGCTCCGCCCGCCGCCGCGTCAGGGTCGCCTCACCGGTCATCAGCTCGGCGCCGATCCTCGGCACGCTGGCGGAGGTCGCCTCCGACGGGAAGGTCGACATCGCGGGAGTGGTCGATGCGACCCAGATCGCCGAGGTGCTCCAGCAGTGGCACGAGAACAAGAACGCCGACTGGAAAGGCCCGCTGCTGCGCACCGTGCTCACGCGCGCACCGTTCTCGGGCAAGGTCACGACGCCGTACGCGCCCGGCTCGGTGCACGACTACATGCATGCGAAGGTGACGGTCGCCGACGACACCGTCTTCGTCGGCAGCTTCAACCTCTCGCACTCGGGCGAGCTGAACGCCGAGAACGTCGTGGAGCTCACAGATCCGCAGCTGGCGGAACAGCTCGCGGCGTTCGTCGACGAGGTGCGCGGGCGCTACCCGGCCGTCACCCTTCCGGGTGACTCCGGCTGATACCAACCACCTACCTTCGAGCCACCTGAATTCATAGGTAGTCCGCCGATCCTTTGGTCACCGGGCAGCGAGCCCGGCCGGTACCCACCAGACCACAGGAGTTCTCATGAGCAAGATCAGGAACGCGACACGGACGACGAAGATGCTCTTCGCGGCGGTCGCCGCGCTCGTCGTCTTCGCCAGCACCTACGGCTTCGCCGCCTCGCTCGGCCTGACGACGAACGGCCTCGGCGCCGGTTCGAGCGTCGTGGCAGCGTGCGGCACCGGGATCAACGCCGCCTATACGACGGCGTACGCCTCCTCGATCCCGGGCTACTCCGTCAGCCAGGTCAATCTCTCGGCCATCCCGGCCACGTGCCTGAGCAAGGCGTACAAGATCCAGCTCACCGGCGCGAGCGGCGCTGCGATCGGCTCCGAGATGAGCGGCACTCTGCCCGCCTCCGGAACGACGGCGTCGATCTCGACGTCGGGCACCCCCGACGCGAGCCTCGTCACCGGCATCTCGGTCGTCGTCTCGTAGCTCTCGATCTGGCGTACCGGGGACACGGAGCGGGGCCGGAACTCGGCCCCGCTCCTCCGATTCCAGGGAAGGGAGGTAGCGCGTGAAGAGGCTGACCCGCATTTTCGGCACCGTCGTAACGACGACGCTGCTCACGGTCGGCGTCGCGTCCGCCGCAACCCTGGGATTCGGCTCGGGACAGCTCGCCGCCGGGAGCGCTGCGGTCGGTGGCTGCACCCCGTCCGCCCTCACCGCGACGCGGAACGTCAACAACAGCGGCAACGTCACCCAGGTCAACGTCCTGAGCGTGCCGCAGGCATGTTCGGGCGAGACGCTGGCGGTGACGCTGGAGAACAGCTCGCACACCAGCCTCGGCGTGGCTTCGACCACGGTCGGCACCTGCACCGGCGGCTGCACCGTGACCCTCACGGGCTTTGGGACCGTCTCCGCCGCGAGCCTCACCGCCTACGCCCTCTCCCTGACGCAATAGACCACGCATGCGCCGCTTCCGCCTCACGCCTCTCCGCCTCGTCGCCGCGATCGTGCTCGGGTCGCTCTGCTTCGCCGGCGTCGCCTATGCCGCGAGTCTCGGGCTCGGCACCAACAAGCTCTTCGCCTGGAGCCAGACGCTGACGAAGGGCTCGTGCAATCAGACCTCGACGACCGCCGACGACACGTATGTCCAGCAGATGAGCCCGACGAGCACCTCGGGCGCCACGGCGACGACACTGACGATCACCGGCGGAACGACGGGCCAGAACATCGGCCTCATCCGCTTCAACCTCAACGGCTGCAGCCTGCCGACGACAGGCGGTGCGGACAGTTCCGTCCTTTCCCTCGACGTCACGACGGCGAGCAGCGACACGCTCGCCCTCTACCCGGTCACGTCGAGCTGGAGCTCTTCCACGCTGACGTGGAACGGCTACGCCGGCCTCACGGTCAGCTCGACCGCATCAGCGACCTTCACCGGCACCGCCGGCGTTCACACGTTCACGCTCACGGGCGACGTCGACAATGCGATCAAGGCCGGCGCCCTCTGGGGCTGGGCTATCAAGGACAACACCGGCGGCGGCCCCGCGTCGAACGCCAAGATCGCCTCCGCCGAGAACGCCACCGTCGCCAACCGTCCGAGCCTCACGCTCAGCTATGAGAAGTAGCGTCCACATCACCCTGCCGCCGGTCGCCAGGCCACGCGTCGTACGCGAGGGGCTGCGCTTTCCCTTCGCCATCGCGAAGCTCGCCGGGCTCGGCGCGATCACCGTGGCGTGCCTCTGGTTCGGCCTGCCGCAGAGCCTCGGCGGCCGCGCCGACTGGGTGATGGTCAGCGGCACGAGCATGCTGCCGCGCTTCCACACCGGCGATCTCGTCCTCGTCGAACATCAGTCGAGCTACCACGTCGGCGAAGTAGTCGCCTACCGCATCCCGAAGCACGAGATCGGCGGCGGTCACGTCGTCATCCACCGGATCATCGGCGGCAACGGCACCACCGGCTGGACGATGAAGGGCGACAACCGCACCGCGCCGGATCTCTGGTATCCGACGAACCACGACGTCATCGGCGCGAAGGAGCTGCGCATCCCCGACGCCTGGTCCGTGCTGCGCGTGTTCCACATGCCGGTCCTGCTCGGGCTGTTCGCCGCGTTCAGCGTCTTCTTCTGGCTCGCCTTTGGCAACGGCGACAGCGACGACTCGACGGAGAGCGACAGCTAGCCGGGAGCCACGTACCTGTAGCCGAATCCGCGCACGGTCTGGATCGGTTCGAAGCCGTTCGCTTTCTGGCCGAGCTTCTTGCGCAGGTAGGAGACGTAGAGCTTCACCTGGTCCCGCGAAACGCCGCCCGCATGTCCCCAGACCTGCTCGACGAGCTGGTCGGCCGAAAGCACGTGTCCGGCACTCTCCACCAGCGCAGCAAGCAGGCGGAACTCGAGCGGCGTGAGGCGAATCGGCAGGCCCCGACAGACGACCTGTCGCCGGCCGAAGTCGATCGACAGCGCTCCGTCGTCGTACTGCTCGAGCTGCGTCGGCTCGGGATTCCGCCGCAGCAGCGCCTCGACGCGCGCCAGGAGCTCCTGGCGGCCGAACGGCTTGACGACGTAGTCGTCGGCGCCGGCCCGGAAGCCGCGCACCTTGTCGATCTCTCCGCTTCGCGCGGTGAGCAGGATGACGGGGACGTCGCTGAGGTCGCGTAGGCGTTCGAGCGTCTCGAAGCCGTCGAGCTCCGGCATCGAGAGATCGAGGACGACGACATCGCTCGGACTTTCGTGGAAGGTGCGGAGCGCCTCTCGCCCGTCTCTGGCGGTCGCGGTGCCATAGCCCGCGCCGCGCAGTAGCTCTTCCAGCAGAAGGCGGATGTCATCGTCATCGTCGACGACGAGCACCCGCCGCAAGGTGCCGTCCCCACGGCGCTCAGTATGAGGATCACTCCGGCCGATACCAAGCCGATGCGGCGCGTGGCACTCGCATCAGGACTCGGGGCTGTGGCGCTTCTCACCGGCGCATCCGCCCAGGCGCTGCGGCTGCCGGCTGCGCGGCACTGTCCGGTCTTCCCGGCGAACAACCCGTGGAACCAGCGGGTGGACAAGCTCCCGGTTGCAACCGATTCCGCGCAGCTGATCGCGTCGATCGGCCTCGACGCGCCGGTTCACGCCGACTTCGGCTCGGGGACGTGGGACGGCGGCCCGATCGGGATCCCGTTCGACGTCGTCTCGAAGAAGACGCCGACCCACCGGGTCTCATTCGAGTACGCAGACGAGTCCGACCGTGTCCCCTATCCGATTCCGGCGCACGTGCACATCGAGGGCGGTGCGAACGCGAGCGGCGACCGACACGCGATCCTCGTCGACAAGAGCACCTGCCGCCTGTACGAGTTGTACGACCTTCGCCGCAAAGGACACGGCTGGAAGGCCGGCTCAGGAGCCGTCTGGAACCTCCGCTCGAATCACCTCCGCCCGGCCGGCTGGACGTCGGCCGACGCGGCGGGGCTGCCGATTTTCCCCGGCCTCGCACGGTGGGACGAGGTCGCGCGCGGCCAGATCGACCACGCGCTGCGCTTCACCGCACCCGAGACGCGCCGCGCCTACGTCTATCCCGCGCGCCACTACGCGTCGAGCTCGAGCGATCCGTCGCTGCCGCCGATGGGGCTGCGCGTGAGGCTGAAGACGAGCGTGAACATCTCCTCCTTCCCGCTGCAGGCTCGCGTCGTGCTCCGTGCTCTCCAGCGCTACGGCATGATCCTCGCCGACAACGGCTCTCCCTGGTACGTCTCCGGCGCGCCGGACAAGCACTGGTCGAACGACCAGCTCCACTCGCTCGGCCGGCTCACGGGAGCCGACTTCGAGGTCGTCGACACCTCCTCGCTGCCCGAGCCCGGGAAGTAACCCGGACTACGTTCGGCTGCAGAAACCGTGACAGTGCTGTTCGCGCTGCGTGTCAGGTAGAGCGACGTCGAACCTCGCGCCGTGTGGTCGCCTTCCGCCGCCGGAGCGGCCGGAACCTGCTCCACCAGCTCGGTGCCTTTGCACTCGATCGGCGTGCCGACGGGCAGGCCTACGAAGGCTCTCTTTCCTTCACGACGATCATGCCGGAGGGCGAGTTGCTGTCGACCGTGTTGATCGTGACCGCCGGCGAGCCGGTTCTCTCCGCCGAGCCGCAGCCCGCGCCGGCGACTGGGAGAACCGCGAGCACGACCAGTGCCGAGATCCGCTTCATCTCGCTTCCATCGTCCCAGGGACGCAGACGTTGAGCCTTTCTAGGCAGCGACGACTTCGCGGAGGAGCAGGATCGCCTCGGGGTCGATCCAGTGCCCGATCGGCCACTCGCGGTAGAGGATCTCGGCGCCGGCCTCCTCCAATGTCTCGCGTGCGGCTCGTCCCCACTGGACAGGGATCGTGTCGTCGAGAGCTCCGTGCACGATCCCGATCCGCGGGAACGGCGAGACGAGGTCGAGCTCGTAGCCCTCGACGCTCGGGATGAAGCCGCTCATCGCGAGCAACGCGTCGGGGCGCGGCCGGCCTCGGTAGAGCGACAGCGCGTAGGCCATCGCGCAGCCCTGCGAGAAGCCGCCGAGCACGATTCGCTCGTACGGGAGCGCGTCGAGAAACTCGCTCAACGCCAGGTAGCTCGCCGCGAACGTCTCGCGCTCGGGCGTCCCGAGCCCGCCCAGCACGTACCAGTGCGCACCGCCCGGCGGCAGCGACAGCGGGCCGCGCGGCGTGTATCCGTGCAGCCTGCGCTCGGGATCGAGCTCGTCGAGCAGCGGGAAGAGGTCGTTCTCGTCGGCGCCGCGTCCGTGCAGGAGCACGAGCGCACCCGCCGCCTCACCGGCAGCCGGCCGCTCCCGCACCTGCAGGGTCAAGTCCTCGACCAGTCCGCGCGCGGGTCCGGCAGCGGCGTGAGCACCGGCTCGACGCGGTCGCGCAGGTGCTCGAAGTTCGGCGGCAGGATCAGCTTCTCGCCGAGGTGGGCCGGATCCTCGTCCGTCGCGAAGCCGGGGCCGAGCGTCGCGATCTCGTACAGGACGCCGGCCGGCTCGCGGAAGTAGATCGAGCAGAACCAGAAGCGGTCGATGATCTGCGTCGGATGGCCGCCTGCCTCGGCGACGAGGTCGTGCCACGCCTGGTGGTCCTCCATCGTCGAGGCCCACGCGACGTGGTGGACGGTGCCGGCGCCGCCGACTCCGTGCAGCTCGGGCGCCTCGCCGTACTCGATCCAGCCGCCGCGCGTCTCGGCGCGCGTGTCCCAGCGGCCGCCCTCGAGCTCGAAGCCGAGCGTCGTCATGAAGTCCGGGTTCGGCTCGCCGTAGGCGCGAACGCCTTCGAAGCCCTGCAGCGCATGCTCGCGCGGAATCTCGGGATGGTGCGCGACGAGCGGTGCGTCCGCGACGTGCGAGACGACGACCTCGTGCTGCAGCCCTTCCGGATTGGCGAAACGCAGCGACTCGCCGTCGGCCTCGACCTCGTGCCCCTCAGCGCTGAGCCGGTTCGCCCAGAACTCGAGCGCCTCAGGTGAGGCGACGCGCCAGACGACGGTGTGGACCATCCCGGCGCCGGCCTGGCCCGGTTGCGCGTTCGGGTACTCGAAGAACGTGATGTCGGAGCCCGCGCGCCCCTCCTCATCGCCGTAGAAGAGGTGGTAGACGGTCGGGTCGTCCTGGTTGACGGTCTTCTTCACGAGGCGCAGGCCGAGGACGCGGGTGTAGAAGTCGACGTTCCGCGGCGCGTCGCCGGTGATGCCCGTGACGTGGTGGATTCCGTCGAAGCGCATCGCCTCAGCCCTGCGCGTCCGCGAGGAGCTCCTTGGCGGCTTCCAGGTCGGCCTCACGCACGATGACCTCGCGGGCTCCTGCCGCCATGAAGTCCTCGAGCGAGGAGTCGATCGCCTCGGTGTCCCGGTAGGCGCACTCGATGCCCGCCGACCGCAGCAGGCCGCAGACCACCTCGGCCTCGGACTGCCCCGACACGACCTTTAGAACGACTGTGCCGTCTTCCGCCACAGCGTGAAGGCTACTCGTGTGGCGTCGTGCCGGTCATGCCGAATGTCGATCCAGTGATGTTGCGCTGGCACCGTCGCCGCCGCGATCACGACGCCCGAGACGATTGCGCCCGCGAGGGCAAGGCCGCGGACGGCGGCGCCGCGGGCTCTGCTCCGCTGCTCGGGCGCGGCGTCGTCGACCGTCCTTCTCACCGCGCGCGTGAAGTAGACGAGCACGTGCAGGCCCAGGAGCAGCAGCCAGATCACCGAGGCCGGGCCGTGGAGCCGGCGAGCCCAGTCGAGCGCCTGGCCGTGTAGGACTCCCATCGCGACACCACTGCCGAAGAGGACGATCGTCGCCGCCACGAAGAGCGGCGCGAGCACACGCATCGCGAGCTGCGGCGGCCCGAGCGCCACGTACGGGCGGCTGCGCGTGTAGTAGCGCATGAACCGCCAGGTCGTGCTCCCCAGCTTCAGCAGCACGGGCGGGATCAACGCGAGGCCCACGAAGACATGCACCGACATGAACGTGTGCACGCCGAGCAGGACCGTCGCCACCTCGACGAGGATCGGAATCAGCAGGAGCAGCCCGACCGCCGCGGTCAGCCGCTCGTTGCCGATCGGGTTCAGCCGTCGCTCGCGCTTGTCGACTGGTGCATCCATGTGGGGCCAGGTCTAGTCGGCAGGTGTGAGAGGAGGCTTAGACGGCTACCGTGATCGGTATGCCGTTGCTTGCCAAAGGATTCCTCATCCTGATGAAGACCAGAACGGGCCGCAAGCTTCTCTTCGCGACCACTCTCGGGGCGCTCGAGCTCGCTCGCAGCGAGCAGGCTCACAAGCTCTACTCGAAGGCGGCCCGCGACGCGCGACGCGCTGCGCGTGCCGTGCGGCGCTAGGGGGCGGCATGAAGAAGCTGCTGGAGATTTTCGTGTGCTTCCTGCATCCGCTCGCGGTCGTGCTCGCGTGGATCAACCTCATCGGCCGCAGCGACCTGTCCGGCGGGCGGAAGCTCGCCTGGGCCATCTTCGTGATCTTCCCGATCGTGCCGTTCGTCTACGTCCTGACGGGCGGCGACCTCTGGTAGCGCTCACTCGGCTCGCTGCGACCCTCCGATCGGGAACCAGTTGTCCGGCCGCTTGAGCGCAGCAAGCTGGCAGGACGGCGTCCCAGGGCTACATGCTCTTGGTGCGCTCCTCTCCGTACCTCTCTGATTCACCGGGAGCGCTGAAGGACTCGCCCTCGGAGTCGTTCTCCTCGGGATGTTCGTCCCGCCATCCGGAATGGCCCTGCGCCGTTGGAGGATGGTGCGGGTTCGGCTTACCGATGCTGGTCAGTGGCTCGTGGGTCGAGGGTTTCTGCGACTTCACCGCCGTTTTCGAACTTCTCGACGACCGTGAATCGCTCGTTCTCGCTGAGGACGCCTTCGACCCCTGGGTAGACGTGGCCCGGGTAGACGATGAAGGTGCGCCCGTCTGCTCGCACCTGTTCGTATTCCTGCCGGGTTGCTTCGACCCTGAGGCTGCAGGTGGTGTCGGCGCACTCGCAGATCCATTCGCTGAGCCCGTCGCCGTCAGGGAAGACTTCGGAGAACGCTTCGTTGAGCTGCGTGATCTGCTCGTTGACCGAACGGTAAAGAGACTGGTTCTGTGCTGCCCGCTCGGCACTGATGTTGCCGTCCACGTCGGGCCTCCTCTCGCTTCGGAACCGCGTCCGGGGAAGAGACCACGCGCACTCCGCGTCAATGCGGAAGTAGCTGGCGTGAGGGGCACTCGGGAGTCCGCCTCGGCTGCTTCCACCCTAACCTGCTGGGCTCAGCCCGTAGCGGTGCTACCCCGGTTTGGGTTGGCTTGTGCCGGGGGCGGGTACCGTCTGGGTGCCGAGGCGGCCCTCCTGGCCCCCACTTTCCGAGACACCGCTTGTGAGCGGAGGTTCTCTAGGACTCCCCCGGCACGATCCGCCGATGGGAAGGAACCGATGCAGGGTCTGCTGCTCTTCGTGCTCCCCGAAGGCCGCTCGGCCGAGGTGGGAACGCCGATCGCGCAATCGATCTGCGATCGCCTCTGGGAACGGGGGATCGAACCGGGCGCTGCAACCGCGGCAACCCGAATCGCGGAATCCCTCCACATGCACGCATCGTTCCAGGGCGAGCTGCAGTTCAATAAGCGGGAACTCACGCCCCTGCTCGACGCGGCTGAAGTCCACCCGCGAACCTGGGCGGACCTCCTCCACGCCTCCAACCTGGCAGCAATGACCTCCAGTCAGCGAAGGCGACTCCTGGCCACCTGCGAAACCCTGATCACAAACCTGGCCATCCTCAGCGAGCACGGAAAAGTCAGCGCACTAATCGACGACCTCGAACACATCCGCAGGCAGCTCAGCGCGACCTACTCCTAGGCAGCGCGTGCGCGAGCGTCCTCTCGCCTGAGCGCCGGCCTTAGGCTGCTCTACGCGCCGGTTCCGTCGGCGAGCCACTGAATGGCCTGGTCTCTCTGATCGAGAGGGAACGTCCTGGTTTCTCCAGGGGTCATCCAGCCGAAAAGATCGGTCGCATGCGTCATCCACGCGATGTCGGTGACCAGCGCGATCCGCTTCCACGCACGCAGGTGCTCGAACCCTGTCTTCAGGTCTTGCCAGAGCGCTCCGCCCGTCATGCCGCCGAAGTCGCGCATGACGATCAGGAAGCGCACGTCTCCGGTCGCGGAGGCCCGCTCCAGGGCTGGAAGGATCACGTCGCGGTAATCCTCGGCGGCGAGCTTCCCGCTCGCTTCGAAGCCGATCACGCCCTCCGGGAGCCCGCTCAGTTCCGTGATCACGGTGGCCTCCTCTCCAGACCTCAGCCGACGCCGGCCAGCAGGAACGCGCGCGACTCGCGGAGCATCTCGCGCGCGATCACGAGTCGCTGGATCTCCTGCGTGCCTTCGTAGATCTGCGTGATCTTCGCGTCGCGCATGAAGCGCTCGACCGGGTACTCGCTGATGTAGCCATAACCGCCGAGGATCTGCACCGCCTCGGTTGTCACGGCCATCGCGACGTCGCCGCACTTGAGCTTCGCCATCGCCGACGCCTTCGTCAGCTCCGCGTCGTCGGCGCCCTCGTCGGCCATGCGGCCGAAGCGGTAGAGGAGGCCGCGCGCCGCCTCGCACTCCGTCTCCATGTCCGCGAGCTTCGCCTGGATCAGCTGGTGCTGGCCAATCGGCTTGCCCATGGTCTCGCGCGTCTTCGCGTACTCGAGCGCGTAGTCGGTCGCTCCCTGCGCGATGCCGAGCGCCTGAGCGGCGACGCCGGGACGCGAGCGGTCGAGGACGCGCATCGCGATCCGGAACCCCTCGCCTTCGGCGCCGAGCAGGTTCGCGGCGGGGATGCGGCAGTTGTCGAACGTCAGCTCGCCCGTCGTGGAGCCCGAGATGCCCATCTTCGGCTCGAGCCGCGCGACGGCGAAGCCGGGCGTGTCGGACTCGACGACGAAGGCCGAGATCCCAGGGTGGCCTGCGTCCGGGTCGGTCTTCGCGAAGACGGTGTAGAGGCTCGCGACGCCGGCGTTCGTGATGAAGCGCTTCGAGCCGTCGAGGACGTACTCGTCGCCCTCGCGGCGCGCGGTCGTTCGCATCGCGGCCGAGTCGGAGCCGGAACCGGACTCCGTGAGCGCGTAGGCTGGCAGCCACTCGCCAGAGGCGAACTTCGGGAGATAGCGCTCTTTCTGCTCCTCGCTTCCGGCCAGCTTGAGGCCGAGCGAACCGAGCTCTTGCACCGCGAGGATCAGAGCCGAGGTGGCGCAAACCTTCCCGACCTCCTCGATCGCGATCAGCGACAGAAGCGCACCCGTGCCGAGGCCGCCGTACTCTTCGGTGAAGAAGAGGCCGAAGATGTCGTTCTCGCGGAAGAGCTCGACGACGTCCCAGGGGAACTCGTGGGAGGCGTCGATCTCGGCGGCGCGCGGCGCGATCCGCTCGCGCGCGAGCTGCCGGACGAGGTCGCGCAGCTCGCGCTGCTCCTCGGTCAGGACGTCCCAGGCCACGGCTGGAACTCTATTCGGGCCTGTGACAGACGGCCTCGATGTTGTTGCCGTCGGGGTCGAGGACGAACGCTCCGTAGTAGTTCTCGTGGTACCACCGAATGCCCGGGGCGCCGTTGTCCGTTCCGCCGGCGGCGAGCGCCGCGGCGTGGAACGCGTCGACGGTCGCGCGGTCTTCGCTGGTGAATGCGATGTGCACTCCCGTCGTGTACGGCTCTCGCTGGTGGAGCCAGAAGACCGGCTGTCCCCGGTCGCCGAACCCGACCACTCCCTGGTCCGGCCACTCCGCGAGGACGGTCCAACCGAGCGGAGCGAGCGCCTGCTCGTAGAAAGCGCGGCTGCGCTTGTAGTCGCGCACGTTTGGACCGACGTGATCGAACATCAGCCGCGCGGGACGCCGAACTGCGCGAGGAAGTCCTGCGCGCTCTGGGTGTCCATGCGGAGGTCGACGTTCGTCGACCTGCACGCGGAGTCGCCCGAGATCGTCGTCGCGGCGATCGTGTTGGACGTCCCGAGGAAGTTCGGCCCGCCCGAGTCGCCGAAGCACGTGCCGCCCGCTCCGACCGACGCGTTCTGCGTCAGGCGCAGCCAGCTGCCCGTCAGGGCGTTGAAGAACGACGTCGCGTTGCCACGGAAGCCGTCGAAGGCGAAGGTCGGCTTGCCGCCACCGACCTGCCGGTTGCCGTCGCCGTATCCGACCGCCGTAAACGCCGACGACTGCGTGAGAGCCTTGTTCGCCTTCATCGAGTCGAGCAGGCCGACCGGCGGAAGCGTCGCGGGAGTGATTCCCTGCGGAGCGCTGGCGAGCAGGATCACCGCGATGTCGTTCCCGTCCTGTGCGGGCTTCGGGTTGTACGCCGGATCCTGGACCATGGTGCCCGGGATGTAGGGCCCGACCGCACTGTTCGTGTTGAACGTGACGAGCACGGTGGTGGTGTGCAGGTCGTTGAGCAGGAAGTCGGTGCAGTGCGCCGCCGTGAGGAACACTTTCGGCGCAACGAGCGTGCCGCTGCACAGCTCCTGAGGCGTGTTCGGCTGCGACGGGTCGTCGAAAGCCATCATCGCGCCGACGTTCGGATGCGCGTTCCCGTCGTGCTGGCCGTTCGTGATCGCGAACGCCGAACCGGCGGAGACGAGCGCAGCCACCACGGCGCAGGCGAGAATCAGCTTCTTCGACAACAGAGCCCCCTTCTCGTGATTACCTCACCGACATGATCCTGGAAAACGGCGTCATCCGCACGCTCGACCCGTCGCTGCCGACCGTCTCCTCGCTGTGGGTCGCGGGGGAGCGAGTCGCGGGCGGCGTCGGCGTGCACGAGACCTCGCTGCCGACCACCGACACCGTCGACCTCGGCGGACGGTGCGTCGTCCCCGGTTTCACCGACTCGCACGTCCATTTCCCCACGTGGGCTCTGTCGCGGAACGACGTCGGGCTGCACGGCTGCGCGTCGGTTGCCGAGGCGCTCGACCGGGTTCGCGCTGCGCCGCGAACCGGAAGCTGGGTGCGCGGCCAGGGCTGGCGCGACGCCGACTGGCTCGACGGCCCGCCGACGCGGCAGGCGCTCGACGAGGTCGTGAGCGACCGCCCCGCGATGCTGATCTCCAAGGACTACCACGCACTCTGGCTCAACTCGGCGGCGCTCTCGCTCGCCGGCGGCGATCTCGAGGTCGACGGCGGTGTCGTGGCGCGCGACGAGCGCGGCGAGCCGACGGGCGTCCTCTACGAGGAGGCTGCGTGGCAGTTCAAGGGCCGGTTCGTGCAGGTGCCCGCCGAGGAGTACGTCGAGGCGATGCGCGACGGCGTCAAGGTCGCAGCGTCGCGCGGAGTGACGGCGCTCCACGACAAGGACGGCTGGCTCGGCGCGATCGGCCTCTGGCAGCAACTCGAGCAACAGGGCGCACTCCCGCTCCGCGTGTGGCAGTCGACCCCGGCCGAGCGACTGCCGGAGCTCCGCGACATCGGCCTGCGTAGCGGTGTCGGCTCTCCCCTGCTGCGGCTCGGCTACCTGAAGACGTTCATGGACGGCACGCTCGGCTCCCAGACCGCCTGGATGACCGACGGCAGCGGAGTCATGATCACGACGAGCGAGGAGCTCGAGAGGATCGTGCGCGAAGGCGCCGAGGCGGGTTGGCCGGTCGGCGTCCACGCAATCGGCGACGCTGCAAACCGCGCTGCGCTCGACGCGTTCGAGCGCTCACGCGACGCGTGGCAGCCGCGCGGCCTGCGCCAGCGCATCGAGCACGCGCAATGCCTCGCCCCGGAAGACGTCGCCCGCTTCGCCGAGCTCGGCGTCACCGGCTCCCTCCAGTTCACGCACGCGCCGTCCGACGAGGAGCTCGCCAAGCGCTTCTGGCCCGACCGCCTCGACGGCACGTACTCGTTCCGCTCGCTCCTCGAATCCGGAACGCTGCTCGCCAACGGATCCGACGCGCCCGTCGAGGAGCTCGAGCCGTGGGCCGGCGTCGTCGCCGCCGTGCTCGACCACTGGCGAGAGGACCAGCGGCTCACGCTCGAGCAGGCAATCCACGCGATCTGCGTCGCTCCCGCCTGGCTGTCGCACGACGAGCGCAATCGCGGCACGCTCGTTCCCGGCCGCTATGCCGACCTCGTCGTGCTCGACCGCGATCCGTTCGCGTGCGAGCCGGAGGAGCTCCGCGACGTGCAGGTCGTCGCGACGATGCTCGGCGGCCGCTGGACGCACAACCCGCCACCGTGGGACTGACAGTGACGCACCACCGGATCCCGAATAGCGAGGTGATCTGGTCGTTCGGGCCGGACCTCCGGCCCGTGTTGGAGGTCGAGCCCGGCGACGTCGTCACCTTCGAGACGAACGACTGCTTCACCGGTCAGATCCGGAGCGAGGACGACCTCGTGACCGACATCGACCTCTCGCGGATCAACAGCGCGACAGGCCCCGTCGCGGTCGAGGGCGCCGAGCCGGGCGACTCGCTCGTGGCGGAGATCCTCGACGTCCGCCCCATCGAGTGGGGCGTCGCGACCCTCATCCCCGGCTTCGGCCAGCTCAGCGACAAGGTGCAGTCCCCGCTGACGCGGCTCTTCGAGGTGCGCGACGGGATGGTGAAGATGAACGATCGCGTCTCGTTCCCGGCCATGCCGATGGTCGGCGTAGTGGGCGTGGCGACGGACGGCGAAGAAATCTCGAACGGCCTCGCCGGCCGGCACGGCGGCAATCTCGACGATCACTGGCACGGACCCGGCGCGCGCATCTTCTTCCCCGTCCGGCAGCCCGGCGGCATGTTCGCCGTCGGCGACATGCACGCGGCGATGGGAGACGGAGAGATCTGCTTCACGGGTGTCGAGATCGCCGGCGAGGTCGACATCCGCTTCGACGTCGTCAAAGGAAAGCAGGCGACCTGGCCCGTGACGGAGCTCGCGGACCGGTGGCTGCCGCACGCGACCGCTCCCGACTACGCCGAGGCGCTCGCGCTCGTGTCGGAGGAGGCGGCGCGGATGCTCGTCGACGAGCACGGCTTCACGATCGAGGATGCGTTCATCTTCCTCTCGGTCGCGTGCGACGCGGGAGTCGCGCAGGCCTGCAAGCCGTGCGAGGGCTTCGGGACGATCGCGCTTCTCGATCCCGAAAATCGACGCGTGCCCCGCTCCGTTCAGGTCCTAGGGAAGGCGGCGTACAATTCGGTTCATGGCCATGCGGACGATGAACTCTGTCCATGTCGCGGGCACGTGCGCCGTGGCTGCGACAGCCGAGATCGTCGGCGCGAAGTGGACGGCGCTCCTCGTCCACGACCTCTCCGAAGGCCCGCGCCGCTTCTCGGAGCTCGAGCGGTCGTGCCAGGGGATCAGCCCGCGCACGCTCGCCGAGCGGCTGCGCGCGCTCGAAGCCGAAGGGATCCTCGAGCGGCAGAGCTACGCCGAGACACCCCCGCGCGTCGAGTACCAGCTGACGGGGAAGGGCGAGGCGCTCCTGCCGATCATCGACGCGATGCGCGAGTTCGGCCACGAGTGGCTCGAGTGCGGCCGCCCGCACCCGCACGATCTCTAGCTCGAAACGGCCCTCTAGTTCAGACGTCCGAGCGCGGTGAAGAGCGCCGCGACCGTGTCGACTCCGGCCGCGAAGTACGGAACGAAGAAGCGCTCGTTCGGTGAGTGGATGTTCGACTCGGGCAGTGCAAAGCCGCTGAGAATCGTGTCGATGCCCTTCTCCGTCAGCGCCGGCATGAGCGGGATGGAGCCGCCGACGCGCGTCAGCAGCGGCCGCTTCCCCAGTGCCTGCTCGAATGCGCCGAGCGCGAGCTGGATCGCTGGCGCGTCTGCCCGGACGAGTCCGGGGTTCGAGCCGCTCACGACGATCTCGACCTCCGCTCCTTGAGGGGCTGCCGCGGCGAGCAGGGCTGCCGCCGCGTCGCCGACAGTCTCGGCATCCTGCCCGGGCGCCAGACGAATTGTGAACTCCGCCGAAGCGGCGACGCTGAGCGTCGTGTTGCGGACGCCGGGCTTGCCGCCGACGATCCCGTTCACGTCCGCCGACGGCTCCGCCCACGTGCGGACGTAGAAGTCCTCGGCCGCTTTCGGGTCGAGCGGCTTTGCGCCGGCGTCCGAAATCGCCTCGACTCCCGGCGGCAGCTTCGACCACGCATCGAGCTCCTCCGCAGTCGGCGCAGCGATGCCTTCCCGCAACGGCTCGGGCAGCAGCCCGTCCGGACCGGCGAGCACAGCGTCGAGACAGCGCATGAGGACGTGGATCGCGTTGAGCGCCACGCCGCCGTACATGCCGGAGTGAAGGTCGCGCTCGCCGGTTCGCACGTTGACGTCGACGCCGACAAGGCCGCGCGTCGCGAGCTCGATGGTCGGGACGTCTCGGCGCAGCATCCCGCCGTCGAAGATCACGCAGGCGTCGGCGCCCCGCTCGTCGTGCGCGACCCAGTCGGCGATCGTGTGGCCGCCGATCTCCTCCTCGCCGTCGAACGCGATGCGGAGGTTGACCGGCAGCGCGCCCGCCTCGACGAGCCGCTGGGCAGCCTTGAGGACGAGCCAGAGCTGACCCTTGTCGTCCGCGACACCGCGCCCGTACGCCCACTCACCGCGCACCTCGAGCTCGAATGGATCCGACTCCCAGAGCTCGAGCGGCGCCGGCGGCTGGACGTCGAAGTGGTTGTAGACGAGAACCGTCGGCGCGTCCGCGGCACCGTTCGAGGCGGAAATCTCGCCCAGGACGAGCTCGCGCTCACCGAACGGCGTCAGCTCGGCGGTGCCCCCGATACGGCGGATGAAGTCGCACACCCACTCGCCCGCGCGCTTGACGTCCTCGCGGTGGGCCGGGTCAGCGCTCACGCTGGGGATCGCGATCAACTCCGCCAGCTCGGCGCGCCAGGCCTCATCCACGAGGGGAGACTTTACGGAGATAGTGCGCCCCGCCGCCGAGCGAACCCGCCTCGTCGGTCGGGTTGAGCAACGCGCAGGTCTTGAGCGAGAGGCAGCCGCAGCCGATGCACGTCGTCAGCCGGCCGCGGATGGCCTCGAGCGTCGCGATGCGCTCGTCGAGCTCGCGCCGCCAGCTGCGCGAGAGCCGCTCCCAGTCGCGCTTCGTCGGCGTCCGGCCCGCCGGCAGCTCATCGAGCGCCGCCCGGACTCGCTCGAGCGGAATCCCGGCTGCCTTCCCCGCTTGCACGAGGGCGACTCGCCGGAGGGTGACACTCGCGTAACGCCGCTGGTTCCCGTCGGTGCGTCGGGCCGAGATGAGCCCTTCGCGCTCGTAGAAGCGGAGCGCCGACTGCGAGACGCCGCTGCGCTCCGAGAGCTCGCCGATGGTGAGCTCCCTTGCCACTTGACTTAAACTTTAGTTGAGGTTCTACCGTGCTCGCATGGCAATTGCGACGACACTCGGCTATGACGATCTGCCGGCGCTGCTCACGCGGCTGACCGGCGATGAAAAGCACAATCGGAGCTCGTTCTCGACACTCGACGTCCTCTGGGTTCTCTACGACCGGGTCCTCGAGCGGGACGACCGTTTCATCCTTTCGAAGGGTCACGGCCCGGCCGCGTACTACGCCGTGCTCGCGGCGAAAGGGCTGCTGCCGGCCGACCTCCTGGACGGCTTCGGCGGCTTCGACTCGCCGCTCGGCCACCATCCCGACCGCAAGCTCGTGCCGGGAGCCGAATTCTCGAGTGGCTCGCTCGGCCACGGGCTCGCGGTCGCCGTCGGCAGCGCACTCACCGGCCGCCGAGTCTTCTGTCTCGTCGGAGACGCGGAGCTCGAGGAAGGTTCGAACTGGGAAGCGGTTCAGTACACCGGGCGAACCGGGCTCGCCTCGCTGACCGTGATCGTGGTCGACAACGACTCCTCCGAACACGGCTGGCCGGACGGGATCGGGCGCCGCTTCATGCTCGAAGGCTGGGCCGCGTCGCGCGTCGATGGGCGCGACCACGAGCAGCTCGAGGCCGCGCTGACACCCGATCCCGAGGGCACGCGGCCGCGCTGCATCGTCGCGGAGGTGGAGACGAAGTGACCACCATGCGCGAGCGCTTCTACGACCTCACCCGCACGGCGCTCGAGGAGGACGAGCGGGTCGCCGTCGTCACGGCGCAGATCGGGACCGACTCGATCGGCGAGCATCCCCGTCACTTCGACGTGGGCATCCGCGAGCAGCTGATGATCGGCGTCGCCGCCGGCCTCGCGCTCGAGGGATATCGCCCGATCGCGCACTCCTATGCGCCGTTCCTCGTCGAGCGGCCGTACGAGATGCTCAAGCTCGACCTCGGCCACAACGACCTCGGCGCCGTCCTCGTCAGCATCGGCGCCTCCTACGACGCCGCGCGCGCGGGACGCACGCACCAGGCGCCCGAGGACGTCGCACTCGTCGCGGCGCTCCCCGGCTGGACGATCCACGTCCCCGGACACGTGGACGAGGCCGGCCGACTGTTTCGGCAAGCACTCGGAGGCGACGGCCGCACGTACCTGAGGCTGAGCGAGGAGACGAACCACGCCCGCGTCGACGGAGGTTGGCTCACCGTGCTGCGACGCGGTTCCGCCGGAGCCCCGCTCGTAGTGGCGGTCGGCCCCACGCTGACTCCCGTCCTCGAGGCGACCGCCGAGCGGGACGTGTCCGTCGCCTACATCGCGACCGTGCGCCCGTTCCCGCACGACGAGGTGCGTGACGCGCTCGGCGCCGGCACGGAGGTCGTCCTCGTCGAGCCGTACCTCGCCGGCACCTCGGCGCCTGAGATCGCCGTGGCGCTCCGCGACCGCCCGCACCGACTGCTCGCGCTCGGCGTCCCGAACAAGGAGTTCCGGCGCTACGGGACGGGGGCGGAGCACCGAGCCGCGCAAGGCCTCGACGGCGCCGGAATCGCACGCTCGCTTGACGACTTTCTCGCCGGGCGAGTGACGCAACCCTTGTAACAGTCTGTTACTTTCACGATCCGGAGCTCGAGCCGCGGAGACAGGCGGTCTCCAGAACCACCTAGTAACAGTCTGTTACTAGGTTGGACAGGTCCGAGGCGCCGGGATCAGGCGACGTCTTTGAGCGAGTCCGTCGCCGCGAGCGCGCGCAGCTTCTTCAGGCTCTGGTTCTCGATCTGGCGGATCCGCTCGCGCGTCACGTTGAACGTGCGGCCGACCTCGTCGAGGGTGCGCGGCTGCTGGCCGCCGAGCCCGTAGCGCAGCTCGAGGACGCGCCTCTCACGTTGCGAGAGCGTGCCGAGGATGTTGCTCAGCAGCTCCTGGCGCAGCGTGGTATCGGCGGCCTCGTCGGGAAGCGGAGCGTTCTCATCGGTGAGGAAGTGCCCGAACTCCGACTCCTCCTCGTCGCCGACCGGCTTCTCGAGCGAGATCGGCGCCTGTGAGGTGCGGAGAATCTGCTCGACCTCGTCGAGCGGCAGGTCGATGTCGCGCGCGATCTCGGTTGGCAGCGGCTCGCGGCAGAGCTCGCCGCGCAGCTTGCGCTCGGAGCGGACGATCTTGTTCAGCTTCTCGACGACGTGGACGGGCATCCGGATCGTGCGGCCCTTGTCGGCGAGCGCCCGGGCGACCGCCTGGCGAATCCACCACGTCGCGTACGTCGAGAACTTGTAGCCCTTGCGCCAGTCGAACTTCTCGGCGGCGCGGACGAGGCCGATCGTCCCCTCCTGGATCAGGTCGAGGAATGGCAGCCCCTGGTTGCGATAGCGCTTCGCGATCGAGACGACGAGCCGTAGGTTGGCCTCGACCATCTCCTGCTTCGCGCGATGGTCCCCG
>DASXKE010000228.1:0-10392 GCA_036496985.1 Gaiellaceae bacterium | reverse complement strand
CGAGCTCATCGCCGCGTACGGGGCGGTCTCCGCGGAGGTCGCGGCGGCGATGGCACGCGGCGCGCGCGAGCGGCTCGGTTCAGACATCGCCGTAGCGGTGACCGGAATCGCCGGGCCCGACGGCGGCACGCCCGAGAAGCCCGTCGGCCTCGTCTATCTCCACGCAGAACGCCCGGACGGCGGCAGCGGTCGGGAGTTCAGCTTCCCCGGCGACCGCAGCTCGATTCGGGCCCGCTCGGTGGTCGGCGCGCTCCATCTCGTGCGGCGTCTCCTGACCGAGAGGCCTGACACTTTCGTATGACCTCGGCGTCTAGCGTGGGCGGCGAGGGCCGCCTTCGCCTCTTCCTCGCGCTGCGTCTGCCCGAGCCCGTGCTCGATGCGGTCGAGTCGTGGCAGCGGAACGCGCTCGCCGGCATACGCATCGTCCCCCGCGAGCACCTCCATGTCACCCTCGCCTTCCTCGGCTCGCGCCCGGCCGCCGAGCTCGACCGCATCGTCGAAGCGCTGCGGGCGGCCGCGGCCGACGCGCCGCCGGATCTGCGTCTCGCCGCGTCCCGGTACCGGGAGACGCGCAGCGCCGCCATGCTCGTCCTCGGCGATCTCGATGGGGGTGCGACACGGCTCGCGGCCTCGGTCCAGGGCCGCCTCGAGGCGCTCGGGGCCTATCGCCGGGAGGGGCGGCCGTGGCTCCCGCACCTCACCGTCGCCCGCTTTCGGGAGCGCCCGCGGCTCGAGGTGGAGCCGCCGCCGATGGGAACGTTTGTTCCGTCCGACGCGGCTGCTTACCTATCCCGACTGCACCCCAGTGGGGCGCGGTACGAAGTTTTGGAATCTGTCGCTTTAGGAGGCTGAGAGGTGGACAAGCACGAAGCACTCGACGTGGCGCTCGGCCAGATCGAGCGGCAGTTCGGCAAGGGGTCGGTCATGAAGATGAACGACCGCGCCGCGGTCTCGGTCGGCGCAGTCTCCACGGGCTCGCTCGCGCTGGATCTCGCGCTCGGAATCGGCGGCCTGCCTCGCGGGCGCGTCGTCGAGATCTTCGGCCCCGAGTCCTCGGGCAAGACGACCCTCGTCTATCACGTGATCGCCGAGGCGCAACGTCGCGGCGGCATCTGCGCCTTCATCGACGCAGAGCATGCGATGGACCCGGCCTACGCGAAACGGATCGGCGTCGACATCGACAACCTCCTCGTCTCGCAGCCCGACACGGGCGAGCAGGCCCTCGAGATCGCCGAGCTTCTCATCCGGTCCGGGGCGCTCGACGTCGTCGCGGTCGACTCCGTCGCGGCGCTGACGCCGAAGGCCGAGATCGAAGGCGAGATGGGCGACAGCCACGTCGGCCTCCAGGCGCGCCTCATGAGCCAGGCCTTGCGCAAGCTCGCCGGCACCCTGAATCGCACCGACACGATCTGCATCTTCACGAACCAGTTGCGCGAGAAAATCGGCGTGATGTTCGGGAATCCCGAGACGACGCCCGGCGGCCGCGCGCTGAAGTTCTACTCCTCCGTACGGCTCGACATCCGCCGCATCGAGACCCTGAAGGACGGCGTCGAGGCGTTCGGCAACCGGGTCCGCGTCAAAGTCGTGAAGAACAAGGTCGCGCCACCGTTCAAGCAGGCGGAGTTCGACATCATCTACGGCTCGGGCATTTCCTGGGAGGGCACGGTGCTCGACTCCGGGCTCGATCGTAAGGTGGTGACGAAGTCGGGCTCGTACTTCAGCTTCGGCGACGAGCGACTCGGCCAGGGCCGGCAGAACGCGACGGCATTCCTCCGCGAGCACCCCGACGTCACGCAGGGGATCCTGCAGCAGATCCAGGTCGAGATCGGCACCGACCAGATCGTGTCGGCGCGGTTGTTGCCGATGGCAAGCGAGGAGCTCGAGAAGAGCAACGGAAAGGCCGAAGTCGCGGCTGAGGCGCTCGCGGCGGCCGAAACCGAGGCGTGACGCCAACCGTAACGGCGCTGCGCGAGCGGAAACGTGCGCGGGTCGCCGTCGAGCTCGACGGCCGGGAGTGGCGAGTCCTGTCGGCGGACGCCGTGGTGCGAGCCGGGCTCGCCGTCGGGCGGCCGCTCGATCGACTCACCGCGAGACAGCTAGCGCGAGAGGTACGGCGTGCGCGCGCGTTGTCCCAGGCGACTCGGACGCTTGCAGCCACTGCCCGTTCGCGCGGCGAGCTCGAGCAGAGGCTGGAGCGGGCCGGGCACGCCGAAGCGGCGCGCGTGGAGGCGCTCGAGAGCCTCGGGCGAGCCGGGCTCGTCGACGACGCTCGGCTTGCCGAGGATCGCGCCGGCATGCTTGCGCGTCGCGGCTACGGCGATGCGGCGATTCGGGCCGACCTCCGGCGCCGCATGATCGGAGCTGAGGCCGTCTCCGAGGCGGTCGCCGGCCTCGAGCCGGAGCTCACACGGGTCCGCGGGTTGGTCGCAGGCAAGGACGTCACTCCGTCGCTCCTCCGACGACTCGCCGGTCGGGGCTTCTCACGGGACACGCTGGACGCGGTCGGGTCGAGGTTTGCGCAGGAGGCGTGAAAGCGGGTAAGATCCGCGCACATCCATTCGACGTTTTGCCTGCAAAAGCAGCTTTTCCGAAACCACAGCCGATGACCCACCACTCAGATCCGACGACTCGGAGGTTGCGCGCGAGGTAGCGCAGCGACGTTCGGCAGGCGTCTGTCTGCCGAGGAACGGCTTCTCGGGAATCGCTGCCGGCTAGGCCCGGCGCGGAATGGCTGCGCCGCCGCAGGGTGGCTGTGTCCCCCGAGCAAGGAGCCGGGCACGTGCAGGTCGGGATCGGAATCGCCATCGGGATCGCCGGAGGCGTCGCCCTTGCGCTGCTTGCCGTGTCTGTCTTCGGCACCACGGGAGTCACGAAGGCCCGCCGTATCCGCGACCAGCTGCTCGACGACGCGCGGCGCGAGGGCGACGCCGTCCGTCGCGAGGCGCAGGTCGAGGCTCGCGAGCAAGCCGTGCGGCTGCGGAGCGAGATTGACGCAGAGCTCGCGGATCGGCGCGCGCAGGTGATGAAGATCGAGGAGCGCGTCCTCGCGAAGGAGCTCGAGATCGAGCGTAAGCTCGAGGAGCACACACGCCGCGACCAGGGACTCGCCGACCGCGAGGAACACGTCCGCCAGCTCCAGGAGGAGCTCAAGGAGATCAAGCACGCCCAGCTGGCCGAGCTCGAGCGCGTAGCCGGCCTGACGCACACAGAGGCGAGGGAGCTCCTCCTCGAGCGCGGAGAGGAGCAGACGCGGCATGAGCTCGCCCGGCGCGTCCGAACACTCGAGGAAGAGGCGCGAGCCGAGTCGAAACGCCGCGCCCGGAACCTCGTTGCCGACGCCTTGCAGCGCGTGGCGGCTACGCACACCGCTGAGACGACGGTGACCGTTGTCGAGCTTCCGTCCGACGACATGAAGGGACGGATCATCGGGCGGGAGGGTCGCAACATCCGGGCGCTCGAGCACCTCACCGGCGTCGACTTCATCGTCGACGACACGCCGCACGCAATCGTCCTCTCGTCCTTCGACGGGCTGCGACGCGAGGTCGCGCGCCTCACCGTCACGAAGCTCCTCGAGGACGGACGGATCCATCCCGCGCGGATCGAGGAGACGTACTACGAGTCGAAGGCCGAGGTCGAGGAGGTCGTGCGCCAAGCCGGCGAACAGGCGGTCTTCGAGGCGAACTGCGGCCCGTTCCCCGACGAGCTCGTCCAGATCCTCGGGCGCCTTCGGTTCCGCACGAGCTACGGCCAGAACGTGCTCAAGCACACGCTCGAGGTCGTGCACCTCGCGGGGATCATGGCGACGGAGCTCGAGGCGAGCGTCCAAACAACCAAGCGCGCGGCGATGCTCCACGACGTCGGCAAGGCGATGACGCATGAAGTCGAGGGCTCGCACGCGCTCATCTCGGCGCAGCTTGCGCGACGCTACGGCGAGTCGCAGGGCGTCGTGCACGCGATCGAGGCGCATCACTACGAGGTGCAGCCGCAGACTGTGGAGGCAGTTCTCCTGATCGCTGCCGACGCGGTATCGGCGAGCCGGCCGGGCGCGCGCGGCGAGAGTCTCGAGCAGTACATCAAGCGCCTCGAGGCGCTGGAGGAGCTGGCCGCGTCGAAGTCGGGCGTCGAAAAGGTCTATGCGCTCCAGGCCGGGCGCGAGATCAGAGTCATCGTCAGCCCGGGCGACGTCGACGACGACGAGGCAGCACTTCTCGCGCACGAGATCGCGCGGGAGATCGAGGATCGGCTCGAATACCCCGGCCAGGTGAAGGTGACCGTGATCCGTGAGAGCCGCGCGGTCGAGGTCGCCAAGAACCACGGAGCGGTCCGCCCGGAGCGCTCGACGGCCGACTCGCCGATCCAGGCCGCGTAGCAGGCCGGGCTACCCTACGTCGGTGAGGCGCTACCACGTCACCACGTTCGGGTGCCAGATGAACGCGCACGACTCCGAGCGGATCAAGGGCTTGCTCGAGGAGCTTGGTCTCGGCGAGGCACCCTCGCAGGATCAGGCCGACGTGATCGTCCTCAACACGTGCACGATCCGCGAGAAACCCGACACGCGCTTTGCCGCGCACATGGGGAACGCCGCGAAGGCGAAGCGCGAGCGGCCCGGCACGATCGTGGCCGTCGGCGGCTGCTACGCGGAGGCCCAGCGGGAGCGGCTCTTCACGCTCTATCCCGACGTCGACGTGGCCTTCGGGCCGGGCACGATCTCGCATCTCGGTGCCTGGCTCGGCGCGGGTGGGGAGGGGGTCGCGCGGGGCGCGTTCGGCACCGGTGAGGAGCGTGCCTTCGCGGCTGGTCTCCCGGCCAATCGCGAGCGCCGGTTCCAGGCTTGGGTCCAGGTCTCGATGGGCTGCAACTCCGTCTGCTCCTACTGCATCGTTCCGGCTGTCCGCGGGCGTGAGACCTCGCGGCGCCCGGGTGAGGTGCTCGCCGAGGTCGAACAGCTTGCTGCGGCCGGCGTCCGCGAGGTGACGCTCCTCGGCCAGAACGTCAACTCGTACGGCCGCGATGTCGGCTCGAGCTTCTCGCAGCTGCTGCGCGCAGCCGACGCCGTCGAGGGGATCGACCGGATCCGCTTCACGAGCCCGCATCCGAAAGACTTCCGTCGCGACGTGATCGCCGCGATGGCCGAATGCGCCGCGGTGTGCGAGCACGCGCATCTGCCGCTCCAATCGGGATCGAGCCGGATCCTGAAGGCGATGCGGCGGACCTACTCGCGCGAGCGGTACCTGCGGCTTGTGGCGGAGCTGCGTGCCGCGATCCCCGACCTCGCCCTGTCCACGGACATCATCGTCGGCTTCCCCGGGGAGAGCGACGACGACTTCCGCGAGACCCTCGAAGTCGTGGAGGAGGTCGGCTTCGACGGCGCCTTCACATTCGTGTACTCGCCGCGTGCGGGAACCGAGGCGGCAGCGATGCCGGATCAGGTGCCGGATGAAGTGAAGCGCGAGCGCATCGAACGGCTCGTCGAGCTCGTGCAGCGGGTCGCGGCGCAGCGTAATGCGACGCGGGTCGGGACGGTCGAAGAGGTTCTGGTCGAGAGCCCGAGCCGTACCGAGCCGGAGCTGCTGCGCGGCCGGACGCGCCGGAACACGACGGTCAACTTCAGCGGGGACGCCGCTCCCGGCGAGCTGGTTGCGGTCACGATCACGAGCGCGACGTCGATGACCCTCGCCGGCGCGCAGCTCACGCTCGCCGCGGCCTGACGCGGTGCTCGTTATCGGCCTCTTCGGGCCGACCGCGAGCGGGAAGTCCGACGTCGCGGCGGCCGTCACGGAGCTGATCCCGGCGGCGGTTGTCTCGGCCGACGCGATGCAGGTCTACGACGGCCTGCCGATCCTAACGAACCGGTCGCACAACCCGGAGAGGCTGGTCGGCATCTGGCCGCTCTCGCATGTCGCCTCGGTGGGGGAGTACGCACCGCTCGCCCACGCCGCGGTCGAGGAGATTCTCGCGTCCGGACGGACGCCGCTCGTCGTGGGCGGGACCGGCCTGTACTTCCGGGCGGCCCTCGCCGAGCTCGAGCTGCCGCCGGCGCCTTCGCCAGGCGAGCGCGAACGCTGGGAACGGCTCTACGACGAGGAGGGATCGAGCACGGCGCACGCGCGGCTCGGCGACCTCGACCCGGCCGCCGCTTCGCGAGTCCACCCGAACGACCGGCGCCGAGTCGTCCGCGCCCTCGAGCTGGCGGAATCCGGACGATCGCTCGTCCCCCGGCGAGAGAACCTGTTCGGCGGCGCCTGGCGGCATCCGACGCTTCTCGTCGGCCTGGACGTCCCGAAGCCCGAGCTCGACCGGAGGATCGAGGAGCGGACGAGGCGCATGTTCGAGGCCGGCGTCGAGGACGAGGTGCGCCGCGCGCGCCGGACCGAGTTGTCGCCTACTGCCCGGAAGATCATCGGCCTCGACGTGGTGGCCACGCTGCGGCAAGAGGAAGCGATCGCGGCCTTGGCGGCGCGCACTCGGCGTTACGCCGCGTATCAGCGCAAGTGGCTGCGGCGTCTGGACGGGCTGGTTATGGTCGGCGCGGACCGACCGCCGGAGGAGACCGCCGCTGAGATCGTCGCGCTGGCACGCACACGGGAACGTCTACCTCGTCCTTGAAGGGTCGGCGGCCGGCGTCGACCTGTCAGGCACCGACGGCGCCGTCGAGGTGCTGTCTGTCGAGGGCGACGACGTGACCGTCGCGATCGTCAACCCCGACGGCTCCCACGCGGAGATGTCCGGGAACGGCACGCGGATCGCGGCGGCCTGGCTGATGACCCGCACGGGGTCGGCGTCGGCGCGCGTGCACGTCGGCGCGCGGACCGTGGCTGTGCGTCGGACGGATGAGGGCCTCTACGAGTCGGAGCTCGGGCACGTGGAGGTCGGTCCAACGGAGGTCGTCGACGGGATCGAGCTCACTCCGGTGTCGGTCGGCAACCCGCACGCCGTCGTCGTCGGCGACCCGATTCGCATCACCGAGCTCGGCCCCCGGCTCGAAACGCATCCGCGGTTCCCGGAGCGCACGAACGTGCAGGTCGCGCGCGTGGAGCGCCCAGGCGAGGTCGTCGCCCGCGTCTGGGAGCGCGGAGTGGGGGAGACGTCGGCGTCGGGATCGAGCGCCGTGGCGGTCGCGGCCGCCACGCACCGCGAGGGCGAGGTCGTCGTGCATTTCCCCGGCGGCGACCTGCGGGTGCGGCTCGCGGGAGGCGAAGCCTGGCTCACAGGGCCGGCGGAGCCGCTCCCCGAATTGCCGGACACTGTTCGCCAAGGCGGCACGGAGCGGTAACAGGTTGTGGGTTATCGTCGCCTCCGAGGGCGGAGGGAGAGCTACCCCGCCCTTTGGGTGGGGGTGTGGCCGGTCGCCGCTGTCGCGGCCCGTCGGAAGATCCCTCAGGCGCCTATTTCGAACTCGCGCAGCACGTCGTTCAGGCTCGTCTTCAGGTCCGTCTGCTCGCTTCTCCAGCCGACGACGAGCGCGCACGCGACTTCATACGTGCCGGCCGGGAACTCCTTCGGCCGCGTACCCGGCACGACGACCGCGCGCGGCGGCACATAGCCACGATGCTCGATGGCGTCCGGGCCGGTCACGTCGATCACGGGCACAGATCTCGTCAGGGAGACGTTCGGCGCGAGGACGGCGCGCTCGCCGATCAGGACTCCTTCCGTGAGGATGCAGCGCGACCCGATGAAGGCGCCGTCCTCGACGATCACCGGACGCGCCTGCACGGGCTCCAGCACGCCGCCGATCCCGACGCCGCCTGCGAGATGCACGTCGGCTCCGATCTGCGCACACGAGCCGACCGTGGCCCACGTGTCGACCATCGTGTTCGGGCCGACCCAGGCGCCGATGTTGACGTAGCTCGGCATCAGGATCACGCCGGGCGAGAGAAACGAGCCGTATCGTGCCGTCGCCGGCGGCACCACGCGCACGCCGCGCTCGGCGTAGTCGTGCTTGAGCGGGATCTTGTCGAGGTACGCGAACGGCCCGACCTCGATCGGCGCGACCTGCCGCACCCGGAAGTACTCGAGGATCGCGGTCTTCGCCTCCTCGTTGACCTGCCAGTCGTCTCCGACCTTCTCCGCAACCCGCGTCTCGCCACGGTCGAGAGCCGCAATCGTTTCCTCGACGTTCATCACGCCACCTCCCGCAAGATTTCCGCCGCCCGCTCGCACTCCTCGAGCGTGGGCACGAGTGCGAAGCGGACGTAACCCTCGCCGCTCGGCCCGAACATCTCTCCCGGCGAGACGATGATCCCGCGCTCGAGCAACGCGGCCGGATCCGGCCCGATCGTCCAGAGGTACATCGTCGCCTCGCTCGCCACGATCTCCCAGCCATGGCTCTCGATCGCCGGGATCAACACGTCGCGCTTCGCGCGATAGCGCGCCCGAGTCTCCTCGACGTGCCGCTCGTCGTTCCACGCAACGACCGACGCTCGCTGCACGAACTCCTGAGGCGCAGTCCCAACCGTAGGTCGGTACGCCTTCAGCGCGGCCACGATCTCCGCCGGCCCCGCGACGAATCCGGAGCGGTAGCCGGTCATCGAGGAGCGCTTGCTGAGCGTTTGGAAGACGACGAGGCGCGAGCGGTCCGCAGCCTGGAGCGCCGAGGGCGGCGGCTCGTCGAACCAGAGCTCCGTGTAGGCCTCGTCGGAGCCGACCACGAAGTCGTGGCGCTCGGCCGCCTCCGCCAGCTCGTCGTAGAACTCGCGCGGTGCGACGGCGCCGGTCGGATTGTGCGGGTAGTTGACCCAGACCAGCGCAACGTCGTAGTCGAGCTCGCCGAGGTCCGGCAGAAAACCGTTCTCTCGCCGCAGCGGAAGCGTCCGCACCCGCGCGCCCGCGAACAGCGCGCCGCGCTCGTAGACGGGATACGCCGGCTCGCCGAATGCGATCACCCGGTCGTCGGTCCCGAGCACCTGCGCAAGGGAGAAGATCGCCTCCTTCGAGCCGTACGTCGGCACGATCTCGCGCTCCGGGTCGACCGCGACGCCGAAGCGGCGCTCGAGCCAGTTCGCCGCCGCTCCGCGCAGCTCCGGAAGCCCCTGCGCCAACGGGTACGGCGCGCGCTCAGGCAGCGCGTCGACGAGCGCCTGGCGGATCATCGGATCGGTCGGCTCGTTCGGATCGCCCTTGCCGAAGTCGATCACCTCGACGCCTTCAGCCAGCAGCCTCCGCCGCTCCTCCTCCAGGCGCGTGAACGGATAGACGGCCATGTCCGTGAGCACAGGATTGATCACGATCCCCGCTCCCGGCGCCGGCCAAGCCGGCGCCTTCGCTCCTGGGCCTGCTCCGTCGAGCCTACGCATGCAAGGAACCTAGCCAGCGTCTCGTACACCGCGTGCAGGTTCGCGATCGGGATCTGCTCGTCCTGCCGGTGGGCGTACGCCGTCGCGCCGGGGCCGTAGTTGATCCCGTCGATGCCCTGCTCGGCGAACTGCGCGACCGGCGTCCACGCCTGCTTCGGTGCCACGTCCGGGACGAGCCCGCGCAGCCGTTCCACCAGCGGATTCCCGAGAGCGGGCGGCGCCGACGGTGAGTTGTGGAGGACGTGCAGCTCGCCGTCCGGTACAAGCTCGCGCAGCCGCACCTCGGCCTCGTCTGGCGAACGGCCGGGGGCGTAGCGGAAGTTGAGCTCCGCGGCCGCCAGAGCCGGCACCACGTTCTGTGCAATCCCGCCCTCGACGCGCACTGCGCTCACGACCTCGCGGTAGACGAGGCCGTCGAGCTCGACGTCGTGCGGTTCGAGCTCGGCGAGCGGCGCGAGGCCCGCGAACAACGCGTGAATTGCGTTGTGCCCTGTCCACGGGCGGGCCGAATGGGCGCTCTCTCCGTGGAACTCGACGCGTGCCTGGAGATTGCCGAGGCAGCCGGCGTGAAGAGTCGCGTCGGTCGGCTCGAGCACGACCGCAAGCTCGGTGCCGGCGAGCACGCCGCTTGCGAACACCGCCGGCAGGGGACTCTCCTCGAGCGGCACCTCTTCCCGGGTGAAGAAGACAAACCGCGCAGGCGTACCCGCGCGTGCGAGCTCGAGCATCACCGCGACGCCGCCCTTCATGTCGCTCGCGCCGAGGCCGTGCACCGCAGCGACGTCGAGTCGGCCGGGGAGGTTCCCCTGCGCCGGCACCGTGTCGACGTGGCCCGCGAGAGCGACCGGCGCGCCGGGGTCTCCCCAGACGATCGCCTCGCCGTCGTCGTAGAGCGGCTTACCCGAGAGGAGGCTCCGCACGAGCTCCATGGCTGCGGCTTCATGGCGGCTCTCGGAGGGTACGTCGACGAGCTCGAGCGTTCTGGACGCGAGGTCGGAGGCAGGCACGGCAGGAGTCATAATGACCGTCGGATGGAGGTGAGACAGCCCGATCGCTCCTGGGCGGCCGAGCCCGAGCGTGGGCTCCTCCTTGCTGTGCT
>DASXKE010000227.1:0-2472 GCA_036496985.1 Gaiellaceae bacterium | reverse complement strand
AGGCGCGCCGTGCGGAAGTTCTTCACCGACCCGAGCCTCGCCGAGCCTCTCGCCTGGCACGCCGACTGGATCGTCCTTCGCCGCGACGAGCCGAAGCAGTGGCGCGCGATCGAGCGTCTCGGCAAGCGGCCGCTCTACGCGGACAAAGGCTTCCTCGTCTTCAGGCTCGCGCCACTACCGTTGCAGCCGTGAAGCTCCTCCTGGTGACCCGCCACTTCCCGCCGGGCGGGGGCGGAGGAATCCAGCGACCGCTCAAGTTCGCGACGCACCTGCCTGCGCTCGGGATCGAGACGCACGTGCTCGCGCCCGACGTGCCCGGCGCAACGCTCAACGAGGCGGAGCTCGAGCTCCCGACTCAGGCCTGGGTCCACCGCGTGCGGTACGTAGGCCCACGCGCCGCGCGTCCCTCCGAGGAGCTCGTCGACAAGCGGGGAGTAGCGCGGCTGGGCACGCAGGCGGCGCTGCTGGGACGCAAGCTGCTCGTCCCCGACGAGAACCTGCCCTGGAGCACGGTTGCGCTGCCGTTCGCGATCCGGCTCGCGAAGCGCGAGGGCATCGACGTCGTGCTCACGACCTCGCCGCCGCCGTCGCTCCACCTCCTCGGCGCCGCCGTGAAGCGAACGACCGGCGCCGCCTGGGTCGCCGACCTCCGCGACCCGCTCACCTCGCACCCCCACCGGCGCGGCTACGAATCGCAGCTCTCGCGGCTGAAGGAGAAGTCCGTCGGCGGTGTGGGGCGGCTGGTCGCGTCGCAGGCCGACGCGATCGTCGCCGCATCCGACGCGATCGCCGAGGAGATTCGCGCGCTCGAGCCGAAGGGCAAGGTCGTGACGATCGAGAACGGCTGCGACTTCGACGATTTCGCGGGTCTCGAGCACCACCCGAGCGACCGGCTCCGGATCACGCATACCGGTCACTTTCACGGCAAGCGCGACCCGAAGCCGTTTCTCAGGGCCCTCTCAGCGTCGGGGCTGGAAGATGTGGTCGTGCGCTTCGCCGGCGAGTTCAGAGCTGCCGATCGCGAGTTCGTCGAAGAGCTCGGCCTCGGCGACCGGGTGGAGCTGCTGGGCGACGTCTCGCGCCGCCGGTCGCTCGAGCTGCAGCGCGACTCCGAGGCGCTGCTCCTGCTGATTCCCGAGTCCGGCGGCCGCGGCAAGGGCGTGCTGACCGGGAAGATCTTCGAGTACCTCGCGGCCGAGCGGCCGATTCTCGCCGTCGTCCCTCCCGCCGGCGCAGCGGCCCGGCTCGTCGAGGAGACGGGCGCGGGAGTCGTCGTCGCCCCCGACGGCGTCGACGCCATCCGCGACGCGCTCCTCGACCTGCATCGGCGCTGGCAGGCCGGAGGCCTCGACGGCACGCCGCTCTCGGCCGAGTGGCGCAAACGCCTCTCGCGCGCGGAACGCGTCGAGGAGCTCGCCGACGTCCTCAGGAGCGTTGCGTGAGCGTAGCCACCCTCACCGCCGGCCGCGTCACGACCGAGTCGCGCACGCAGGAGCGCATCGTGACGGGGCTCTTCTTCGCCTCGCTCTTCGTCGCGACGTTCGAGAAGGTGCACTGGGGCTCCTCGGGAGCGGTCGGGATCAACGACATCGCGACGATCCTGTTCCTGATCGCGTACGTCGCGACCGAGCGCCGGCCGCTGCCGCGGACGAGCGCGATCGTGCTCGGCTTCTTCGCCGCCTTCGCGCTCGTCTACCTCGCCGGGTACTGGGACATCGAGACGAAGCAGGGGCTCGACCAGTTCGCGAAGGGGATGGTGAAGTTCGTCATCCACTGGGCGTTCATGGTCGCCGCGGTCGGCTACCTCGCACAGCGCGGAGAGCGCTTCTTCTGGCGCGCGCTCGCCTGGTTCACGGTCGGCTTCGTGGCCAACGCCGTCTACGGCGTCCTCGAGCTCGGTTCGGCGCTCGCCGGCCACAACCTCGACAACCTCGTCCTCTCGCCGCTCACGGGCGGCGCGAGCAAGATCAACGTCTTCGGCGCGATCGGCGGCCAGAACATCTACCGCGTCAACGCGCTCACAGGCGATCCGAATCACTTCGGTGTGATGCTCGTGATCCCGCTGCTCATGCTGACGCCGCTCTACCTGCGCCTGCCGAAAGGGGACAAGCTCAAGGTGCCGCTCGCAGTCCTGCTCGCGTTCCTGCTGCTCGTCGACTTCGCGACGCTCTCGCGCAGCGGCGGAGTGGGGCTGATCGTCGGCGCGCTGGTGCTCGTCATCCCGTACCGGCGCTTCTTCCGCACGCGGCAGTTCCTCGCCCCGCTCGGCGTTCTCGCGTTGATCGTGCTCGGCGTGCTCTACACGCATCGCCATTTCTTCTCGGTGCTGCTGCGAGAACGCGTCTCGACGAGCGGAAGCTCGTCAAATGCCCACTTCGCCGTCTACGGGTTCATCGGCCAGATCCTGCACATGCACCCGCTGCTCGGGCTGGGCAACAACAACTTCGCCGTCTACTACGAGTTCGTGACGGG
>DASXKE010000226.1:0-3387 GCA_036496985.1 Gaiellaceae bacterium | reverse complement strand
AGTCCCGGCGTTGGGAGCGTGCCCGCGATGGAGGCGAGGTTGACGACCCAGCCCTTGGACTCGCGCAGCAGAGGAATCGCCGCCTGCGTGACGAGGAACAGTCCGCGCAGGTTGACCCCGAGCTGCATGTCGAGGTGCTTGGCCGGCAAGTCCTCGACCCGCCCGCCGATCCCGATTCCCGCCGAGTTGACGAGCACGTCGAGCCGGCCAAACCGGTCGCGGTGCTCGGCGATGACGCGCGCGCAGTCGTCCTCGTCGGCCATGTTCGCGGCGATGGCTGCCGCACCGAGCTCGGCCGCCGCGGCCTCGACGCGCTCGGCCCGGCGCGAGACGAGCGTCAGCTCGAAGCCTTCGTCGCGCAGCATCCGCGCGATTGCGAGCCCGATGCCCGACGAGCCGCCGGTGACGAGTGCAGCCCCTGCCATTGCGCCTACAGTAAACGCGGTGGAAGCGGCGAGCCTCACCAGCCTCACCGTCGGCGGCGGGTGCGCTGCGAAGTACTCGGCGGCGCGGCTCGAAGAACTGTTGAAGGGCTTCGTCCCGGCGGAGGCGGAGGATCTGCTCGTCGGGCTCGACCCGGCCGACGACGCCGCCGTCTACCGCCTCGACGACGAACGCGCGCTCGTCTTCACCGTCGACTTCTTTCCGCCGCTCGTCGACGACCCGGCGCTCTTCGGCCGCATCGCGGCCACGAACGCGCTCAACGACGTCTTCGCGATGGGCGGCACGCCTCTCCTCGCGCTCTCGGTCGCGGCCTTCCCGGAGGAGCTCGACACCGCGCTCGTCGCCGCCGTCTTCTCCGCGGCTGACGAACAGGTCCGCGCCGCCGGAGCAATCCTCGCGGGCGGCCACACGATCCGCGACACCGAGCCGAAGTACGGCCTTGCCGTGGTGGGCACGGTGCATCCCGACGCCGTCTGGATCAAGAGCGGCGCACGTCCGGGAGATGCCGTCTTCCTCACCAAGCCGCTCGGCACCGGGCTCGTGCTGGCGGCGAAGGGCGACCTCGCCGAGGCGGCTCACTGGATGACGACGCTCAACGACCGCGCGGCGCAGGCGCTGCGGCCGTTCTCCCCGAACGCGGTGACCGACGTCACAGGCTTCGGCCTCCTCGGCCACGCACACGAGACGGCCGAGCGCAGCGGCGTGAGGATCCGGCTCGACGCGTCGGCGCTGCCGGCGCTCGACGGCGCGCTCGAGGCGGCGCGCGACGGGATTCGCACCGGCGGGGACCCACGCAACCGCGACTTCGCGGGCCCGCACGTCTCCAGCGACGGCGTGCCGGACGAGCTGCTCGCTCTCGCCTACGACGCGCAGACGGCCGGCGGCCTCCTCGTGACGCTGCCCGCCGAGAAGGCGCTCTCGCTCGAGACGGAGTTCGAGCGAGCTGGGCTGTTTCTTGCGCGGATCGGCGGGGTGGAGGACGGCGCGGGCGTCGTCCTCCACCCCTGAACCCGGGCGAACCCGGTCTACACTCGGGACGTGCATGCGGGGTCTGCATCGGCCGTGCTGCCGCGGCGGCTCGCCGTCTCCCCGGTCGTCTTCCGCCGGGTCGCGTTCGCGGCCGTCGCGGTGCTCATCCTCATCGTCGCCACCGGCGCAACCGTCAGGCTCACCGGCTCGGGGCTCGGCTGCCCGGAGTGGCCGACCTGCACGACCAAGCACGCTCTGCCACAGAGCTACCACTCGGACATCGAGTTCTCGAACCGTCTCGTCTCGGCAATCACTGTGTTCACGACGCTCGGTCTGGCCGTCGCGGCGTGGCTGACCAAAGGGCTCTCTCGTCGCGGCAAGTGGCTCGCGACCGCGGTCAGCCTGGGTGTGATCGCCCAGGCTCCGTTCGGCGCGATCGTCGTCTACTACGACCTGAACCCCTATCTCGTGATCGGGCACCTGCTGCTGACGATGACCGTGCTCGGGCTCGCCGTGCTCGTGCTGCTGGAGGCGGTGCGGCTCGTGCGAGGGTCGGCTCCGGCGCTGCCGGGGCTCGCGCGCGCCGCGGGCGCGGCACTTCTGCTCGCGGTCTCCGTGCTCGTCGTGAGCGGCACGGTTGCGACCGCCGCCGGCCGCTTCCCCGGAAACAACGGGACGGATGTCGTGCCGCGGCTCGGGTCGTTCTATCCTGCCGTCTACTGGCACGTTCGCGCCGTCGCCGCATTCGGGATCGTGTTCCTCGCGCTCGCGGCCTGGGCCTGGCTCCGCCGCGCCGAGTTCCCCTGGCTGCTGCGCGGGTGCGCGGGGTTGCTGGCGATTTTGCTCATCCAGATGGGGATCGGCGAGGCGCAGTACCGCACGTACGGGAGCGTGCCGTGGTGGGTTGTCGTCATCCATGTCACGGTCGCGGCGGTGCTCTTCGCCTGGACGGCCGGGCTGGTGGCGCGGATCTGGCGGCCGATCGGGGCCAACTAGACTCAGGGAATGTCGGAGCTGATCGTCTCCTCGCGGCCCGACCTCCGCCGCCCCGTTCTCATCGCCGCGTTTCGCGGCTGGAACGACGGCGGCCAGGGAGCGACTCTCGGCGGCGGCTATCTCGCGAAGCAGTGGGACGCCGAGGAGTTCGCCGAGATCGACTCCGAGAACTTCTACGACTTCCAGGCCGTGCGCCCGAACGTCTCGCTCGAGGACGGGCTGACGCGCAGGCTCGAGTGGCCGACGAACACGTTCCTGCACGCGCCGATCCCGGGTCTCGACCGTGACGCCGTGATCCTGCTCGGCGTCGAGCCGAATCTCCGCTGGAAGACGTACACCGGCCTCGTGCTGGAGCTCGTGCAGGAGATCGGGGTCGAGATGGTCGTGACGCTCGGCTCGCTGCTCGCGGACGTGCCGCACACGCGGCCGGCACCGGTGAGCGCGGCCGCGAGCGATCCGACGCTCGTCGAGGAGCTCGGGGTCGAACCCTCGCGCTACGAGGGGCCGACCGGCATCGTCGGCGTCCTGCTCGATGCGTGCCGGCAGGAGGGGCTGCCGTCGGTCAGCCTGTGGGCGGCCGTGCCGCACTACGTCTCGCTCGCGCCCAGCCCTCGCGCTGCGCTTGCCCTGTGTCGCCGGCTCGGCGAGCTCGTCGGCGCCGAGATCGACCTCGCCGAGCTCGAAGAGGCGGCGGAGGAGTACAACGAGCAGGTGACCGAGGCAGTCGCCTCCGACGCCGAGACCGCCGCGTACGTCGAGGAGCTCGAGCGCAGGGTCGACATGATGGAGGCGGCGGAGGAGCTGCCGTCGGGCGAGAGCCTCGCTGCCGAGCTGACCCGCTTCCTCCGCGAACGCGACGAGGAGAACGGCGACGACGCAGGCGAAAGCGCCGGCGGCCCGGCCTCCTAAATCGGCCTACGAACTATTCCTGACGCTTTACCGTTCGTAAGTCGTTTTTCTCGCCGCTAGACGAACGAT
>DASXKE010000225.1:0-5975 GCA_036496985.1 Gaiellaceae bacterium | reverse complement strand
CGAGTCGATCCGCTCTTCCACCACCGGCCCGACACCCTCGACGAGCTCGACATCCACGCCCATGCCGAGGACGGGCGACACGATGTCGGCGAAGAGAACGGCGGCGTCCACGCCGTGCCGGCGCACCGGCTGCAGCGTCACCTCGGCGCACAGTTCCGGCGTCCCCGCGATCTCGAAGAAGCTGTGCCGCTTCCGCAGCTCCCGATACTCGGGAAGCGAGCGCCCCGCCTGGCGCATGAACCAGACCGGCGTGCGCTCGGTCGGCTCGCGCCGCAGCGTGCGAACGAGAAGAGGCTCGGTGCTCAGACGCCGTGCACTCAGACGCTGATCGGCTCGCGGCCCTGCTCGCGGAGCAGCCGCGACAGGCCTTCCTCGAGCGAGATCTCGGGCTCCCAGCCGAGCAGCTGCTGCGCCCGCGTGATGTTCGGCTTGCGCTGCATCGGGTCGTCGATCCGCAGCGCCTCGAAGACGATCTCGCTCGACGAGCCGGTGATGCGCTTCACGATCTCCGCCAGCTCGAGCAGCGTCCGTTCGTCGGGATTGCCGATGTTGACCGGCAGATGCTCGCCGCTCTCCGCCAGGAGGACGATGCCCCGGATCAGATCGTCGACGTAACAGAAGCTCCGCGTCTGCGATCCGTCGCCGAACACCGTCAGGGGCTCGTCGGCGAGTGCCTGACGAACGAAGTTCGAGACCGCTCGGCCGTCGTTCGGGCGCATTCGCGGGCCGTACGTGTTGAAGATCCGGACGATCGCCGTGTCGACGCCCTGCTGGCCGTGGTACGCCATCGTCAGGGCCTCGGCGTAGCGCTTCGCCTCGTCGTACACGCCGCGCGGCCCGATCGGGTTCACGTGGCCCCAGTATTCCTCGGGCTGCGGGTGAACCTGCGGATCGCCGTAGACCTCGCTCGTCGAAGCGATCAGCACGCGCGCCCGCTTTAACTTCGCGAGCCCGAGCGCATGGTGCGTTCCGTAGGAGCCGACCTTGAGCGACTGCAGCGGCATCCGGAGGTAGTCGTCCGGGCTCGCGAGCGCGGCGAAGTGAAAGACGAAATCGATCGGCTCGTCCACGAAGATCGGCTCCGATACGTCGTGCGGGACGAAGGTGAACGCGTCGCTGTCCACGTGCTCGATGTTCGCGAGCGAGCCGCTGACGAGGTTGTCGACGCAGATGACCCGGTGGCCTCGCTCGAGCAGATAGTCGCAGAGGTGCGAGCCGAGAAAGCCGGCTCCGCCGGTCACGAGTGACGTGGCCACGGGGCGATGCTAGCTGCGCGCCACTTCCGAGTACACGCCCAGCAGCCCATCGACCTCCCTCTCCTGCGAGAAGTGCTCGACAGCGTAGGCCCGCGCAGCCGCACCGAGCCGGGCACGCCGCTCGGGATCGTCGAGCAGCTCCTGGAGCGCCTGCCGGAGCGCGGCGACGTCGAGCGGCGCGACGAGGACGCCGTTGACACCGTCCTCGATCGCCTCGGGCAGGCCGCCAACTGCCGAGGCGACGACCGGCCTGCCGCGCGCCATCGCCTCGCGCGCGACGAGTCCGTATCCCTCGCGGCGGGACGGAACCGCGACGATCGAAGCGCGGTCGTAATAGCCACCGAGCTCGCGCGGCGGCACCGGGCCGACCACGCCGGGAATGCTCGAGGCAAGGTGCCCGGAGCCGACGACGACGAGCGGGAGGTCCCGCGCCGCTTCGGCGAGCTCGAGCACGCCTTTCTCCTCCGAGAGCCGGCCGACGAAGAGGATGTGCGGCGGCTCTTCGGGCACGACGACCTCGGGCGGGAGCGGCACGCTGGTGGGGATCACGCGCACGTCGCGCGCCCCGAGCGTGCGCGCGTCAGCAGCGAGCGCCTCGGACCCTGCGACGACCAGCGCCGCCCGCTGGAGGATCGGACGCGCCAGCCGGGGGAAGCGGAGGCCGAGCACGAGATCCGTGCCGTGAACCTGCAGCACGTACGGCTTGCCGAGGGTCGCCGCGACCGCACCCGCGCCGAGCCAGTGCGCGTGGACGAGGTCGGCGCCCTGCGCTCCGCGCGCGGCGGCACGGCGGAACGAGGCAAGCAGCGACGGAACGTAGAGCGCCCGCCACGGCTTGTGCCGCACGTTCGCGGGAATGCCGGGCGGCCGGGCGAGGCCGTGGTGGCGGAAGTCCGCCGGTGAGACGACGCGAACGTCGAGACCGCGCTCGCGCAGCGCCTCCACTTGCGCCGCGACGAAGCCGCCCGAGATGTCGTTCTCGTCCTCGGGATATGAGGTGGTCAGGACGAGAACGCGGATCGCGTCACCGCTCAGGTGAGCGTTCCAGTGCTTCCTCGCCCTCGACCTCGTACGGCTCCTCGTCGAGCGCCAGCTCGATGCGGCGCACCCGCAGGAGGACGCGCTCGATCAACCGCCGGTTCGCACTCAGCAGATCGCCCAGGATCCCGATCGCCGCCACCTGGAACGCGGCCATCGCGAGCACGCCGCCGAGGATCAGCGACTGGATGTGTCCCGCGGAGCCGTTCTCGGCGAAGTAGAAGAGGAAGCGCGCGAAGATCACGAGCGCGGCGAGGAAGGCGAGCGCGGCGAGGAAGAGAAAGGTCCGCAGCGGCGCGTACATGGCATAGGCGCGGGCGACCTGCGTTCCGCTCCGGGCGAGATATTCGGGCGTCGAGCGGAAGAGCCGCGACTTGCGCACCGCGGGATTCGTGCGGACGGGCACGGAGTCGACGGCTAGCCCGCTGCGTCCGGCCTGAATCAACGACTCGAGCGTGTAGGTGAAACGTCCCAGCACGTTGATCCGCAGTGCGGCCTCGCGTGTGTAGGCGCGGAACCCGCTCGTCGTGTCGGGCACGTCCGTCCGTGAAGCGGCGCGCACGGTGGCGCTTCCGACGCGCTGCAGCACGCGTTTCACGCGGCTGAACTCCTCGACGCCGGCCCCGTAACGCTCCCCGACCACGATGTCGGCGCGGCCCTCGAGGATGGGCAGGACGAGCCCGGGGATGTCGGCGGCGACGTACTGGTTGTCGGCGTCGACGGTGACGATCACGTCGGCACCGGACCGAAGCGCCGCGTCGATGCCGGCCCCGAAAGCCTCGGCGAGCCCGCGCCGTTGAGAGAAGCGGACGACCCGGCTCGCGCCGTGCTCGAAGGCAATCGTCGAGGTGCCGTCGCGGGAGCCGTCGTCGACGACGATCGTCTCCATCTCATCGAGGCCCGGCACCTCGGCCGGCAGGTCGGCAAGCACCCGCGGCAACGTCTCCGCCTCGTCGAGCGCGGGGATGACGACCACCAGCTTCATCCCGGCGGGGACTATAGATCAGTCACGAACGAGCGCCGCGCCGCGATCCCAGAAAAGGGCGGCGATGGCGCCGAGTATGAGACCGATCAACGCGCCGATGACCACGGTGTTGCGGCGGCTGCGGGCTGTGACCTTGTGCGAGGCGGCGCCGGATTGGATCGCCGGCGACTCGACTTGCTTCGCGAGCAGCAGCAGCTGCGCGTTCGTCGTCTTGTCGAGCTGGTCGTTGCGCAGCGTGGTCTGGAGGATGAGCTTGTCCGTGTCGGAGATGCCCGGATTAGCGATCGCGGCCTGGATCGTCTTGATGTCCTCGTTGTCGAAGGCGAGGTGTGCCTCGAGAGTCTTGATCTTCGCGGCGGGATACGTCCCGAGCTTCTTCACGACGGCCGCGGCGAGCCCGTTTGCCGCGCAAGCCGCGACCTTCCCCTTCTTCGACTGGACGCTGATCTTGACGAGCGGGCTGACCTGCGCCGCTGTCCCGGCCTTCGTCGCCGCGCCCGAGGCGACCGTCTGCGTCGAGATCCCCTTCTTGAACAGCGCCGCGTTCGTCAGGTGGCAAAGGTTCGCAACCGTGTTGTCCACCGACTGCGCGTTGATGACCTGGCCGACGGACGACGGGTTCGTCTGCTGCGTGATCACCGGGTTGCCGCCGGTCGGGGAGTACGGCTGGCCGAGATAGACCACCGCTGTGGCCGAATACACCTGGTTGCCGCCGAGCGAGACGAGGTACCCGATCACCGCTCCGGCGACGAGGCCTGCCGCCAGCAGCCACCAGCGGGCGCCCAGCAGCTTGACGTAGCGGGCGAAGTCGACTTCCTGCTCGGCCTCGGGGTCGAAGCCGCGCGAGGGTGGAGCAGGCGCAGTCACGAGTCGCGACGATAGCCGATGAGGATGAGGGCGCTCTTAAGAACCGGCTCCACCAAACCGTTTCAGTGCTTGTGCCGGTGCCCGTTCGGGCGACGCGGCTCGACGGCGTAGACGCGGGTGAAGCCGTTGAGGAGAAGGCGCATCCCGTTTCCCGAGACCGGGACGAACTGTCCGTGCGGGAAGGTGAAGAGACGGCGGCCGGTATGGAGGTTCACGCCGATGATCCGATGGGAGAAGCTGCCGGCGTACGCGACGCCGTCGACGATCACGGCGGCTCCGGAGATCGCGCCGCCGGTCGGGATCCGCCAGAACACATGACCGCTCGCGGCCGAGACGCCGTAGAAGTAGCCGTTGTACGAGCCGAAGCAGACGACGCCGTCCGCGACTGCCGGCGACGAATAGACGTAGGCGCCGGTCGCCACGTGCCAGAGCGACCGCCCACTCGTCGTGAACGCCCAGAACGAATACGCGACGGACGGGACGAAGACGCGACCGCCGGCAACCGCCGGAGTCCCGTAGATCTTGCCGTTGACCCGGCCGACCCACCGCGTCGCGCCGGATGCGGGCGAGAGCGCCCAGAGCCGTCCGTCGTAGTCGCCGATGAACAGACGGCCGCCCGAGATCGCCGCGCTCGAGGTGATCTTCGCACCGAGATCGCGGCTCCATCGCAGCTTGTGCGTGTGCAGGTCGAGCGCGTACATCTCGCCGTTCCAGTCCCCGAAGTAGTCGATCCCGTCGACGATGATCGGCGACGACTCGATCGGCGAGCCCGCGTCCCAGCTCCACAGGAGCCGACCGTTCGAGCGGTTGAGGACGTACACCCGGCTTCCGATCGTGTGGTAGACGACCTCGTTGCCGTCGACCGCCGGCGAGGACGCCATGCGCGGACCGCCCGGCGTCCTGTGGATCCAGTCGAACTTCCCCGAGCGCATCGAGATCGCATGGACGGTCGAGTTGGTGTTGCCGATGTACGCGACCCCGTCGTCGACGACGGCCGGGAACTCGATCAACCGGTTCAGCCCGCGGCTCCAGACGATGCGGAACGGCGGCCGCAGGTGGATCTCGAGCGGAGCCTGGGTTCGGGCCTCCGTCGCCCCGTACAACGGCCACTGCAGGTCGGGCTGGTAGACGCGGAGCGTCTGCTTGCGCCTGCTCTTGAAGTCGACGGGGACGCTGAGCGGCGAGTAGCCGTGCGCCGAGACCGAGACCACGAGGCGCCGGCGCGGCGCGGTGATGACCGTGACGCCGTGCCGGTCGGTCGTGCCGGTCTTCCCCGCGAGCCGCACGTGCGCGCCGGGGACGCGCTTACGCAGATCGCCGTCGAGGATGGTGACGACGAGCTTGGCCGGCTGAGCCGCAGCCCGATGCGTCGTCGTGGGAGGCGGCTTCGGGTGTGTGACGGGCGGCGCCGTGGTGGTCTCCTGGTGTCCACTGCCGCCGCAACCGGCGACGAGCGCCGCGAAGGCGAATGCGACGAGAGCCCGGCGAATCAGACGTGCTCTCCGACCGCGAGCTCGCGGTACCCGGTGAGCCAGAGCGGGGCGCCGTCGATGTCGCGCAGGATCACGTTGTCGTCGGGGAAGTGCGGCACGGGCTCGCCGATCTCGTCGAGACGCCCCAGCGTCGCGAGCACCTGCGCCTCGGCCACGTTCGCGCCGCCGGCGGCGAGGGCCGAGGTCGCTGCGACGTGGCGGACGTTGATCTCCGTCACCTTGAGCGCGCCGGTGCGATCCTCACGCAGGTCGACCGTGAGCAGGCCGTGTGCGCGCTCGGCCGTGAGCCCGCCGACGAAGCGCACGGTCTGCTCGGCGAGCGCCCGCGCCCGCTCG
>DASXKE010000224.1:0-11369 GCA_036496985.1 Gaiellaceae bacterium | reverse complement strand
CGGCTTCAACCTCCTCCACGCGGGCGACTTCGGCTCGCCGGAAGAGCTGCGCGACCTGCTCGCCAGCTGGGTGGCGGCGCAGGGCGCGCGGGGCGTGCTCGTGTTCGACGGCGAAGGGCCGACCGAGCGGCGCGGCCCGCTCGAAGTGCGTTGGGCGAAGGACGCGGACACGCTGCTCGAGCATCTCGCGGCCGAGCACCGGAGCGGCGAACAGGTTGCGATCGTCTCCTCCGACACCGCACTGCGTGGCACGACCGGCATCGAGGTGCGGAAACTCGCCTCGCAGACCTTCCTGGCCGAGCTCTCGCCCCCCACCCAGCCGCAAGCGACGCCGGGGGATCTTCGAGACCGGCTTGATCCGGACACGCTCGCCCAGCTGGAGCGGTTACGCCGCGGCGAACGCTAGAGCGCGCTAGCTTCCTGGGTCCAAGGCAAGCTGGGTCCATAGCAATTGGACTTGTAAATCCTTGGACCCCTTGCTATCTTCGCCTCGACCACAGGGTGAGACTTACCCTCGAGAGGCCGGGAGGCGCCATGGCTGCCCGCGCAGCGACAGCAGCACGCTCGCCGCAAAAAGCTCAACGAGAGCTAGAGGATCTTCAGCTTGTCATCAAGGCCCGCAACGGCGACAGCGTCGCGATGGACGCGCTCATTCGCCGCTACACGGGCTTCGTCCGCCTCAAGGCGAGCTCGTACTTCCTCGCCGGCGGCGACAACGACGATCTCCTCCAGGAGGGGCTGATCGGCCTCTACAAGGCGGTTCGCGACTTCCGCGCCGACAAGGAGACGTCGTTCCGCAGCTTCGCCGAGCTCTGCGTCACGCGGCAGATCATCACGGCGATCAAGACCGCGACCCGCTTCAAGCACGCGCCGCTCAACACCTACGTCTCGTTCAGCCACACGCCGGCGGGACAGGACGGCGAGGGCGAGTGTACGCTGGGCGACGCGTTGCCGGGCCCGGCGGTGCACGAGCCGCCGCTCGTCGTGATCTCGACCGAGGAGCTGCAGAGCCTCGTCTTCAACCTCGGCTCGGGCCTTTCGCCGCTCGAGTCCGACGCGTTGCGCCTCTACCTCGAGGGCTCGTCCTACGAGGACATGGCCGAGGAGCTCGGCTGTGACACGAAGACGATCGACAACGCCCTACAGCGCGTCAAGCGCAAGATCCTCTCGCATCAAAAGGGCCGCGAAGTCCTGCTGTAACGGTCGCTACGCTGGTCGCCGCGCCGGAGTAGCTCAGCTGGTAGAGCACCTGATTTGTAATCAGGCGGTCGTCGGTTCGAGTCCGACCTCCGGCTTCTGAAGAGCCGCCCTCTAGGACTCTGTCCGGAGTGGACGGACCTCGACGGCTCCCCCCGAGGCGCGCCGTCATCGTCAGGCCCCCTCTAGTGCGGGGGCTGCGTCCGCTGCGGCCGACTCGCCTCGAGTGTTGGTGGCGCGGAGGGCGATCAGCGCCGCCACGGCAAGAAAGATGCTGCAGGCGACGAGTGCTTCGCGGAAGCCGGAGGTGAGTGCGTCCGGCTGGCGCGCGTGAACCCCGAGTAGGTGCTGTGTGCGGGTCGTTGCGATCACAGAGAAGATCGCGAGCCCGAGTGCGCCGCCGAGCCAGGTGGAGGTGTTGACCAGCGCGGCGGCCAGTCCTGCCTCCTCGGGTGGGACGCCCGCGTTGGCAGCGGTATTGACGCCGACGAAGACGAAGCCGAGCCCGAAGGACATGATCAAGAGTCCGGGCAGCAGGTCGCCGAGGTAGGAGCCGTCGACCGGGATCCGCGACAGCCAGAAGACGGCTCCGGCTGAGATGAGGGCACCGGCGACGATGATCGGGCGGGTGCCAAGGCGGGCGAAGAGTTGTGACGCGATGCCGGATGAGACGACGACTCCCGCCGTGACAGGGAGATACGCGGTGCCAGCCTGGATCTGGGAGAAGCCGAGGACGTTCTGCATGTAGAGCGTGATGAAGAAGAACATCGAGTAGAAGCCGGCCATCGCGATCACCTGGGTCGCATCGGCGGCGGCGAGGCCCTTGATGCGAAAGATCGAGAGTGGGACGAGCGGGTTTGCGCTTCGGCGCTCGTTCACGAAGAAGGCGAGCAACAGGAGCCCCGCGACCGCGAGTCCGACGACCGTGCGCGTCGTTTCCCAGCCGACCGTCGGCGCCTTCACGAGCGTGTAGATCAGGAGCAGCATTCCGCCGGTCACGAAAAGCGACCCGAGGGCGTCGAAGTTCCTCACGCGTCCGAGCGGCCGGTCGCCGCCGACGATTCGGAACGTGGCGACGAGGAGAGCTGCGCAGACAGGAAGGTTGACCCAGAGAACCCAGCGCCAGCCGACATCCTCGGTCAGCAAGCCACCGAGAAATACTCCCACGGCGGAGGCGAGCCCGGCGATCGCGCCCCAGGCGCCGAGCGCTGTATTCCGATCCCTGCCCTCGTGGAAAGTGGTGGTCAGGATCGAAAGCGTTGCGGGCAGCATCATCGCCGCTCCAAGCCCCTGCACGAGACGGGCGCCAATCAGCATTGTCGAGTCGGTTGCGAGGCCGCCGGTAAGCGAGGCGAGCGCGAACACCACCATGCCGGTGACCAGCACACGCCGGCGACCCAACAGGTCGGCGGCGCGTCCGCCGAGCAGCATGAAGCCGCCGTAGGTGAGCAGGTAGCCGCTCAACACCCACTGCAAGTTCTGGACGGAGAAGTGCAGGTCGTCCCGGATCGTGGGCAGTGCGACATTGACGATCGAAGCGTCGACGAAGTCGAGAAACCCGACCATGCACAGGAACACGAGCGTCAACTTCCCCTGCCGCGTCGCGAGAAAGGACGTTTGATCCGGAGCTTCGTGCAGCGCGGCCTGTGCTGACATCCGTGACCTCCTAGTTAGTTAGCTGACTAACTTGGAGGACGCTAGCAGAAGGCGCTACTCTTATGAGTGAGATGACTAACTCAGCAACTGAAAGACACTCCGGTAAGCGGGAGCGTCTGGTCGAAAGCGCACGAGACCTGTTCCACGAACAGGGCGTCCACCGCACGACGCTCGCCGAAGTCGCAGAACGCGCCGAGGTCCCACTTGGCAACGTCTACTACTACTTCAAGAGCAGGGACGAGCTGATCGGTGCCGTTCTCGACGGCTACCAGGAGCAGGCCGCGACACTGATCCAGGCGTTCGAGCGCCACCGCTCACCTGAGGCCCGGCTCAAGGCACTCGTCCGGAACTGGGCCGACATGCGTGAGACGGTCGCGCGGCATGGCTGCCCTATGGGGACGCTCTGCGCCGAGCTCGACAAGACCGAAGGTGGCCACGACCGCGACGCAGCCGCCGTAATGGCGCGTATGGTCGAGTGGGCCGAGAGCCAGTTTCGGGTGCTCGGGAAGGACAATTCCCGCGATCTGGCCGTGGCCCTTTTCGCGGGGATCCAGGGCGCCGCACTCCTCGCGAACGCCTTCCGCGACCCGACCATCCTCACCCGCCAGACACGCCACCTCGAGCGCTGGATCGACGGTCTGGCGAGCGAATAGCCTCTAATCTCGCCGAGCCGATTCGACCAGCTTGGGCGGAGCGACCTCCGCGAACGCGTCCTCGACCATCCCGGCGATCTCGTCGCCGTCGAAGCCGCGGTCGAGCCGAACTCCGATCCAGCCGCGGTGTCCCACGTACGGCGGGACGTAGAACCGTGCCGGGTCGGCCTCGACCAGCGCAGCCTGCATCCTCTCGGGAGCCGCGCAGATCAATGCGAAGCGGCCGTCGCCGTGATGGTCGTCCCAGACGGTGGCGAAGGACCGCTTGTCTCGAACGAAGAACGTCGGCGCGCCGTGCGACGGCCGCTCGCTCGTCTCCGGGAGACCGAGACAGATCTTGCGAACGGCTTCGAGCGCCTGCGCCTTCGTCACGAGAGCGCCTGCTCGAGGTCGGCCCAGAGCAGCTCGGGATCCTCGAGGCCGACGCTGAGGCGGAGCAGCCCCGGCGGAACGCGCTCGCCTTCCCAGCGGCGCCGGCTCTCGATCAGGCTCGTCACGCCGCCGAGCGAGGTGGCGTTGACGATCGCGCGGGTCGACGTCTCGACCTTCCGCGCCGTCTCCGCATCGGCGACGTCGAACGAGAGCAGGCCGCCGAGCCCGGGATAGCGGACGATCTCGACCGCCGGATGTGCCTCCAGGTGCTCGGCGAGAAACGCCGCCGTCTCGGTCTGTCGCCGCACGCGGAAGTCGAGCGTCTTCAGGCTCCGCAGCAGGAGCCAGGCAGCGTCCGGAGACGCCACAATCCCGGTGCGGCCGCGGAAGGAGTGCAGCTCTTCGGCGGCGGCCGCGCTGCGGCAGACGACGGCGCCGAGCAGGGCGTCGTCGTGGCCGACGAGGTATTTCGTCGCGCTGTGCAGGACGAAGTCGGCGCCGTGCTCGAGCGGGCGGAGATGCACCGGCGTCGCCACGGTCGCATCGACCACCACCGGAGCCGGATGCGCGACCGCCGCCTCGAGATCCGGCATCGTGAGGTACGGATTCGAGGGAGCTTCGACCCAGACGAGCTGGACGCCGTCGGGCGGCGGCCCGGTCTGGTCGAACTCCACAACCCGGAGCCCCCACCGCGTCAGGGTGGCGAAGGTGACTCCTGTGCCGAAGTAGCCGCCGCCGGCGAGCGCGATCGTGTCACCGGGCTCGAGCACCGAGAGAACGAGTGCGGTCGTCGCTCCGGCGCCCGACGGGAAGAGGAGCGCGGTGCCGCCGTCGAGCTCACCGAGCGCGGCCTCGGCGGCGGCGACCGTCGGGCTGCTGAACCGCTGGTAGTAGAACGCACGGGACTCGCCCTGCTCGTCGTACGGCCAGATCGTCGACCGATCGAGGGGCTCCACGCAGGGAACCTACACCGGCTCGGGCTCGAGCTCTTCGAGCCGACCCATGTGCGCGAGCTCGGGGAAGAAGCTCCCCCAAGAAGCAGCGACGCCGATCATCACGACGCCGCCCGCGACGACGGCCGCCACGGTTCCGATCAGTGACGCCACCGCGCCCGACTCGAACGCGCCGAGCTCGTTCGAGGCGCTGATGAACACCCATTCGACTGCGCTGACGCGACCCTGTAGCTCAGGCGGCGTCACGAGGAGAACCGTCGTGGAGCGGATGTTCATGCTGATCATGTCGGCGAAGCCCGCGACAGCGAGCGCGGCGAGCGAGAGCGGCAGCGACTTCGACAGCCCGAAGACGATCATCATCACCCCGAAGGTGGCGACCACGACGAGCAGCGTCGGGCCGGCGCGGTAGCGGAGTGGGCGGCGCGCGAGGATGATCCCCGCGAGGAGCGCTCCGGCCGCAGGGGCGGCTCGCAGCAGGCCGACGCCGATGGGGCCGACGTGGAGAATCGTGAGCGCGAACACCGGTGCGAGCGCGATCGAGTCGCCGAACAACACGGCGACGAGGTCGAGCGAGATCGCGCCGAGGAGCATCCGTGTGCGGACGATGAACCCGACGCCGGCGGACAGGTTCTTCCACGTCAGCTCCATTGCGGGGGCGGTCGCTCGTACCGACTGGACTCCGAGGATGGCGACGAAGGCGATCAGGAACAGGGCGCCCGCGGTGATGTAGACGGCCACCGGCTCGAACTTGAAGATCACCGCACCGACCGCCGGGCCGACGACGATCCCGAGCTGGTTCGCCACGCTGCGGAGGGCGATCGCTCCCGGCAGGAGCTCGGTCGGAACGATCTCCGGCGTCAGGGCGCGGCCGGCCGGGTTGGTGAGCGCGGAGGCGGTGCCGGCGATGGCGCCGACCGTGAGGAAGGGCCAGAGCTGGTCGGCGCCCGAGAGCGTGATCAGCACGAGGATCGTCGCGATCAGGATCTGAAAGACGAGGCCGACGGCGACGACCGTGCGCCGAGAGAAACGGTCGGCGATCTGTCCCGCGGGCAGGGCGAGGATCAGCAGGGGCAGGAACTCCGCCAGGCCGACGAGGCCGAGGTCGAGCGGATCCTCGTGGATCAGGTACACCTGCACGCCGATCGCCACGACGAGCATCTGCAGCGCGAACCCGCTTGCGAGCGAAGACGTCCAGAGGAACGCGAACGAGCGCACTCGCAGAGCCGGAGGCAGGCGGTGACCCACGAGCGCGAACGTTAGGCTCCGCGGCGGTGGCTGAGAGGCACGAGACGACGGCGGGCAAGCTCGAGTGGCTGGAGGAGCTGCGGGGACAGGCGCTCCACGCCGGCAGCGAGAAGGCCGTGGCCCGCCGCCGCGACGAGGGACGGCTCCTTGCTCGCGAGCGCGCGGAGAAGCTCTGCGACCCGGGCTCGTTCGTCGAGCTCGACCGCTACGTCCGCCACCGCGAGTCGAACTTCGGGATGATGGATCGGCGCCCCTACGGCGACGCCGTCGTGACCGGCTACGGCACGGTCTTCGGCCGCAGGGTCTTCGTCTTCTCCCAGGACTTCACAGTCTTCGGCGGCTCGTTGAGCGAGGTCTTCGCCGAGAAGATCTGCAAGGTCATGGATCTGGCCCTCAAGTACGGCTGTCCGGTGATCGGGATCAACGACTCCGGCGGCGCGCGGATCCAGGAAGGCGTCGTCTCGCTCGCCGGGTACGCCGAGATCTTCTGGCGAAACGTGCAGGCGTCGGGCGTGATCCCCCAGATCTCGCTCGTGATGGGCCCCTGCGCGGGCGGCGCGGTCTACTCGCCCGCGATGACCGACTTCATCTTCATGGTCGAGGGCTCGTCGTACATGTTCATCACCGGCCCCGACGTGGTGAAGACGGTGACCGGCGAGGAGGTGACGTTCGAGGAGCTTGGCGGCGCGACGACGCACGCGACGAAGTCGGGCGTCGCCCAGTTCGCTGCGGCCGACGAGGCGTCGTGTCTCGAGGACGCGCGGTACCTCCTCTCGTTCCTGCCGCAGAACAACGCCGAGCAGCCCGTGTGGAGTGCGCCGACCGATCCCGCGGACCGCGAGGACGCTGAGCTCGACGCGCTCGTCCCCGACAACCCGAACAAGCCGTACGACATGCACGACGTGATCCGGCGCGTGGTCGACGACGGCGAGTTCCTCGAGGTGAGCGAACGCTGGGCCGAGAACATCGTCTGCGGGTTCGCTCGGCTCGGAGGCCATCCGGTCGGCGTGGTCGGAAACCAGCCGAGCTCACTCGCGGGCGTGCTCGACATCGACGCGTCCAACAAGGCCGCGCGCTTCGTGCGCACCTGCGACGCGTTCAACATCCCGCTCGTGACCTTCGTCGACGTCCCGGGCTTCCTGCCGGGGACGGCGCAGGAGTGGGGCGGGATCATCCGCCACGGCGCGAAGCTTCTCTACGCCTACTGCGAGGCGACGGTGCCGAAGCTCACAGTGATCACGCGCAAGGCGTATGGGGGCGCGTACGACGTCATGAGTTCGAAGCACATCCGCGCCGACTTCAACTTTGCGTGGCCGACGGCCGAGGTCGCCGTGATGGGGCCCGACGGCGCGGTCAACATCATCTATCGCGACCGTCCGGATGAGGAGCGCGCGGAGCTGATCGCCGACTACAAGGAGAAGTTCGCGAATCCGTACAGTGCCGCCGAGCGCGGCTACGTCGACGACGTGATCGAGCCGCGGCGCACAAGGCCGGTGCTGATCGACGCGCTCGAGACGTCATTGACGAAGGCGGAGCCCCGCCCGCGCCGCAAGCACGGAAACATCCCGCTCTAGGGGTAGCGCAGCAGTGGGCTGACGGCGACTGCCGGGCGGGTGACCTCGGCGCAGCCCGGGAGAGCCGGGCCGGGCACGTCGGGAGACGACTGCCGTGCCGTGACGCGTGGGCCGTGGGGGAAACGGAGGACGAACGTCACGCTTCCGCTTTGCGGCGCGGCCGCGGGACGCGGGCAGAAGTCGCGCCATGCGAGCTCGGCGACGTCCTTCGCTCCCGGCGCGAGCACAGGTCCAGCTGGCGTCCCGAACGCGCTGAGGCCGCGCGTCCACGGTATCGCCCTGATCGAAAAGGGCCCGCCGCGGAACAGGATCTGCGCTTTCGGTACTCCCCCGCCCAGCGTGCAGGTCTGACTGCTCCGATTTGTCATGAGCACAGGATCGAAAGTGGTTCCTGCAGCAGCCTGGAATCCGGCGGAGGTCGAGAGCTGCGACGAACGGCAGGCCGGCGGTGCACCGCCTCTTCGACTGCCGCCGCTCCCCCAGTGCCTGAAGCCACCGAAGATGGCATAGAGGCCGAGAGCCAAAGCTGCGGCGACGGCGATGCTTGCCGCGCCGACCAGCCTCCTATGCAGTTGGCGCGCCCGTGCCTCACGGATCAACGCCTCGAGCTCGTCGGGCGCCGGCGGCTTCGGCGGGGTGATCGTGTCCATGGGTTACGGGAGCTTGGCGGCGGCCAGTGCGAGGTTCGCCACGATGGGAGAGACCGCGATCGCCGTCAGTCCGGTCGGGCAGTAGCCGAGCATCGGATAGTGCGGCAGGCGCAGGGACAGCACGCCTCGCACACCGGGGAGCCGTACTTGCAGCTGACGCGCCAGCCTGGCGTTCCGGACGACACAGCTGTTCTTGTTGATGAGGAAGAACGCCGAGCCGCCGCCGGCGACATGGACGGTGCGCGGCGCTCGCGCTGCGACCACGAGATCTCCGCGATGGCTGTACGGGAAGTCGAGCTCGTTCCCGCCCGCGCCGAGCAAGACGATCCGTGGATAGCCGTGGAGCGTGCAGGACGAAGCTCCGATTCGGGTCACTGCGAGCGGTGCGGTGTTCTGCTCGGTCGGCTCTGACCACGTTCCGTCGAGCCGCAGCCGCCAGCCTGCCGCTGAGCTGCAGGGTGCCGCCGCGATCTGCGGTCCGGGTCCTGAACCTAGGCCGGAGTTGTGTGTTCCGCCGGTGGCGATCGCATAGATGCCGAGCCCGATCGCGGCCGCGATTGCGACCCCCGCCGCACCGAGCAAGCGCCGCCGCAGTTGCCGTTCTCGGGCCTCCTTGATCAGCGCCTCGAGCTCCTCCTGTGGCGGTGGCTTTGGCGGCGCGATCATCTAGTGCTATTGTGACTGGCACGATGCTCAAGGTCAAGATCGACAAGCAGGAACCGACCGAGCTCTTCGAGCAGGTCGCGGCCGAGATCCGGCGCGCGATCGCCGACGGTGAGGCGAAGCCGGGCGAGCGGCTTCCTCCGGCCCGCGACCTCGCGGCTGTCCTCGGCGTGAACACGAACACCGTCCTGCGATCGCTCCGCCTGCTGCGGGACGAGGGGATGCTCGAGTTCCGGCGCGGCCGCGGCGTCACCGTCGCCGGTACCCCGGAACGCGGTGCAGTGATCGCGCGCGCCCGCGAGCTCGTCACCTTCGCGCGGCAGCAGGGCTACCGCCGCGACGAGCTGATCCAGCTCATCGAAGACCTCGGCTAGCGCCTAAACCGCGACGACTTCGTCGCCCGCCGGCAAGAGCTCTTCGGCGAGTGCCTTGACGACCGCGGGATCGAACTGCGTCCCCGCGCAGCGCTCGAGCTCGGCGAGCGCCTCCTGCGGCGGCACGGCGCGGCTGTACGCGCGGTCCGACGTCATCGCGTCGTAGGCGTCCGCGACGAAGATGATGCGCGCTCCGAGCGGAATCTGGTCGCCTGCGAGCCGGTTCGGATAGCCGGCACCGTCCCAGCGTTCGTGGTGGTGGAGGACCCACTCCGCGACCGGCTGGACGCCGAGGCTCTCGAGCATGCGGTAGCCGATCTGCGGGTGCCGCTCGAGGATCAGCCGCTCGGCGTCGTTCAAGGAGTTCGGCTTGCGCAGCACCTCCTCGGGGATCGCGAGCTTGCCGAGGTCGTGGAGGTTGCCGGCGAGCCGGGTCAGCTCGACTGCCGAGTCGTCTGCTCCGAGACGGCGCGCGATCCGTGCGGAGTACTCGCCGACGCGCTGCGAATGGCTGCCCGTGTACGCGTCGCGCTCGTCGACCGCCTTCGCGAGGCTCTCCGCGGCGCGGTACTGTGCCGCGCGATCGGGCGTGTCCGCGAGCTGTTCGAGGTTGGCGCGCAGGATCGATTCGGCCGCGTAGGCGCGCACGCGGTTCTTGCCGTCCTTCTTCGCCCAGTAGAGGGCACTGTCGGCGAGCCGGATCAACTCGTCGCGGCCCGTTCCGTGCGTCGGATACATCGCGACGCCGGCGCTCACCGTGACGGGGCCGACTCCTTCGATGTCGAGGGCTGCCACGCGCTCGACGATCGAGCGCGCCACCGAGGTCGCCTGTCGCTCGTCCTGCCGGGGGAGAAGTACGGCAAACTCGTCACCGCCGAGCCGGAACGCCTCACCGCCCGCTCGCAGGCGAGACGCGACCTGGCCGAGCACGACGTCGCCGACGGGATGTCCGAATTGGTCGTTGACACTCTTGAGATCGTCGAAGTCGACGAGGCAGAGCGCGAGCGAGGTGTGCTTCTCCTCGGCCACCACGAGCTCCCGCTGGAGCCGCTCGTGGAAGCTGCGGTGGTTTCCGAGACCCGTCAGAGGGTCGGTCAATGCAAGCCGCATGGCGCGCATCGCCTTGTGCGTCGAGCGCTGGTAGAGGGCGATCGCCAGCAGCGGCCCGACGAGCGCGATGGACAGCCACGGATCGCGCTGCCAGAGGACGATCAACGTCAACGCCGCAGACGCCATGAATGCAAACGGCGCCGTGGTCTGCCGGATGTTCTCCCACGCGATCGTGAAGAACCAGCGGCCGGAGCTGGCCGCGAGGACCGCGCTGATCAGCACGAGGTTGACGATCCAGTAGTAGATGAACCCGCACAGCACGACCCGCCCGACCAGGGCGCCGGTCGAGCTGCCTCCGACGTGCTCGATCGCGACCCCGGCGGCGAGCGCCGAGAGCGCGAACATCGAGCCGTTGTACGCGACGCGCAGCGGTGGGCGGCGCTGCAGCAGGTGCGTGAACGTGGGGCCTCCCGCGGCGACGATCACGCCTGCGGGCCAGCCGAGCAGGATGATCGCCGAGACGGAGAAGACGAACCCGAGCGTGACACCGCCCGCGCTCACTCCCTCGACCGGCACCGGGAACCGTTCGGCGAGCGCCATGCTCGCCATGAGCCCCAAGAGCGCCGCGACGTCCGATGCCGACTTAGGTGTGTCGACATAGCGGAAGATCGCGAGCGCAACAGTCAAGGCGCCCGCGACGATCACGGGCGCCACTACTGCTAAGACCTTTGGCGGAACTCCTGCCGAGGCAATCTTCCCGACAGCCTCCTGCTGGTTACCCGCCACCGATTCCTCCCCTACGAGGTGGGCGGGCGCTTACCAGCCGAAGTTGAGGGCGCCGGCGACACTCGAGCCGAGCGCCACAGCGAGAACCGCGGCGAACGCCAGGAGAGTCACGAGACGAAACTTCCACTCAAGCATTGTGCCTCCAGGGACGGAGATCGTTAAGGACGCCAGACAAAAGGAATTGTGGGTGCGGTTT
>DASXKE010000223.1:0-3138 GCA_036496985.1 Gaiellaceae bacterium | reverse complement strand
CCCTGCTCCTCCTCTTCGACGGTCCGGGTCATCCGGAGCGCGCCTGCCGTGCGATGTGGGAACTGCAGCGGACGATCGAGCGCGTCGGGCGCCTGCGAGTCTCAGGCGGGACTGTCACCCTCCGCATGTCGATCGGCGTTAGCTCTGGCACGATCGATTTCTTCACCGCCGGAAGCGTCCATCGCGAGTTGCTCGTAGCCGGCCCCGTCGCCACCGAGACGGTCTCGATCGAATCGGTCGCAGACGCGGGCGAGATCGCGATCAGCCCCGGACTCGCCGCGCTGCTCGACCCGGCATGTGTCGGGCCGGCCAAGGACCAGTGCCGCCTCCTGGTTGCCCCGCCGGACGTCGAGCGCGAACGTGCCCCGGACGTCGGCGCCGTGAGCGGCCTGACCGTTGCGGCGTGCATTCCGATCGCGGCGCGGGCGCACGTCCTGCTCGAACGCAGCGAACCGGAGCACCGGACGATCACGGCGGCGTTCATCGACATGATGGATACGGACGAGCTGCTCGCCCGCCTCGGACCGAAGGTGTTCGCCGAGGCGCTCGACGAACGCGTCCGGGCGATCCAGGAGGCTGCACTTCGCCACGAGGTTCCGTTCTACGAGACCGACATCGGCAAAGGCAGCGTGAAGGCGCTCCTGACGGCCGGCGCGCCGTCGAGCACCGGGCACGACGAGGAGCAGGTCTTGCGGGCGCTGCGCGAGTTGATGGATCGGCCGGGCGTCATTCCGATGCGCGTCGGAGTCAACACGGGCAAGGTCTTCACGGGCGATTTCGGCCCCCCGTACCGTCGGTCGTACCGGGTCTTCGGCGACGCGATCAACACTGCCGCGCGCGTGATGAGTCGTGCCGAGGCCGGGCAGATCCTCGCGACGGACGTCGTGCTCGAGCGCTCACGAACGGCCTTCGAGACAACGCCGATCGAACCATTCAAGGCCAAGGGTAAGGCGCAGCTCGTCAAGGCCTCGATCGTCGGCCCGATCGTCGGCCGCAAGGACGAGCGTGCCGCCGAAACCGCTCTGATCGGCCGGGACGCAGAGGTGCGCTCCCTCGTGGCCGCCCTTGATGACGTCCATCGCGGCCATGGCTGGGTGATCGAGCTGGCAGGAGCGCCCGGGCTCGGGAAGTCACGAGTCGTTCGCGAGCTTGTCGACCGCTGCGCCGACATGCGCGTGCTGCACTCGCGCTGCGAGGAGTACGAAGCGTCGACGCCGTACTTCGTACTCCGCGCGCCGATGCGAGCCGCCCTCGGCCTCGGACCCGGCGCCGACGCGCGGACGGTGGAGCGTCAGCTCAGGTCGGTGGTAGACCGGGTCGAGCCCAAGCTCATCCCCTGGGTACCGCTTCTCGGGATCGTGCTCGGACTCGAGCTGCCACCGACAGCCGAGACTCGCGCGCTCGACGATCGCTTCTTCCGCGACACGCTCGCCGACGTGACCCACCGATTCCTCGGTTCAACGCTGGTGGGTACACCGACGGTGCTCATCGTCGAGGACGCCCAGTTCGCCGACGAGGCGAGCTCCGACCTCCTGATTCGCCTGTCGCGCCTGGCCACCGACCTCCGCTACGCGCTGCTCCTGACGCATTCGACGCCAGAGACGACCTGGGCCAGCTCCGACGACGAACGCCTGCGTTGCCTTCAGCTCGCGATGCTCCCCCTCACGCGGGAGCACGCGATCGAGATCGTCCAACTGGCCACCGACGAGACGCCGCTCTCGTCCTACGACGTCGAGCTGATCGCCGATCGGTCCGCCGGCAACGTCCTCTTCCTCTTCGAACTGCTCGACATGGTGCGCAAGACAGGGACGACGGATGCGCTCCCGGACTCGGTGGAGGCAGTCGTCGCGGCGGACATCGACCGGCTCGCACCATCCGACCGGACGGTGCTCCGCTACGCGTCGGTGCTGGGAGCGAGCTTCGACCCGGATCTGCTGCAAACCGCCCTTCACGACGAGATCGAACTTGACGCCGAGCTCTGGGAACGTCTGCGCGGACTCGTCAATCCAGATCCCGACGGCGGGATGCGCTTTCGCAACACGCTCGTCCGCGACGCGGCGTATGAGGGACTGCCGTTTCGCCGGCGCCGACAGCTGCACGCTCGAGTCGCAGAGGCGATCGAGGTCGCACCGGACGCGGTCGAGGAAGAGGCCGGCGCGCTCGCGCTCCACTACTCGGAAGCAATGCGCCATGAGAAGGCGTGGTATTACGGCCGTCTCGCGGGCGACCGGGCGCGGGCGGTGGCGGCGTATGTCGAGGCGGCCCGCTTCTACGAGCTCGCGCTTGCGTCGGGGCGCTTCGTGGCCGGGGTCCGACGCGAGGACCGGGCGCGTACGTGGGTAGCGCTCGGCGACGCGAAGGAGTCCGCAGGCCTTTTCGACGCCGCCTTCTCTGCACTCGTTCGGGCGACGCGGCTATTCGCCGCCGACCCGGTGGAGCAGGCGCGGGTCTTCAGGCTGCGCGCGCGTGCGCGGATGCGGAAGGGCGCATACGTAGCCGCACTGCGCGAAACGGCAATGGGACTCCGGCTCGTCGACGGGCTCGAGTCCTCGTCCGCCCGCGGTACCCGCGCCACGCTGAGGGCGCTACGCAGCCACCTCAAAGCGTTCCAGGGGCACGCACGCGAGGCGATCGCGCTTGCCGAGGTCGCAGTCGACGAGGCCAAAGGTGCTCGCGAGCTGGAGGCGCTCGGCCGCGCGTACTCGGTCCTCGACGAGTGCTACCGGCTCCTCGGTGAACCGGAAAACGCCGTCCACGAGCAGCTGGCGCTCGAGATCTACCGCGAGACCGGCGACATCCGCTCGAGCGGCATCACCGAGTTCAACCTCGGCACGCAGGCGTACGCCGAGGGACGTTGGGCCGATGCGGTCGAATGGTATGAGCGCGCTGAGAAGGACTCCGCGGCTGCGGGCGACCGAGAGACGGTTGCGTACGCGCAGGCGAGCCTCGGCGAGGTGCTTGTTGGCATGGCCGAGCTCGACGCCGCGGAGACAGCTTTGACTCACGCGAGGCGCGTCTTGCGGGCGTCCGGCGACGCCCCCTTTGCGCTGTTCGCGGAAACGCAACTGGCACGCATCACCCTCGCGCGCGGTCGAGCCGACGACGCGTTGGAGACACTTCGGTCACTTCTGGATCAGG
>DASXKE010000222.1:0-8649 GCA_036496985.1 Gaiellaceae bacterium | reverse complement strand
GGGGAGGGCGTGACCGAGCCGTACAACGCGCCGCCGCCGGGCGCGATGCCCACGATGGACGGCTTCGTGATCGACTACATCAGCACGTTCACGGGCGAGATGGGCCGCCAGCCGACGTACGACGAGTACGCGCAGATCATGACGGGCTACACGCCGGGGCAGCTTCCCGTCCTGAACGGGATCGCCCGCGACTTCGGCGTCTTCGACCACTGGTTCTCGGAGGTGCCGTCGCAGACGTTCATGAACCGCTCGTTCTGGACGGCGGCGACCTCATCCGGGATTGTCGTCAACAGCCCGGTGCGGAAGTGGTTCAGGCAGAACGACGCCGAGACGATCTTCGAGCGGCTCGAGCAGCACGGGAAGACCTGGAAGATCTACGTGATGGAGCCGATGCCGCTCTCGTTCCACGGCGTCATCCACTACTCGCGGCTCAAGGAGCGGCTGGCGACGCACGTGGTGCCGTTCGCGGAGTTCGAGCGCGACGCCGCCGCGGGAACCCTGCCGGACTTCTCGCTGATCGAGCCGAACTTCATCTCCGGACACGGCGACTACCACCCGGCGTTCGGGCGTTCGCTCGGTGCGGCAATCGACGCCGACTCACTGGATCCGCCGTCCTCGGCGCTGGCCGGCGAGGCGTTCCTCGGGCACATCTTCGACACGTATCGCTCGAGCACGTCCGAGTCGGGCTCGAACGTCCGGAACACCGCCTTTTTGATCGGTTGGGACGAGCCGGGCGGAACCTACGACCACGTGCCGCCGGGGCCTGTGCCGCCACCCGACCCGGCCGCGCCGGCCGGCGAGCTCGGCTTCAAATTCGACCGCTCCGGTTACCGGGTTCCGGCGATCCTCGTTTCTCCCTGGGTGCCGCAGGGCTCAGTCTTCAACGAGGAGTACCGCCACACATCGCTTATCGCCACGCTGCGGAAGGCCTGGAACCTCGGCGAGCCGCTGACACAACGTGATGCCGCCGCGCGAACCTTCGACGATCTCTTCACCCTTGACGAGCCACGTGACCCGGGCACGTGGGCGACGCTCACCGCGCTCCCCGTCCCGGCGTGGCATCTCGACGAAGAGGCTCTCGGCAAAGGCCTCAGCGGCCTCGGCAAGAGCATGGGACACGGGCTCATCGAGCACGCCAGGGAGCTAGGGCTCAGGCTCCCGGCCGAGGTCGACGATCCGGCAGCCGAAGTCACTGTCGCGGTCATCCTCGACGTGTTCAGACACGTCGCCGGGCACTACTTCCCGCTTCTCGCACCAGGCGCTTCTAGCGGCGCGTGACCCAGATGCCCGTGCCCGCGGCTCCGACGGCCGCGGCTGCGCCGATCACCGTCCAGCCCAGTCCGTGAGCTGGCTGCACCGCCGACAGGGCAACGACGAGTGCGGCTACGACGAAGCCGCCGAGCGCCAACCCGCTGACGGCGGCACCTCGCCGCCAGTTCAGCTGTTCCTCGGCGCGGATCCGCCACCGCTCGTCGACGGACCAGGCCGACAGCTCGCCGGCGAGCAGAAGCAAGACGGCCACGACCGGTGCGCTCGCGTCGACGCCATGTCCGGCTCCGGCAACCGCGGCGACGTACGTGCCGCCGGCGAGGAAGAGCGCTGCGCCGAGACCGCGTCCGTCGAACAGAAGCGCTGCGCCGAACAGCAGCACGCCGGCAACGGCGCCCGGGACGAATGCAGTGACCGGCGACGGCGCGCGTTCGAACGCGTCGGCGAGGACGCCTCCGTACGCAGCGGCCGCTCCGACGGCGAGCGCTACGCGGGCCGGGCGAGGCGCCTGAATGCGTTCACCTCCTCGAGGGGCGCTGCGAGCGGTTCGCCGTCACGCCAGGTGACGATGGCCACACCGGCCTGCTCGTAGCGCCAGCGCAGGGCCTCGCGCGAGAGCCGCCAGAGCCTGTGCGCGAGCTCGAACGACGAGCCGGGTTCAGGTGCGACCAGCTCGAGCGGCGATACCTCCACCACGATCAGGTCGTAGCCGCGGGCGCGCAGGTCGAGGAGGGCGGCGGCGGTGCGGTCGTCGAGCAGTGGCGTGATCGCGATCACGAGCGCCTTCGCCGGCAGCGTCCGAGGCGGCAGCACGTCGACGTTGCGCAGGGCGTAGCTGGCCACGATCTGGCTCGTGAGCAGCGTCTCGATGATCGCGTAGAGCTGCCGCGTGCCCGTCGCGGGCAGAAGCCAGGAGAGAAAGGCGCCGAAGCCGACCAGCCCCACGCGATCCTTCCGCTGCAGATAGCCGTGCGCGAGCGTCGCCGCGGCGCGAACGGCGCGGTCGTTCGTGCTCCGTCCTTCGCCGCGCACCTCCGCGAAGGTGTCGAGAAAGAGGACGACGTCGGTGTTCCGTTCCGGGTTCTGCTCGTTCACCCAGAGCGTCCGGCGAAGCGCGGTCGCGCGCCAGTTGACGCGCCGGATCCGATCCCCAGGCTGCCATTCGCGAAGGTCGGCGAACTCGATTCCCTCGCCGCGGGTCCTCGCGACCTGGTTCCCGGCGAAGACCTGCGTCTCGAGCGGCGCCACGAGCGACCGAAGCGTCTCCTCGGTCGGGTAGACGCGCAGCCTCTGCGCCTCGCCCGCGGTGCCCTCCCACGAGCGCAGGCCGAGCAGGTCGCGAGCGCGGACGAGCACCGGCCCGACCGTGAACGCTCCCCAACGCTCGCACGTGACCTGCAGATCGACCGTCCGCTCCTGGCCGGCACTCAGGCGGATTGCTCGCGCAGACCCTCCCTCGACGCTCAGGTTGGGCGGCAGCAGCAAGAGCAAATCGACGCGGTCGAGGCCGCTCGGACAGGCCAGTTCGACAGTCGCCGTGAGCTCGTCTCCTTCGAGCGCCCGGTCGCGGTCGAGGGTCAGCCGGGCGGAGATTCGCGGCTCCTGCCGGGCCACGGCGGCCACGACCGCGAGCAGGAAAGGAGCGGCGAGCGCAACCGGCTCGACTCGCCCGAGTGCGAGGCCCGTGACGAGCCCGGCCGCGGCGAGAACGGCGTAGGCCTGCAGCCGCCGCGAGATGTGGCCGGTCACGCCTCGGCGGTGCGGATGGCGTCCTCTGCGGATGGCGTCGGCACCGTCTCGAGCACCTCCGCCACGACGTCTTCGCCGCGCAGCCGCTGCACCCAGAGCTCCGGTCGGACCATCAGCCTGTGCCCGAGGGCCGGCACGGCGATCGCCTTCACGTCCTCGGGAGTGACGAAGTCGCGCCCCGAGATCGCAGCCTTGGCGCGCGCCAGCTTGACGAGCGCGATGCTGCCGCGCGGGCTCGCGCCGACCGCGAGCCGCTGCGACTCGCGCGTCGCCGTCACGACGTCCACGACGTATCCCTCGATCGCGGCCGAGACGTGGACCTGCTCGAGCGCACGCTGCATCGCGACGAGCGTCGCCGCGTCGACGACCGGCTGGAGCTCGACCTCGTCGACGCCCCGCTCGAGTCGCCGGTCGAGCATCTCGATCTCGTCGTCACGGCTCGGGTAGCCGATCGAGATGCGCACGAGGAAGCGGTCGAGTTGCGCCTCGGGCAGCGGATACGTGCCCTCGTACTCGATCGGGTTCTGCGTCGCGAGCACGAGAAACGGCGGCTCGAGCCGGTGGGTCGTGTTCTCGATCGTCACCTGCCGCTCCTGCATCGCCTCGAGCAGGGCGGCCTGCGTCTTCGGCGGAGCGCGGTTGATCTCGTCGCTGAGCAGGAGGTTGGCGAAGATCGGGCCGGGGCGGAAGACGAAGTCGGCAGTCCGCTGGTCGAAGATCTGCGAACCCGTCACGTCGCCCGGCATCAGGTCTGGCGTGAACTGGATGCGGGCGAAGCGGAGGGAGGTCGCCTCGGCGAAGGAGCGCGCGATCAGCGTCTTGGCGAGCCCCGGATAGTCCTCGAGCAGGACGTGGCCGTCACTGAGCAGAGCGAGCAGGATCAGCTCCAGCTGTTCTCGCTTGCCCACGATCGCCTTCTCGACCTCGGTGAGGATCGAATCGGCGCCTTCGCGCAGTTCCGCGAGCGAAGTCACAGTGCCTCGATCCGCGCGATCACGGCTGCGATCTGCGCCTGCGGGATGCCTGCGTCGTGGCGGTCCGCCGGCTCCGGCCGGTCGGGGCGCAGCAGCTCCCAGGCGTCCGCGCCGAGCAGCGCGCGCGCGGCGTCGGGTCGGCGCTCGAGTTCGAACCCGTGTCTCGCTGAGATCCGTGCGCTCGCCGCCGTCCGCAGAAGCGGCAGGAGCCTGCGGTGGGCGTGATCGGCGTCGGCGCTACCCAGCACAAGCTCCCGTTCCATCCGCAGCAGCTCCTCCGGCGGCGGGGTAGCAGACTTCCGGTCGCGTAGTGCGCTCTCGAAGCGGCGAGAAGGGTGCCACTCGTCTACCGCCCTGGAATGGCGGATGAGCACGACGAGGAGGAATGCCGCCACGACCACGATCCAGATCGCGAGTGCGCGCGACGTCGACAGCTTCGGGATCCCGAGCAGGACGACGAGCACGACGGTCGCCAAGATGGCTGCCCACGCGAGCCGCCCCGCGAGCCTCATGCGGGAGCCAGTTCCGCGGCGCGCAGCTCGTCGCGCACCGCGACGAGTGCGTCCACCGCCTCGTCTCTCATCGAAGGCTCCGGCTCATGGTGGCTGAACCTAGCCCATTCGAAGAGATCTGTGAGCTCGCGGACGGCGTCGGCGCTTGCGTCGAGCGCGAGGAGGGCTCGCTCGAGGTATTCGAGTGGCGCCTCAGAAGGGCGCCGCGGAATCCCGGCAGCGGCGAGTGCGGTCTCCATCCGCGCGTAGGCGGCGATGATTGCACGGCGCAGGTCAGGATCGGTGCGCAGGTCGTCGAGCGACTCGTCGAGTGCAGCGGCGAGCGCCTCAGGAGCCGTCTCATCCGGCCTTCTGTGGTCCGCGCGCGAGCGTCTCAGAGCGACGACTGCCGCAACCGCGATGACGAGGATAAGACCAAGGACGACCACCAGCTCATCCCACTGGAAGCGGACAGCCGGGTTTCCAGTCGCCGGGTGTCGCCCGTGATGCTGCCCCGACTGGCCGAGGGAGCTTCCGGCCTGTTGCGTCGCCTGCCGATGAAAATGCAGGTGCCGAACGATGAGCAGCTCGAGAGCGACGACAACGGCATAGATGACGAGCACCTGGAGCATGCTCTGCCAGAGCGGACGCGGCTTCCTGCGCGGCAGGCGGAAATAGATGGTTCCCACCACACCGGCGACCACGAGCGGCACGGCGAGGATGACGATCGTCGTGTAGAGGTAGTCCCAGAACGAGCCGGGCAATCCGCCGTGGCCGCTGCCACTCGAGCCTGCGGGACGTCCGCCGGCCACGATCGCGACGACCGCGAGCAGCAGCGTGACGACGACGGCGAGGAGGACGGTGCGACGCTGAAGCACGCCCCGAGTGTCGCATCGGAGCGCCGCCGCCGTCGTCCGGCTTCCAGCTCGCGCCCGGGGAGCGTGCGGATGCGCGCGATATCGAGTGGTGATAGCTATATTGGCACTAATGGGTACAGGCAACTCGGGCTCGTCGGACTCCGACTCACTGATCGCCTCGGCGAAGCGGAGAGCGAAGCGTCGGCGCCTGCAAGTTGGAATCGCGCTCGCGGTCGTTGCGTGCGTTAGCGCCGGGAGTCTTCTTGCGCTGCGCTCGGGCACACCGAGCGATTCGTCGGCGAGACCCGCTGGGAGCCCGGTGGCAAACGGCAGGCGCCGGGCAGCCGAAACGAACCGCCAGCTTCGGCTTGCCGCTGCCGCGGCGCTCCGGCGCAGCCGAGAAGAGGCGCAGGAACGAGCAGCTGTTGCGTCAGCGCTTCTACACGAAGAGCAAGCACGCCGGCGAGCGGCGGCGACGGCCGCGAGCCACAGACGCCGCTGACGACTCCACTCCGTCGTCCTTCTCTCCACGCGCACCGAGCCGAGTACACGGGCCGAGCAGGGCGTCCTCCGGGCTCGGCGTTATTCTCGACCTCCCGTGCCGACTGCACCTCAGACTGCGCCGTTCGTTCATCTCCACGTCCACTCCGAGTACTCGATCCTCGACGGCGCCTGCCGGATTCCGGACCTCGCGAAGCGCGCCGCCGAGCTCGAGATGCCGGCTGTCTCGCTCACCGACCACGGCTCGCTCGCCGGCGCCGTCGACCTCTACAAGACCGCGCGCGACGAGGGAGTCAAGCCCGTGCTGGGCTGCGAGGTCTACGTCACCGACGACCGGAACGTCCAGCAGAAGGGCCAGGCGCATCTCACGCTTCTCGCCGAGACGAACGAGGGCTACGGCAACCTGATCAAGCTCTCCTCGCTCGGCTATTTGGAAGGCTATTACTACAAACCACGTGTGGACTGGGAGCTGCTCGAGCGGTACGGCTCGGGTCTGATCGCGCTCTCGGGCTGCCTCTCGGGCCGCGTCTGCAAGGCGCTCGAGGAGAACCGCCCGGGCGACGCCGAAGCCGAGCTCGACCGGCTCGAGCAGATCTTCGGCCGCGACAGCGTCTACGTCGAGCTGCAGAACGCCCACCTCGACGTGCAGCAGCGGATCAACCCCGAGCTCGTTGCGCTGGCCGAGAAGCGCGGCCTGCCCACGGTCGCGACCGGCGACGTCCACTACCTGCGGCACTCTGACGCGCGCGCCCACGAGGCGCTCCTCTGCATCCAGTCCGGCGACTCGCTCCGCAACCCGAACCGCTGGAAGTTCGAGACCGACCACTTCTACTTCAAGACGCCCGAGGAGATGGCGGCCGACTTCCCGGGCCGCGACGACGCGCTGAGGCGGACGCTCGAGGTCGCCGAGCGCTGCAACGTCGAGATCGAGCTCGATCGGATCTTGCTCCCGCACTTCGCGACGCCGGACGGCCGCGACGCCTTCGAGTACCTCGTCGAGCTCTGCGACAAAGGCGTCGAGAAGCGCTACGGCACCGTGGCGCCGGAGCTCCGCGAGCGCCTGCAGTTCGAGCTGAAGACGATCAAGGAGATGGGGTTCTCCGACTACTTCCTGATCGTGGCCGACTTCGTCGGCTTCGCGAAGCGGAACGGGATCAGCGTCGGCCCCGGCCGCGGCTCGGCGGCGGGGAGCCTCGTGGCGTACTGCCTCGAGATCACCGACCTCGATCCGATCCGCTACGACCTGCTCTTCGAGCGCTTCCTCAATCCGGGCCGCAAGTCGATGCCCGACATGGACATCGACTTCGCCGTGGCGGGACGCGACCAGGTCATCAACTACGTGCGCGAAAAGTACGGCCGTGACCGCGTCGCGCAGATCATCACGTTCGGGACGATGGCCGCCCGCGCCGCCGTGCGCGACGCCGGCCGCGTGCTCGAGCATCCCTACGGCGTCGTCGACAAGATCGCGAAGCTGATTCCGGAAGGTCCCGGCCAGATGCTCGACGACTGCCTGAAACCGGGCACCGACCTCCGCCGCGAGATCGACGCCGATCCGGTCGCGAAGGAGATCGTCGAGCTCGCGCGTCCGCTCGAGGGCCTGACCCGCCAGGACGGGATCCACGCCGCCGCAGTCGTGATCGGCGCCGAGCCGCTCGTCAACACGGTCCCGCTGCAGCAGAAGGGCGCCGACCAGGAGCTCGTGACCCAGTTCGACGGCACCACGATCGAGAAGCTCGGCCTGCTCAAGATGGACTTCCTGGGCCTGCGCAACCTCGACGTGATCGACAAGGCCGTCGAGCTCGTCCCGGGCCTCGACATCTCGACCATCCCGCTCGACGACAAGAAGACCTACGCGATGCTCGCGCGCGGCGAGTCGATCGGCGTCTTCCAGTTCGAGGGCTCCGGGATGCGCGAGGCACTGCGCTCGATCAAGCCGACCGTCTTCGACGACCTGATCGCCATCGGCGCGCTCTACCGGCCCGGCCCGATGGCCTACATCCCGGTCTATGCCCGCCGTAAGAACGGCAAGGAGCCCGTCACCTACCCCGACGAGCGGCTGAAGGCGATCACCGCGCCCACATACGGCATCTGCATCTACCAGGAGCAGTACATGGAGATCGCCAAGCACATCGCCGGCTTCTCGCCCGCCGAGGCCGACGACCTGCGCAAGGCGATCGGCAAGAAGATCCACTCGCTCATGGCCTCCCTCAAGAGCAAGTTCCTCGAGGGATGCGCCGCGAGCGGGACGGCGGAGGGCGTTGCCACCCAGCTCTGGGCGGACATGGAGCAGGCGCAGGACTACTCGTTCAACAAGTCGCACGCCGCCTGTTACGCGCTCATCTCGTACCGCACGGCCTGGCTGCGCGCGAACCATCCGCGCGAGTACATGGCGGCGCTCATCTCCTCGGTGATGAACACGAAGGACAAGGTGCCGTTCTACGTCGCGGCCTGCGACGAGCTCGGGATCGAGGTGTTGCCGCCCGACGTGAACGAGTCGCAGGTCGACTTCGCAGTCGTCGAGGGGAAGATCCGCTTCGGACTCAACGCCGTCAAGAACGTCGGTGAGGCCACGTGCCGCGCGATCGTCGCGGCGCGCGAGGAGGGCGGTCCGTTCGCGTCGATCTGGGACTTCACCGAGCGCGTCGATCCGTCGGTGGCGAACAAGCGCTCGCTCGAGTCCCTCGTCTCGTGCGGCGGGCTCGACTCGACCGGCGCGTCGCGCAAAGGAATGCTCCACGTCGTCGAGGACGCGCTCTCGTACGGCCAGAAGCAGCAGCAGGACAGGCTCCTCGGCCAGGCCTCGATCTT
>DASXKE010000221.1:0-1705 GCA_036496985.1 Gaiellaceae bacterium | reverse complement strand
CCGCTAGTTACTGCTTTTTGGCTCGGTTGCGCCATTCGCGGCGACCTAATAGATCTTCCCGAATGTCCGACGACGCGAAGTTCATCCTCGGCTTCGGCTAGCTCCGGGCGTCATCCCTTCGAGGCGATGCGTCGGGCGATCGCGCCTGAGACGGTCAACGCACTCCAACCGTCAAGGAGGTAGCGAGCGTGTGGTACGGGATCGGGTTCGGGCTTCTCTACCTCGTGCTGCTCATCGCCCTGGGTGTCACCTGTCTTCGTAAGGGTCACTGGGTGATGTTCATCATCGGGTTCTTCATCCCGCTCTTCTGGATCATCGGAGCAGTGATTCCGGCCAGGAGATAGTGGATCTAGGTCGCGGTGCCGCTCGAAAAATGGAGGAGCGGCACGCTTCCTTCCCAGCCGGCGTCGAGGACGGCCAGAGTGGTCGGCGGCGTGATCACCACCGCGCGCCCGCGCGGCCTCGCTCGTCGTTCGGTGTAGCCGCCGGCCGACCAGCGAAAGAGCCCGTCTTCGAGGACGAGATACGGGGCGTCGTCGAGGAGCACGAACGCGCCGTCGGGCAGCTTCTCGAAGTGCCGTTCGTGGAGGCGTCGGCCCGCGGCGTGCTCACCGAGTCGCTCGGCCTCCAGGCGGAGATCGAGGGCGTCGACGCCGGGCGCGCCGGTGAGGGCGAGGAAGCTCTTGTAGTCGGCGTTTCGGCATTCGGCGCAGGGCCTGTGTCCGGCGGCTAACGCGGTTGCCTCGTCGAGGAAGAAGAGCCCTGTGTAGCGGCCCGGCGCCATCGGGCCGCCGACGCGGTAGCGGCCGCGAAACTCGAGGCGGCAGGAGATCCAGCGCCGGAGCTGCCACTGCCGCCGGATCCGGCCGTCGCCGTCGTGGAGCCGGCCCCGGTTGCCGTACACGAGACCCCGCTCCGGCGTCGCGACCAGCTCGCCCAGCGGCGTCACCCGGTTCTGGAACGGCATCAGAGCGTGAGGACGATCTTGCCCAACTGCTCACCCGCCTCGAGACGCTCGTGCGCTGTGCGGATCTCCTCGAGCGGCAGTACCGAGTCGACGACGGGCAGCGCACGCCCGCTCGCGACGAGCTCGTAAGCGCCTGCGAAATCCTCGCGGGTCCCCATCGTGGAGCCGAGGATCGAGAGCTGTTTCCACCAGACCCGATGCAGCGCGGCGGGCGGGTTCGGCCCGGCCGTCGCGCCGCAGACGGTGATCCGGCCTCCGGGCGCAGCCACCTGGAGAGATGTCGCCCAGGTCGCCTCCCCGACGCTCTCGATGACCACGTCGACGCCGTGGCCGCCGGTCGCGTCCCGCGCCGCGGCTCGCACATCGCCCGTCGCGTGGTTGACGGTCGCATCCGCACCGAGCTCTCGCGCGCGCTCGAGCTTGGCGTCGCTCGACGAGGTGACGAGGACGCGCGCGCCCAGCGCCTTCGCAATCGCGAGAGCGGCGGTCGAGACGCCTCCGCCGATGCCCCAGGCGAGCACCCACTCGCCCTCGCGCAGGCCCGCGCGTGTCACGAGCATCCTGTACGCGGTCTCGAAGACGAGCGGAAACGCCGCCGCCTCCTCGAAGCTCAACCCCTCCGGAATCGGATGCACGTTCGTCGCCGGCACCGCGATCAGCTCGGCGTTCGTGCCGTCGCCGTGCTCTCCGATCACGTGGATCCGACCGTCGCCGGCCTCGATGCCCGGGTTGAGGACG
>DASXKE010000220.1:0-1892 GCA_036496985.1 Gaiellaceae bacterium | reverse complement strand
CGGCCGTTCGGCGTCTCGGGGAGGTAGAAGGCGCCGCAGCCGTCGCGCTCGGCGAGGCCGAGCTTCTCCGCCAGCTTCGCGACTGTCGCACCGCCCCGGCCGCCGGGGCCTGACCAGACGAGGACGACGCGCTCCGCGTCGGCGACAGCCGGATCGCCGGCGTCGTCGAGGATCCGGGCGCCGTTGCGGCGAGCCGACTTGATCCAGAGATCGACGACCGGAGCGCGCTCGGCGACCGGGACTTCGCCCAGCACCACGACAACGTCGGCGTCGCGGATCGCCGACAGCGGCAGCCGGTACGCGTCGAGCGCACCCGAGATCTCCTCCGGCAGCATCGCCTGGTGCGATTCGAGCCCCCGGCGCAGCAGCTTCCCGAGCGCGTACGCCTGCTCGACCGTCTCCGAGCCTGAAAGGACGGTGACGACGCGGCCGCGCGCCGCTCCCAGCAGCCGCTCGGCCTCGTCGAGCGCGCGATCCCAGGACACAGGTTCGAGGCCGTGCCGCCGCGCCCGCAGCAGCGGCTCGGCGAGGCGGTCCTCGGCGTGCAGGTGGGTGTAGGCGAAGCGGCCCTTGTCGCAGATCCAGCCCTCGTCGATCTCGGGGTGGTTGCGGGAGAGGATCCGCTTGACCTTTCCCTCGCGGACGGTCGCGTTGATGTTGCAGCCGACGGGGCAGAGCCCGCACACCGTCGGCACGTCGACGATCTCCCACGGCCGTCCCTCGAAGCGGTACTGCGTCGGCAGGAGCGCGCCGACCGGGCACAGCTCCGTCACGTTGCCGGTGAAGGCGCCCGAGTAGGGCAGGTCCTCGAAGGTCGTGATCACCGACATCGCCCCGCGGTTGGCGGCGACGAGTTGGTTGTCCTCGCTCACGTCCGAACTGAAGCGCGTGCAGCGGTAGCAGAGGATGCAGCGCTCGCGGTCGAGCGAGATCGTGGGCGAGATCGGGATCGGCTTCTCGAAGGTGAGCTTCTCGAAGCTCATCCGCGTGTTGCCCGGCCCGTAGCGGAAGGTGAGGTCCTGCAGCGGGCACTCACCGCCCTTGTCGCAGACGGGGCAGTCGAGTGGGTGGTTGACGAGGATGAACTCAAGCGTGGCGTTCTGGGCCCCGGCCGCCATCGGAGAGGTGCGTGCCGTCTTCACGACCATCCCGTCCGTCGCGGTCAGGGTGCAGGCCGCTTGCGGCTTCGGCGGCATTCCCTCGACCTCGACGAGACACATTCGGCAGGCGCCGATCGGCGCGCCGAGCCGCGGCTCGTAACAGAAGACGGGGATCTCGACTCCGGCGGCCAGCGCCGTCTCGACGAGGCCCGTCCCCTTCGGGACGTGGACGTCGCGCTCGTCGATCGTGACCTTGACGAGCTCGGGCGAGCTCATACGAGCGCCTCCTCGGCCACAGCTGCATGTGCGTGCTGGTCGACCGGAGCGAACAGCCCGGCGAGCTGCGAGTCGGCGCCGAAGGGGCAGCCGCCATGCTCGAGGTGGGCGCGGAACTCGTCGCGGAATTTCGTCACGCAGCTCGCGACGGGCATCGCGGCCGAGTCGCCGAGCACGCACAGGCATTTCCCGATGATCCGGTCGCACACGTCGAGCGTGAGGTCGAAGTCGCTCTCCTGGGCGGTGCCGACCTCGACGGAGCGCAGCAGCTGGACGAGCCAGCGCGTGCCGACGCGGCACGGCGTGCACTTGCCGCACGACTCGTGCATATAGAACTGTGCGACTCGCAGGGCGAACTGGACGATGCAGGACCGCTCGTCGATCACGGTCACGACGCCCGAGCCGATGAAGTAGCCCTTCTTGCCGAGCGAGTCGGCGTCGAGTGGGGTGTCGAGATCCTCCGGCGTCATGACGGGGAACGACGAGCCGCCCATCATCACGGCCTTGAGCGTGTGG
>DASXKE010000219.1:0-2210 GCA_036496985.1 Gaiellaceae bacterium | reverse complement strand
GCGCCTCCCAGTGCATGACCCCGACCGCCCACACGTCGGCGGCCGTGGTCGCCGGCTCGCCCGCGAGCCGCTCCGGCGAGACGTAGGTGAGCGTCCCCGGGACGTCGCCGATCGCCGTCAGGGTGTCGAACTCGGCCATCTGCGCCAGCCCGAAGTCGAGCACGCGCGCCGAGACTTCGTCGCCGTCCATGGGAGGACGTTCGACGGCTTGATGTCGCGGTGGAGGATTCCGGCGCCGTGCGCGTGGGCGAGGCCGTCGCAGACCTGCGCACACGCCTCGATCGCCTCCTCGTCGCGCAGCTCGCCGGCGCGCAGGGCTTCGCGGTACGTCTGGCCCGGGACGAACTCGTATGCGATGTAGACGTGACGCGAGTCGCGGCCGAAGCCTCTCGCGCGCAGGCAGGCGGGATGGCGGAGCTGCGCCGCGGCGGCAGCCTCGCGCTCGGCCCGCGCCGCAGCCTTGCCTTCCCGGGCGATCATCTTGAGTGCTACGTCGAGTCCCGTCCGCTCGTCGCGGGCGAGCCAGACCGAGCCCGAGCCGCCGCTACCGAGCGGCCGTAGAGGGCGATAGCGGTCGAGGACGAGCTCGATGCCGGTGAGCTCTGGTGCAGCCTCTCCCATGCAAGAGAGGAGGTTGGCGACCCGGTCGGACTGTCCGTCCCGACGCGGGGTTAGGCTTGCGACCCAGATGAGCACTTTCGACGAGGGATCCGAGGTCGAGTTCTTCGAGGAGCCGGAGACGCAGGAGACGCCCGAGCGGCAGCGCCGCCGGATGAGACCGCAGCGTCCGGGCGGGCCGCGGCGTCCCTCTTCGCCGCCTCCCGGAGCCGTCGCGCTCGCGCGGCTCGCCGGCTTCGTCGCGCTCGCGATCGCTGTCGTGGTGGGCCTCGTCTTCTGGGTCAGCTCGTGCGAGGGCAAGAGCACCCACGACCAGTACAAGTCGTACATGGACCAGGTGCAGCCGATCGCCCAGAGCTCCGCGTCGACCGGCACGGCCGCACTCTCGGGCGTGTTCAGCTCGAAAGGGCTGACGCTCGCCAAGCTCCACTCGAAGCTCGAGCAATGGTCGGCCCAGCAGCAGCAGGACTACAACACCGCGCTGCGCCTCCGTCCGCCCGCGCCGCTGCAGACAGCTCACCAGCAGGTGCTTTCGACGCTGCAGCTGCGCGCGATCGGGCTCACCGACCTCGCGAACACGCTCGCCGAGGCAGGGTCGAAGCCTGCCGCCAAGGTCGCCGACCAACTGGCGACCCAGGCCCAGCTGCTGAGCGCGAGCGACCTCGTCTGGAAAGAGCTCTTCAAGCTGCCGGCGACGCAGACACTGACGAGGCTCGGCGTGAAGGGTGTGATTGCTCCGCCGTCTCAGATGATCGCGAATCCCGAGGTGATCAGCGCCCACGCGCTGAATCAGGTCTATTCCAGCCTGACGGCGACGAACCAGTCCACGGGCACCGTGACCGGACTGCGCGGCAGCGAGCTCCTCAGCACCGACGCGGTCGCGGGCAGCAAGACGGCGCCGCTCTCGGCCTCCAGCCCCACCACCGTGGACGTGTCGTCGAACCTCGTCTTCCGGGTGATGTTCAAGAACGCGGGCAACTTCCAGGAGGTCAAGGTGCCCGTGTTCCTCACGGTGACCGTCTTCAGCAAGCCGGTGGTGACGAAGAAGCAGACCGTGCTCGCCGTCGACAAGGGCGCGACCGCAACGGTCAACTTCGGCAACCTCCAACTGCCGACCAGAGCGTTCGGCGCGCAGGCGACGGTGAACGTCAGGGTCGGCAAGGTGCCGGGGGAGACGAACCTCGACGACAACAAGGCCTCGTACCCGGTCTTCTTCAGCGTCTCGTCGAACCCGTAGCAGTGAGCAGCTCGCTGGCAGGCTGGATCGCGATCGCCGCCGGCGCCGTGGCCGTCGTCGCGCTCGTGCTCGCGCTCGTTCTGCACCTGCGGCTGCGGCGAGTGCGAGCCGCGCAGCTGACGCTGCAAGGGAGCGGCGGCGGCGATCTCGTCGACTTCGCCGTCTCGCTGCAGGGCCGAGTCGACGGGCTTCATCGCGCGCTCGACGAGCTGACGGGAACGCTCGGGCGCCTGGAGCGGCGCGTCGACTCGACCGTCTCGCGGGTTTCCGTGATCCGGTACGACGCCTACGAGAACACGGGCGGCCACCAGTCGGCCTCGGTCGCGCTGCTCGATGCGTCGCGCACCGGCGTCGT
>DASXKE010000218.1:0-3085 GCA_036496985.1 Gaiellaceae bacterium | reverse complement strand
AGCCGCGCCGATCACCCAGCGAGCGCCGAATCTCGAGCGCCCTCTCCAGGGCCTGCCGCGCCGCGGGAAGGGCGCCCTCGGTCAGCTCGAGGTACGCTCGGCGAACGAGGACTGCCGCGCTGCCGGCCTCGTCTCCGGAATCCTCGAACCGCGCCGCGCTCCGATCGAGGAGTGCGCGCGCTCCCACCGTATCGCCGCGGGCTCGAGCGATCCCAGCCTGGTTCGCTAGGACGTAGCTAACGGCGGCATCGCAGGAGATCTCGACGAAAGGCTGCAGCGTGTCCTCGAACACGACGCGGACGCCGGGCCGGTTATCGGACCGGCTCATCCGAACCTCCGCGATGTTCACCGGCGACGGGATCCGCTCGGAGGAGCCCGAGAGCGCGGCGAAAAGCTCGCCGCTTTCCCTCAGAAGCTCCTCGGCGCGGGCAAGATCTCCGCGGATCCAGTAAGCGACGCCGAGGGAGTAGATGCAAATCGCCTCACGAGCGGCAAACCCATTGCGTCGCGCCAGTTCGAGTGCGCGTTCGAGCCACCGCGTCGCGGCGTTGGCAGCGTCGCCTGCGACGGCGATCTCTCCCAGGAATTGGAGCGCCCGCCACCGATCGTCAGCGTTGCCGAGCTCGGACGCCACGACATAGCTCTGCTCTGCCCTCTCTATCCCGCGCGCCAGCTCGCCGCTGCGGAAGTCGATCGCGGCGGCCGCGAGCAACGCCTGCGCCCGCAGAGCCGTGCGCTCCGGGACGGCGGCCAGGGCTTGGTCGAAGCGCAGACCCGCCTCGTGGAGATCGATCCTACGTAGCCAGAATGGTCCTAGCGCAACCGAGAAGCGGAGCGCATCGTCCGGCGCGCTCTCCAGCAGGGTGTCGAACGCCGCGCGTAGGTTCGTCGCGTCTCGATCGAGGCGCCGCGAGCCTCGCTCCTTCACGGCCACGGCGAGCGCCCACTGGGCGTGCCTGTCGGCGAGCGCGGCTACTTCACCGGCCTCGTCCAGCCGCTCGTGCGCGTAGACGCGCACGGTCTCGAGCAGACCGTACCGGCGCCTGCGGGAGGACTCCTCGTCCGCGACGATGACGAGCGACTTCTCGACGAGCCGGGCAAGCAGGTCGGCGATGCCGGGGGCGTCCAGGTCGCCGTCCGCGCAAACACCCTCGACCGCCTCGAGCTCGAAACCCCCAGTGAACGCTGCCAGGCGACGAAATAACACGCGCTCGTCTGGCTCTAGGAGGTCGTGGCTCCACTGCAGCGTCGCCTTGAGCGTCTGCTGCCGTGTGGGCGACGCGTGGCTCCTCGTCCGCAGCACGCGGAATCGGTCGTCAAGGCGCTCCGCGATCGCCGCTGGACCGAGCGCTCCGAGGCGGCCGGCGGCGAGCTCGAGCGCAAGCGGCAAGCCGTCGAGGCGAAAGCAGATACGGGCGACGTCGACCGCGTTCTCCTCATCGAGCACGAAACCCGGGCGCGCGGCAATACCACGCGCAACGAACAGCCGCACGGCCTCGTAGCAGTTGAGGTCGTGCAGACTATGTGTCTGCTCGGGGTCAGCGATGTCCAGCGACGGCACACGGAACACGACCTCACCTGGCACACGCAGAGGCTCGCGACTCGTCGCGAGGAGCGTGAGTTGAGGCGCGTTGCGAAGCAGTGTGTCGGCAAGCCCTGCCGTCGCCGGAAGTAGGTGCTCGCAGTTGTCGAGGACGAGCAGAAGAGACCGCGGCAGGACGTGCTCGACGAGGACGTCGACGACTCTCTCTCCGGACAGGGCCCTGAGGTCGAGCGCGGCCGCAATCGCGTCCGGTACCAGCCGGGCGTCGGTTACCTCCGCGAGCTCAACCAGGGCCGCACCGTCCGGATAGGCCGGCTCGACGGCGCGAGCCAGCTCCAGAGCCAGCCGGGTCTTGCCCACGCCGCCGGTCCCCGCAAGGGTGAGCAGCCTCGTGTCTCGAAGCAGCGACCTCAGCTCGGTCAGCTCGCGACCACGGCCGATGAAGGAGCTTGCATCGGCGGGCAGCGAAGGCGGTCGGTCCGCGTCGGCAGACGGGAGCGCCTCGAGTTCGGCCGCCAGTTCGGCAGCGAGCTCGCCAAGTTCCTCCCGCCGTTCCAGCGCCCAGTCGTCATAGCGATTCTCTGGGAGCAGCTCTCCCGCATAGAGGGACAGCGCCGCACGATACGTTGCCGGCGTCCTGACGCGACGTGCTTCGGCCGCCGCGATGTCGAGCCGGTCGACGTCGACGTCCGCTCTGAGCCGCAGCATCTCATCCCGTACCTCGATCGCGTCGGCGTCGAGCGCACGTCGCGCGACGTATACGGCCTGATGCAGGTTGTTCGCCGCCGCAGCCGGCTCGCGGTCGCCCCAAAGCGCATCCATCGCCTGCTCGCGGTGGATTCGATGATCCGCCGCGAGCGCCAGCAACTTGACGAGCTCGCGCGCCTTCCTTAGGCGCCAAGCGTTCGGTGGCACCGGCTGGCCGTTGACGGCGACGGCAAACCCACCCAGCAGGGTCACATCGACCGAGGCCGGGGGTCTCGAAGCCAGGTCCAGATCTTGAGATCCGAGCGTGCCATCGCGAACAACCGGCGTTTTCGCCGGTTGTTCAGACGTCCCGGCCCTCGAAGGTCCCGGTCCTGGATGCGTAGAAGCCGCCGTTTTCGCTGCCTTCCGATCGGGTGCTGATCGTCATCGATGGACAAGCACCGTGGTAGGTAGGTAACCTACCAGGGGGATTCTAACCTCTCGGGATCGCGTGATGGCGGCGCCTAATGCAAGGAGAGCAGCTCGATGACCGTCGAAAGTGACCGGCCCTTCGGCGAGGCGCTTCGTGTCCTGATGAGGGCCCGGCGGGTCAGCTATCGCGGCCTCGCCGACGCAACGATCTCGGTCGACGGCAAAGGGATGACGCACGCCCACATCAACATGCTTGCCAACGGCCATGACAGGCCGTCGCTGCGTGCGATGGAGTTGCTCGCCCACGCTCTCGGAGTCACCCCCGACTACTTCGCCGAGTACCGGCTGGCAGCAGCGATGCGCGAGCTCGACCCAACCGAGGTCGGTCTTGAGCAGGCACTCGAAAACCTCAACGGCCGGCTT
>DASXKE010000217.1:0-2680 GCA_036496985.1 Gaiellaceae bacterium | reverse complement strand
GCCTGCATCGGCTACGGCTTCTGGGTCGGCCGCGACCGCTCGCGTGCCTACTTCGGGCTGATGCTGATGCTCACCGGGGCGACCGTCGGCGTCTTCGAGTCGCAGGATCTGCTCCTCTTCTACGCCTTCTTCGAGGCGATGCTGATCCCGCTCTACGTCCTGATCGGCGTCTGGGGCGGCGCGCGGCGCATGGAGGCGACGGTCAAGTTCGTGATCTACACGATGGCCGGCTCGCTGCTGATGCTCGCCGCGATCGTCGCCTACGGCCTGAAGGCCGGGACATTCGACCTCGTGGACAGCCCAACGAGCACGAGCCGCTGGCTGTTCCTCGGCTTCATGATCGCCTTCGTCATCAAGGCGCCGCTCTTCCCGTTCCACGGCTGGTTGCCGGATGCCTACCGCGAGGCGCCTCCCGAGGTGGCCGCCGTCCTCTCGGGCGTGATCGCCAAGGCGGGTCTCTACGGGATGCTGCGGATCGCGATCACGAAGTTCCCCGACCCGACCTCGTACTACCGGACGACAATCCTGGCGCTCGCCGCGGCTGCCCTCGTCTACGGGTCGCTTCTTGCCTTCCGCGCACCGGACTTCCGCGGCGTCGTCGCCTACTCGTCGCTCGCGCAGTCGGGGCTGATCGCGCTCGGCCTCTTCGCCGGCACCGACCTCGCCTTCGGCGGCGCCGTGCTGCAGATGGTCGCGCACGGGCTCGTCTCGGCCTCGCTCTTCCTCATCGCCGGCGCGGTCGAACGACGCACGACGACCGGCGAGTTCCGGCTACTCGGCGGGATGGCCCGTGGGAGGCCCGCGCTCGCGACGCTGCTGATGACGGTCGGCGTCATCTCGCTCGCGGTGCCGGGCTCCTCGATGTTCGCAGGCGAGTTCCTGATCCTCGGCGGCGTGTTCCAGCGGGCGTGGTGGTGGGCGGCGATCGGCGCCGGCGCCATCGTCCTCGCCGCGATGTACATGCTGCGCCTGATCTCGGCGGTGCTGCACGAGGCGCGCGGCTCGACGATTGCGGACGAGGCGCTCGACCTGCGGCCGGGCGAGCTCGCGCTCGTGATCCCGCTCGTCGCCGGCCTGCTCTTCCTGTCGGCATGGCCGGCGGGAATCAGCAGTCACTCCTTCTTCGGTCCGAGCCCTTCGGCGGCCGTGAAGAGCCAATTCAAGTGACGCTGAACACGCCCCATATCGACTGGTTCGGGCTCAGCCCGGTGCTCGCCCTGATCGGCACGTCGTTCATCGCGCTGCTGTGCGCGGTTCTCGTCCCGCGCGCGTACCGACGCGTCGTCGGTGCGTCGCTCTCGGGTGCCGGCTTTCTCGCGGGGATCGTCCTCGCGGTCTGGCTGTACGTCGACAGCCCGAATGGGCAGACGATCGCGGCCGGAGCCTTCTATCGCGACCGCTGGACCGCCCTCGGTCAGGTCATCCTCTGCGCCGTCGGCCTGGCCACGACGCTTCTGGCCGCAGAGCACCTCCCGGGCTGGGCTCGCGACGCCGACCTCAGCCGGCGGGACGACCACATCGCGGAGTTCTACGCGCTGCTGCTCGCCTCGGCCGCCGGGATGGCGTTCTTCGTCGGCGCTGCGAATCTGATGGTGCTGTTCCTCTCGCTCGAGTGGTTCTCGATCGCTCTCTACGTCATGTGCGCGATCGACTACGACCTCGAAGGGTCGCTCGAGGCGGGTCTGAAGTACCTCGTCGTCGGCTCGTTCGGCGCGGCCACGCTCCTGTTCGGGTCGGCGCTCGTCTACGGCGCGACGGGGCAGATCTCGTACACCGGCATCGCAGCGTCAGTCGCCTCGCAAGGGCTGACCGGAGACGCGTTCCTGGTCACCGGGATCGCGCTGATCGTCGCGGGGCTCGGCTTCAAGATGTCCGCCGCGCCGTTCCACATGTGGACGCCCGACGTCTACGAGGGAGCGCCGACGACCGTAACCGCCTGGATGTCGTCGGCGACGAAGGTCGCGGCCCTCCTGCTCACGTTCCGCGTCATGACCACGGCGTTCCCGCAGAACCAGCACCTCTGGGGCTGGGCGTTCGCCATCATCGCGACCGTCTCGCTCGCCGTAGGCAACTTCGCCGCGCTCGTCCAGAAGAACGTGAAGCGGATCCTCGCCTACTCGGCGATCGCGCAGGCCGGCTTCATGCTCATCGGCCTGAGCACGGGAAGCGCGCTCGGCGCGCGGGCGCTGATGTTCTATCTCATCCCCTACTCCGCGGCCGCGTTCGGCTCGTTCGCGATCATCGCCGCCCGGGAGCGGGAGCTCGGAGTTCCGGTCACGCTCGACAATCTCGCGGGTTTCGGCTGGGAGCGGCCGTTCCTCGGCGTCGCGATGTGGTTCTTCGTGTTCAGCTTCGCCGGCCTCCCCCTCGGCGGCGGCTTCGTCGGCAAGTTCTACGTCTTCGCCGCGGCCTACGACCACGGCTGGGTCTGGCTCGTGATCGTCGGCGTGCTCGCGACGCTCGTCAGCCTCTACTACTACCTCGGCATCGTGCGGGCGATGTACATGCGTCCGGCCGCGGAGCTCCAGGTGCAGCCGGGTGGCGGAGTCGCCGTGAGCGGCGGTGCCCCGGCTCGCGACAGACTCCTCCACCTCGCAGTGGGAGCCGCACTCGTCGTCTCGTTCGGCTCGCTCATCGCCGTCAATCCGCTGATCAATCTCGCGGAGCACGCGGCGAGCGC
>DASXKE010000216.1:0-5414 GCA_036496985.1 Gaiellaceae bacterium | reverse complement strand
TGCAGCTGAGGCCGGATCCCGTACAGCATCTGGAACTGGAAGCGCTCGTTCGGGATCCCGTGCTGCTGCGCAAACGAGATCGCGTGCTCGATCAGCACCTCGTCGTGCGTGGCTATCGCGGTGAAGCCGCTGCCGGCCAGCAATGCCTCGAGCAGCCGGAGGTAGGCGGCGTCAACGTCGCTCTTCTTCGGATACGCGATCTCGGGCGGCTCGAGGTATGCGCCTTTGACGAGCCGCAGGTTCGGAGCGAGCGGTAGGAGCGCCGCGAGGTCCGACTCGCTGCGGAACAGGTACGCCTGGAGGACGGCGCCCACGTTGTCGAGCCCCTCCTCGCGGAGGCTGCGGTAGATGCGAAGGGTGGCCTCGACGTGCGCCGACTCCTCCATGTCGATGCGGAGGAAGTTGCCGACGCTCGCGGCGTGGGCGACAAGCTCGGAGAGGTTGCGCCGCGCGAGCTCCTCGTCGATCGAGAGGCCGAGGTGTGTGAGCTTGAGCGCGACGTTCGTTCGCAGCGCCTCCGCCTGGATGCGGTCGAGCAGCTCGCGGTAGGCGGCGACGACCGCGCATGTCTCGGCTTCGTCGCGCACGCCTTCGCCGAGCAGCGTCGTGTTCGTGAGGAGCCCCTCGTCGTTCAGCCGCCGCAGGACCGTGACGGCGGCGTCAAGGCTCTCGCCGGCGACGAAGCGCGAGGCCCCGAGCCGGAACCCGTACCGCTGGACGAAACGCTGGAGGCGCGGGCTGTCCGCCGCCGCGAGGATCAGCCTGCGAACCGCGGTCACTCGTCCCAGGCGGCGACGATCCGCTCGACCTCCGCCCGCTCCGGTTCGGTGAGACTGCGAAGCGGTGCGCGCACCTCCGGGCCGACCGGAACGCCACGGACCGCAAGTGCGGCCTTCGACGCCGCATGGAAGGGGAGCCGTTCGAGCTCCGCGCGCAGCGCCCCCGCCTTCTGTGCTCGCTCCGGTGTCAGCTCGCGGACGAGCGGAACGACGGCGTCGGGGAAGCTCCCGGCGAGGCCCGAGACCGCGCCGGCAGCGCCCGCGGCGAGCCCACGAACGACGAGCGCCTCAAGGCCGACGAACACGTCGAGCCCGTCGACGAGATACGGCTCGAGCCGTTCCCAGGGGCTGTCGGAGACCTTGAGGCCGACGAAGTTCGGCGCGCGCTCGCGCAGTTGCTCGATCACCGGCAGCGGGATCGCGTAACCGCTCCGCGCGATGAACTCGTAGAGATAGAACGGCACCGACGCGCAGGCACGTGCGGATGCCTCGAAGTGCGCGAGCAGCTCGGGGTCGTCGAGCGCGAAGTAGGGCGGCGCGATCACCGCCACCGCGTCGGCGCCGGCCGCGGCTGCATGCTCGGCGAGCGCGACCGTGTCGTGCGTCGTCTGGGCGCCGACGTGCACGGCGACCTGCAGCCGACCCTTCGCTGCCTCGATCAGTGCGGTGGCGATCTCTCGCCGCTCCGCCGGAGAGAACAGCACGCCTTCCCCCGTCGTCCCGAGCACGAGCACGCCGTCGAGACCGTGCCCGGCGAGAAAGTCGACGTACGGCGGAACCGCCGCGTGGTCGAACACGCCGTCCTTGAGCGGCGTCACGACCGCCGCGAGCGCTCCTCTCAGCACAGCCCAGACTCTAAGCTCCGAGCCGTGCCCGACAACCTGCGCACCGAACGCGATGGCGACGTCGTGCGCATCACCTTCACGCGTTCCGACCGGCGCAACGCGTTCGACGCGGCGCTGATCGGTGAGCTCGCTGAGGCGTTCGTCGGCGTCGGCCGCGCGCGTGCCGTGGTGCTCGCCGGCGAGGGGCCGAGCTTCTCGGCGGGAGCAGACGTCGACTGGATGCGCTCCTCCGTCGACCTCTCGTATGAGGAGAACGTCGCGGACGCGAACGCGCTACGCGCGATGCTCGAGGCGATCGACGGCTGCCCTGTGCCGGTCGTCGCGCGGGTCCAGGGGCATGCGCTCGGCGGCGGAGCCGGGCTCGTCGCGGCGTCGGACATCGCGATCGCCGCGCCCGATGCGGTCTTCGCCTTCTCGGAGGTGAAGCTCGGGATCATCCCGGCCGTCATCTCCCCCTTCGCGCTCGCGCGGATCGGCCCTGGCGCCGCGCGCCGCTACTTCGTGACGGGCGAGCGATTCGACGCCGAGACCGCGCTGCGGATCGGGCTCGTGCACGAGGTCGCAGACGATCTCGACAGAGCAGTCGAGCGGGTCGTGGGCGAGCTCCTCTCCGCCGGCCCGCAAGCTGCCCGCTGGGCAAAGCGGCTCGTCCGCGAGCGTCCGGACGGCCCTGAGACCGCTCGCTGGATCGCGGAACGGCGCACGAGCGAGGAAGGGCAGGAGGGCCTGCGCGCGTTCCTCGAAAAGCGCCCGGCGAGCTGGCGCTAGGGCTGGAAGCTAGCGGCAGTCGGCGCAGAGGCCGACGATCTCGACGCGGTGGTCGGTCGCGACGAAGCCGTGCTGCTTCGCAGCGGCCGCGACCCAGTCGTCGAGCCCGCACTCCTGCACCTCGACGACGCGGTGGCAGCGCTCGCAGAGCAGGTGGTGATGATGAGCGTCGCCGCAGAGCCGGTAGCACTGCTCGCCTCCGTGGTGGGACAGGACATCGACGACGCCCTTCTCGCTGAGGAGGGCGAGCGTGCGGTAGACGGTGGCGAGCCCGGCGGCGGAGTCTCGCTCGCGGAGCCGGCCCCAGAGCTGTTGCGCCGTCACGTCGTCTCGCTCACGCGCGAGCTCTTCGAGCACGTCGAGGCGCCGGGTCGTCGCACGGACGCCGTTCTGCTCGAGGAGCTCCGAGAGCTGTTGCCGACTCACGGCCACGTCCACTATGCTAACCAAGATGCGAATGAGAACCGTTATCGTTATCGGACTTGCAGCGCTACTGCTTCCGGCCTGCGGCGGCTCGACGGCCTCGAACGGCAAGCTCGACGTCGTCGCGGCGGAGAACATGTACGGGAACATCGCGTCCCAGATAGGCGGCCCGCACGTCTCGGTCACCTCGATCCTCACGAACCCGAACGCCGATCCGCATCTCTTTGAGCCTCGTTCGGCGAACGGCCTTGCGGTCGCAACCGCAAAGGTCGTGATTCAGAACGGCGTCGGGTACGACGCGTTCATGACGAAGCTCGAAAACGCGTCGCCGAGTAAGAGCCGACTGGTCCTGACGATGGCGGACGAGCTCGGCATCCACGGCAATGACGCGAACCCCCACCTCTGGTACGACGTGCCGCAGCTCGGCCATATCGCGGGAACGATCGCAACGGCGCTCGCGCACGCCGATCCGGCTCATGCGGCCGCTTTCCGTGCCGGACTCGCACGCTTCGACCGGTCGCTCGGGCCGCTGCGCGACGAGGTGGCGACGATTCGCGCGCGCTTCCACGGCGCGCCTGTCGCGTACACGGAGCCGGTGCCCGGCTATCTGCTGACGGCAGCCGGCCTCGACAACGTCGCACCCGAGGCGTTCACAAGAGCGATCGAGGACGGTAGCGACCCGAGCCCGTCAGCCCTCGCTGCAATGACCGCGCTGCTGACCGGGCATCGCATCCGCGTACTCCTCTACAACGACCAGACCGTCTCCCCCATCACGGAACGGCTACGCGCCGCCGCCCGGAGTGCAGGCATCCCGGTCGTCCCCGTCAGCGAGACGCTGCCGCCCCACCTGACCTTCCAGCAGTGGCAGCTCGGCCAGGCACGCGCGCTCGCCGCAGCGCTCGGCAAAAAGTGAGCGTCGTCACCGTGGACCACCTCGCGCTCCATTTCGGCGAGCGCGCGCTCTTCGAGGGGCTCGACTTCGAACTCGAGCGTGGCGAGCTGCTCGCAGTCCTGGGGCCGAACGGAACCGGCAAGACGTCACTGCTGCGGATCCTGCTCGGGCTGCTCGAGCCGAGCGCCGGCAGCGTCGCGATCGACGGCTGCCCGCCACGCGAGCGCTGCAACCGGCTCGGCTACGTACCGCAGCAGCGGATCTTCGACCGCGACGTCGTCCTGCGCGGACGCGACCTCGTGCGACTCGGCCTCGACGGCCACCGCTGGGGCTTCGGCCGCTTCCACACGGAGGATCGCGCCCGCGTGGACGCGGCACTCTCCGAGGTCGGCGCCGCGGCCTACGCCGACGCTCCGATCGGCCGGCTCTCGGGTGGCGAGCAGCAGCGGCTGCGGGTGGCGCAGGCCCTGGTCGCCGATCCGGTGCTGATCCTCGCCGACGAGCCGCTGCTCTCCCTCGACCTCGCGCACCAGCGCGGAGTCGTCGACCTGCTCGACGCACGACGCGAGAGCGCCGGCACGCCTGTCGTCTTCGTCACCCACGATGTGAACCCGGTGCTCCACAGCGTCGACCGCGTGCTGTACCTCGCACCGGGCAGCTGGGCGATCGGGACACCCGACGACGTGCTGACCTCCGAGACGCTGTCGCGCCTCTACGGGACGGACGTCGACGTCCTGCGCGTGCGCGGCCGCGTCGTCGTGGTCGGCACGCCCGACGACCAGCACGTCCACCACGTGGAGAACGGCCACTGATGTTCATCCAGCTCCTCGGCTACCACTTCGTGCACAACGCGCTCTGGGCAGGCGCCGTGGCCGCAGTCGTGTCCGGTGCGATCGGCGTCTTCGTGGTGGCACGCGGGATGAGCTTCGCCGTGCATGCGATTTCGGAGCTCGGGTTCACCGGCGCGACGGCTGCCCTCGTCGTGGGAATCGACCCGGTGCTCGGGATTCTCGGCGGCTCGTTGCTCGTCGGGCTCGTGCTCGGGCTTCTCTCGCTGCGCGGACGCGAGCGGGACAGCGCGATCGGCGCGGTGCTCGCCTTCGGACTCGGCCTCGGCGTCCTCTTTCTCTTTCTCTACCAGGGCTACGCCACCGAGGCGATCAATCTCCTGTTCGGCAACATCGTCGGGGTCTCGGACGGGCAGCTGCGAGACCTCGCGATCGTCGGCGGCATCGTTTTGGTCGGTCTCGCCGTGCTCTACCGGCCTCTGCTCTTCTCGAGCGTCGATCCCGAGATCGCGGCCGCTCGCGGCGTGCCTATCCGCGCGCTCTCGGTCGCGATCTTCCTGCTGCTCGCATTGACGACCGCTGAGGCGATTCAGGTCGTCGGTGTCCTGCTCGTGCTGACTCTCGTGATCACGCCGGCCGCCGCCGCGCAGCGGTTGACGGGACGACCCGGGCTCGCGCTCCTGTTCAGCGTCGCGATCTCACTCGCCTCGACGGAGGGCGGGATACTGCTTTCGCTCGAGAAGTCGTGGCCGACGAGCTTCTTCATCACCACGATCTCGTTTGCCTTCTACGTTGCGGCTCGGCTCTACGACTGGAGCCGCGGCCGTCAGAGCCGCGTCAGCTCCGGTGCGTCACTGACTGCGCAGGCTCTGGAGTAAGCGCCGCGTCACGTGGAGCGAGGTCTGCGCGCCCGCGAGCT
>DASXKE010000215.1:0-1637 GCA_036496985.1 Gaiellaceae bacterium | reverse complement strand
CACGATCCGGGGTCCCCAGCGGGAAGCGACGTCGTCGTCGGCCTCGACCACGCGGTGGTGCTGGACGGCCGAGATCGTGTTCCAGCCGGGACGCGCGGCCACCGTCGAGTAGCTCTGCTGGCAGCACTTCGTATCGGCGAGGACGATGATCTGCGGATTCTTGGCGACGATGTACTCGCCCGAGAGCTGCGGGTACCCGCCCGAGGTTCCGCCCGCGGCGTCGGCAATGTCCTGGAAGCCGAACAGCTTGTAGATGCTGCCGATGAACGTCGACGACGTCGCCGAGTAGTACGTCGGGTCGAGCTCGTGGTAGACGCGCAGGTGGCGACGCGACTTCGGGACGCTCGCCACGATCGCCGCGAGGTTCGTCTTCATCGAGTGCACCACGGCCTTCGCGCCGCGGGTGTGCCCCGTGAGACGGCCGAGCCCGACGATCTCCTTGTACGCCTGGCCGAGGTTGTTCGCGGCGGCCTCGTTCACGACCTTGATTCCGAGCTTCCGGAGTTGCGACCCGAAGTTGCCGGGGTCGTACGAGATGATCACGAGGTCGGGGTGATAGTTCGCGACTGCCTCGACGTTCGGCGTGAAGCCGGACAGGCTGGTGTGCGGCGCGCGCTTCGGGTAGTTCGAGTCCTGGTCGACCGCGACGACCTGCTTGCCGGCGCCGATGGCGAACAGGTCCTCGGTGACGGTCGGCGAGAGCGAGACGATCCGGTGCGGGAACCTGGGCTCGGCTTGCGCCCGCTGATGGGCCGCCGCCGAGAGGGACACCACGACGAGGGCGGCCGCGAGGGCCGCGACGACAGCAAAGGAACGGTGGAACACGAATCCTCCTTCCGCGAGGGGTTCGAGCGTTTGCGGCGGGCGACAGGTCTTCTGACTCGGGGCTCCCTCCTCCGCCGCCTTCCCGGGTCGTGCGACCCAGTGACGTCGTGGCGGAAGAGCGTCTCCCCTTACAGCGGCGGGACCGTCCCGGACTTGCACCGGAGTTCCCTCACCGCTCGCCGGTTTGTGGCGGGAATCTAGCATCGTCTTCGGTGACCGGCCACCTGGCGATCGCGCTCGACCTCGACGGCGTCCTCGCCGACACGCGACCCCTCTGGGACGAGTGGCTCGAGGACGCGGCGCGACGTGCGCGGGTCGAGCTCGACGTGCCGGAGGATCGGGAGGCTGCTGCCGCCGTGCTCGACGAGGCTCTTGGCGACTGGCGTCCGCTTCTGACACGTTTCGCGGCCGACCGTGCGCCGCTCTGGATCCGTCCCCGACCCGACACGAACGCCGCGCTGCGCCGGCTCAAGGCAGCGGGCGCGCGGATCGGCGTCTTCAGCGACGCTCCGCGGGAGCTGGCCGAGATCGCGCTTGCGCACGCCGGCGCGGCGCGGCAAGTGGAGGTCGTCGGGACGCTGCCCGATGTGGAGGCGGCTCTCGGCGCTGCGGCGGTCGTCGTGAGGTCGCGCGAGGAACTGGCCGCGGTCCCATTACGATGAGCAGATGGAGCACGACCTCTCCGACCGGCGCTTCGACCTGATCCTCGAGCGGCTCGACCGCATCGCGGACGAGCTTGCGAAGACGAACAAGCGGCTCGACAACGACGAGAACTTCCTGCGCATCACGCGCGAGCTCGCGACGCTGAACGA
>DASXKE010000214.1:0-10429 GCA_036496985.1 Gaiellaceae bacterium | reverse complement strand
GGGCTGGCTCGCGGCGAAGACGGAACGGATCAAGCTCGGCTCGGCGATCATGCAGATCCCCGGCCGCACGCCCGGCAACGCGGCCATGACCGCAGCGACGCTCGACCTCCTCTCCGGCGGCCGCTTCCTGCTCGGGCTCGGCACCTCGGGGCCGCAGGTGGTCGAAGGCTGGCACGGACAGCCGTGGGGAAAACCGCTCACGAAGACGCGCGAGTACGTCGAGATCGTGCGCACGGCGCTGCGCCGGGACGTCGTCCAACACGAAGGCGAGCACTACCGGATCCCGTGGGATGGGCCCGGAGCGACCGGCCTCGGCAAGCCGCTGAAGCTGATGCTGCGCCCGCTCCGCGCCGAGATCCCGATCTATTTCGCGGCGCTCGGGCCGAAGAACGTCGCGCTCGCGGCCGAGATCGCCGACGGCTGGCTCCCGATCTTCGTCGCGCCCGAGCGCTTCGACGACGCCTTCGGTCCGAGCCTCACGGCAGCTCCACCGGACTTCGAGATCGCAGCAACGGCGAGCGTCCTCGTGGGCGACGACGTGGACGCTCTCCGCGACGTGCTGCGGCCGCATGTCGCCCTCTACGTCGGCGGAATGGGGGCGAAGGGACGCAACTTCTACAACTCGCTCGTCCGCCGCTACGGCTGGGAGGACGAGGCCGAGCGAATCCAGGAGCTCTACCTCTCCGGCAAGCAGCGCGAGGCGATCGCCGCCGTGCCCGACGAGCTCGTCGACGCCGTCTCGCTCGTCGGACCGAAGGAGCGAATCGCGGAGCGGCTCGAAGCCTGGCGCGAGACGCCCGTCACGACGCTCGTGCTCGGGACGACGCAGCCCGAGGCTCTGCAGGCGCTCGCCGAGCTTCTGATCTAGTTCGGCCATGGCTCCGCCCGTGATCGTGCTCGGCGTCGGCCGCTCGGGCAGGACACTCCTGCGCGTGATGCTCGACCGGAACAGCGAGATCGCGATCCCGTACGAGTCGTTTTTTGTGACACCGCTCGCGCAACGGCACGGGCAGCAGCCGAACCTCGACCGCTTCCTCGACGACCTCGGCCGCTTCTACCAGCTCTACGAATGGGGTATCTCCCCCGAGGACGTTCGTCCACGGCTGCGCAAAGGGATGACGACCGGCGAGGCGATCTCGGCCGTCTTCGAGGTGTACGCCGAGCGCGAGGGAAAGCCGCGCTGGGGCGACAAGACGCCGCTCTACATGCAGCACCTGCCGCTGCTCGAGCGGCTTTTCCCGGACGCGCTCTGGGTTCATCTGGTTCGGGACGGCCGTGACGCCGCGCTCTCGTTCCTCTCGCTGCCCGAGGGCTTCGCCGAAAAGACGTGGGCGCTGCCGCGCACGGCCGCGCAGTTCGCGGCGCAGTGGCGGATGGAGATCCTCGCCGCCCGGAACCTGGGCGCGCACGTCGGCGGCCGCTACCTCGAGCTCCGCTACGAGGATCTCGTCACCGAGCCCGAGCGCGAGCTGCGGCGCGTCTGCGAGCACGCGTCCCTGACGTGGGAGCCGGCGATGCTCGATCACGCGGGCACTCCCGAGGTCGCTTCGCTGCCGGGGCACCAGAGCCTCGCGGAGCCGCCGACCCCGGGGCTCCGCGACTGGCGCTCCCAGATGAGCCGCGATGATGCGCTGGCCTTCGAGGAGGTTGCGGGCGACGTGCTGCGCAGCGGACGCTACGAGCTGCTCGAACCGGGAGCGACCTATCCCACCGCGCAGGGAAAGCGCGAGCTCACGCGCTTCGCCGCGCTCAGCCGAAGCTGGAACCTCGCCGCCGCGACGTACCAGCGGTCACCGCTCTGGCGACGCTCGCATCCCGTGCTCGGCTGAGCCGAGCGAGTGACGTCGAGCGCCCGGCTTCAGCAGGGGCCGGGCTGCGGGGTGCCGCCGGGGCCGTCTTCGTGCTGGTCTCCCGCCTGGAGGCAGTAGCCGGTCGTGCTGGCGGCGGCGAGCGCGACCTCGCTGCCGGGCGGCAGCGTCGCTCCGATGTAGGTGTGGTTCTCGTCGAAGTACGCCTGCAGCGCCGGCACGGCCTGCTCGAAGTCGAGCCCCGCCGTCGCGGAGTGGGCCTGCGCGATCGCCTGCTGGCCGGACGAGGCGGTCTGGGCGTTCTGCTGCGCGTCCTTCGACATCAGGTACATGCCAATGAAGACGGTGACGAGCAGGAGCGGGATGCCGAGAGCAACACGGGTCATCCACGGGATATCGGCAGCGAGACGCCGAAGCTCAAGCCACGACGCGGTACACCTGGAACACCTCGGCGTACTCGCGATTCACGTTCACGCCGTGCATCCGCGCCAGGTTCCGCACGTACTCGGCGTTCGCGTAGCGCCGGTGCTGCTGCGAGCCGTATTTCTCGAGTGCCGCGACCTTGAGATCGACGTGCCGCTGCTCGAGAGCGACGTACCACTGGTACTCGAAGTCGAAGTTGTTCCACGGGATCTCGTAGCCGAGGATCGTCGTGCGCTTGAAGGCGCGCAGGCCCTCCTCGGCGATCGTGCGGTGATCCTGGTGAACATCGTGGAGGCTCGGCTGGAAGACGACGTCCGGCTGCCACTCCTCCCACAGCGCGACGAGCAGCTCGAGGATGTCCTGGCGCCGCTCGGGGAAGGTGCGGACGTCGAAGTCGTGCACCGTCAGCGACTCGCCGGGAATCCCGAGCTCGGACGTCGCCTCGGCGACCTCGCGCGCGAGCGTGTCGGGCGGGAAGCCCGGCGGCAGCGAGCGCGTCGCGATCGAGAACGCGTGATAGCGCACCTCGCAGCCCGACGCGACGAGCCGCGCCATCGTGCCGCCGCATCCGAACTCGCCGTCGTCGGTGTGCGGCGCGAGCACGAGCGCCTTCCGCCATTGCTCGATCATCCGGCGATCATCTCAGGCACGGGCTCATCGGTCTCGACAGGTTGCCAGTCGCGCGCGCGCACCCGCACCGGCGAGACGAGCCCGATCAGACCGATCAGCAGCCACGTCGTCGGATCCTCGAAGAAGTCGTTGTACGCGTTGGAGTGGATGAAGATCGCGAGGAGCGACAGTCCGGCCGCGAGGGCCAGCAGCCCGTAGGTGCGGTGGTCGATCCGCCTGTAGGCGGCCAGAAGAAGGGCACCGACGAGCCAGAAGAAGAGGAGCAGCCCCGGGCCGCCTTCTTCCGCGGCGACGGTGACCGGCGTGTTGTGCGACGCGCTCTTCCGCGGTGTCTGGTGTGTTCGCTTGGAGTAGGCGTGCTCGAAGCCGCCGAGCCCGACGCCGTGGGTCGGGTGCGCCTCGGCGATGCGGATCCCGACTGCGATCAGGGTCGAGCGCCCGCCCGTGGCCTTTTTCAGGCCGGAGGTCGTGTGATGGCGCAGCGCGTGCATCAGATGCGGCTGCGTCACGGCGATTCCCGCTGCGACGACGAGGACGGCCGCGAGGGCGAAGAGGGACTTCCAGCCCCAGGCGATTGCGGCGAGAGCGAACACTGCGACGAGCAGGGCAGCGAAGCTCGACTGAGAGAAGGAGATGAGGAGCCCGAGCCAGACGACGGCGATGAGCCCGAGCGCCGCCAGGCCGACCCGCAGAGAGAGCCGGCCGCGGACGATCAAGACTGCGGTCGCGATCAGCGCGATCACGAGGAAGCGCCCGTAGATCGACGGGTCGAAGAAGACCGAGTTGACCCGGAAGAGCGCCTGGAACACGTTGATCTGCTGCAGCTTGGTGTTCTCGAAGATCGTGCGCGTCTCGTACTGGTAGAAGCCGACGACGGCGAAGATGAGCGCCATCGCAGCGAGCTCGCCGTAGAGGATCCGGACGCGCGAAGTGCGCCATGGCAGGCGCGCGATCGAGACGGCGAGGAGCGTGAACGGAATGTAGAAGGCGAGCATGTCGATCGCAGCGGTATGCAGGTCGACGCTCCACGAGACCGAGAACCCGGTCCAGACGAGGTAGAGCGCGAGCGGCCACGAGGCGATGCCGAGCTCGCGTGTCCGGTCGTCACCGTCGACGAGCTGCCAGAGGAGCAGACCGGCGGCCCCGAGCGCGACGGCGTAGAGGGGCACGAGCAGTTGGTGGCCGAGGAAGCCGACACGGAACGGGACGAAGGCGAGCGTCGCGAAGGCGATCAGCCACGGCTCTCGGCGAAACAGAAGCGTGAGGAGCGGGCCGACCACGAGCGCGCCCACGATCGCGGCGCCGAGCTCCGCCGCGCTCGACGGCGCGAGCGACACGCAGAGCAGGATCGTCCCCACTCCGGCGTAGCCGAGACCCGCGATCCGGTTGAGACGCGTCCGCGCGAGCAGGACGACCGCGAGGCCGATGCAGGCAATCGGAGCCCCGAGCTCGGCGAGACCGATCATCCGTGCACCTGCACGAGGGCGGTGGTCGTCTGCCCGTTCTCGGCGACGACGAGCCGGTACGTGCCGGGCGTCGTCGGCGCGCGCAGGTGCAGGACCTTGCCGCGATGGGAGCCGTGCCGCTGGCCGAGCCGCCAGGTGTAGCGCTTAGCCGCCGTCTTGACGTGCACCGCGAGCCGATGTCCCGCGCGGACCGTGAGCCGGCGCGGGGAGACCTCTACGTAGCGCACGACGACCGTCGCGTGCTTCCGTTTCGCGGCCGGAGTCTTGTTGCCCGCGACATCCTGCGCGCCGATCGAGAGGACGTACCTTCCCGGCCGCAGCGGCTCGCCGCTGAGCGTCCCCGCCCACTTGACCACGTCGTGGGTCTTCGTCTTGTTGCTGCTGATGATCTGGCGCGACCCGAGATAGACGAGAGCGTGCGCCGGCTCACTGAGGCTGTAGCGGATCGCGACCGTGCGGCCCGGGCCGGCCAAGAGGACCGGCGTCTTCTTCACGGTCTTCACCGCGAGGACCTTCGGCGGCACTGTGTCGACGGTGATCTTGTTGAGGAACTGGAAATCCTTGCGCGACAGCTTGACCCCCGGGTAGTAGACGCCGTCCGGAGCCACGCGGCCGGTATCCGTCCGTCCGTTCCACACGAAGCGCGTCGGAGTGTGCGCCTGCACGGGCTCGCCGGAGGCGATCGTCCGAACCGTGTGGCCGGACGAGTCCACGATGTACACGGTCACGCGGCCGGATTGGCGGAGCTTGATCCGAAGGGCAGCCGTGTTCGTCGGGCACTTGCAGGTCGGCGCGATCAGCACGTGCCCTTGCGAACGCTCGCGCCCGCGGACGTTCGAGACGAGCGCCGCCGAGAGCGGGCTCTTTTCGAGCTTGAGGTGCTCGGTGATCGCGAAGGCGGCAGCGGAGGCCACCAGCAGGCCCAGGAGGGTCACCGTCGTGAGAACCCGCTGCAAAGCCCGCTGATTCTACGGGCCTCTCGTTAAAGAAGTTGAAGAACGGTCAGGCGCGAGTCGCCTGAGTCGCCTGAGCCTCGTGCGCGGCGCGCGACTCCTTCACCATCACGTTCACGGTGTAGATCGTGAGGACGACCAGTGTCAGGACCAGGCCGCCGCCGAGCACCCAGTTCGCCTCGGGCACGTTGAGGAGCTTGAGGCCGCTGAGGATGAGGATTCCGGCGAGGCCGCCGCGAATCGTCATGTCCGGAACCTTCACGGTGTACCGGCTCGAGATGAGGATCCCCGGCACGGAGCCGAGCAGGAGCCAGGCGGTCGCGTGGAGGTCGACGTCGCCGATGATGAGGTGCCCGACGCCCGCCACCCAGAGCAGCGCGGCGGCGTGGAAGATGTCCGTCCCGACGATCCGCGGCATCGTGAGCGGGTAGACGAGCACCATCATCAGCCCGAAATACGTGCCGCTGCCGACCGAGGTGATGCCGACGATGAAGCCGAAGAGCGCGCCCGTCCCGAACGCGATCATCTTGTCGCGCCGGCTCATGATGAACGGCGCGTCGCTCGGCTGGACTCCCCGGTGCACGAACGACTTGGCGAGGAAGCCGGCGCCGCCGCCGATGAGCGCCACGCCGATCGCGTACCCCAGCAGCGTCTGCGCGTTCGAGATCGAGTTCCGCAGCATGTACGACACCGCGACGCCTGCGATGGCCAGCGGGCCCGAGCCGGCGAAGAGCCAGAACGCGAGGTGGCCGTGCACGGTCTTGAGCCGGCGGTGCCGGACGGCGCCGAACGACTTGAAGATCGCCCCATGGAAGATGTCGGTGCCGACGGCGTAGCTCGGCTTGAAGCCGAAGACGATGATCAGGATCGGCGTCATGAGCGACCCGCCGCCGACGCCGGTCAGCCCGACGATCAGCCCGAGCCCGAGCCCCGTCAGCGTGAACTGCCAGGTCATGAGGCCGAGAGAACCATTCCCGCGCCGACCGTCTCGTTCGTCGCCTCCTCGATGAGAACGAAGGCGCCGGTCAGGCGATTCTCCTCGTACGGATCGACGAGCAGCGGCTCGGAGAGCCGCAGACGGACGACGCCGATCTCGTTCAGCTCGAGCCGCTCCGGCCCGGGGACGTCCTCGAGAGTGTGGACGTCGATCCGCGCTACGAGCTCGTCGGCGATCGCTCGCACCGAGCGCGTCGTCGACTTGACGGCGAGCCGGGCCCGCGGCTCGAGCGGCCGGTCGCTCATCCAGCAGACGCGCGCCTCCAGCTCCCGCGCAACCGTCGGCGGATCGTCGGGGTCGGCGAGCATGTCGCCGCGCGCGACGTCGATGTCGTCTGTGAGCCGGATTGTCACGGCCATCGGCGGGATCGCAGCCTCGAGCGGACCGTCGATCGTCTCCACCGACTCGACCTGAGTCCGTATTCCGGCAGGCAGGACGACCACCTCGTCGCCCGCGCTCCAGACGCCACCCGCAACCTCGCCGCCGTAGCCGCGGTAGTCGTGGTGTTCGTCCGACATGGGCCGGATCACCCACTGCACGGGGAAACGCCGGCTGTCGAGGTCGCGGTCGGAGGCGATCTCGACGGTTTCGAGATGCTCGAGCAGCACCGGGCCGTCGTACCACGGCATGTGGTCCGAGCGGTCGACGACGTTGTCGCCCTGCAGCGCGGAGATCGGGATCACGACGAGATCCGGCAGACCAAGCTCGGCCAGGTGGGAGGAGATCTCGTCGAAGCGCTCCTGCGACCAGTCGACCAGATCCATCTTGTTGATGGCGACCACGGCGTGTGGCACGCGGAGAATCGAGAGGATGTACGCATGGCGGCGCGTCTGCTCGACCACGCCCTGGCGCGCGTCGACGAGCACGATCCCGAGCTCGGCGGTCGAAGCGCCCGTCACCATATTTCGCGTGTACTGGACGTGGCCGGGCGCGTCGGCGAGCTGGAAGCGGCGCCTCGGCGTGACGAACGAGCGATAAGCGACGTCGATCGTGATGCCCTGCTCGCGCTCGGCACGCAGGCCGTCGGTCAGCAGCGCGAGGTCGACGTACTCGTTGCCGCGCCGGCGCGAGACGTCCTCGATATGCTCGAGCTGGTCGACGAAGATCTGCTTCGTGTCGTAGAGCAGCCGACCGATCAGGGTGGACTTGCCGTCGTCGACAGACCCGCATGTGACGAGGCGGAGCAGGTCGGTCGACTGCGCTGCCTCAGAAGTAGCCAACGCGCTTCCTGTCCTCCATCGCGGCTTCGCTGAACCGGTCGTCGGCACGGGTCTCGCCGCGCTCGGTGACGCGGGTCGCCGCGATCTCCTCCACGACCTCGTCGATCGTCGCCGCCCGCGACTCGACGCCGCCGGTGCACGTCATGTCGCCGACGGTGCGGAAGCGAACCGAGGTCGTGAACGTGTCCTCACCCTCCATGCGCTCGACGTACGGCGAGGCCGCATACAGCATCCCGTCGCGGCGAAAGACCTCGCGCTCGTGGGCGAAGTAGATCGGCGGCAGCTCGAGCTGCTCGCGCGCGACGTACTGCCACACGTCGAGCTCGGTCCAGTTGGAGATCGGGAAGACGCGGACGTGCTCGCCCTTGCGAACGCGCGTGTTGTAGAGGTTCCAGAGCTCGGGCCGCTGCGCGCGCGGATTCCACTGGCCGAAGTCGTCGCGGAAGGAGAAGATCCGCTCCTTCGCGCGGCTCCGCTCCTCGTCGCGCCGCGCCCCGCCAATCGCCGCGTCGAACTGGTGCTCCTCGATGGCGTCGAGCAGCGTCGTCGTCTGCAGACGGTTGCGCGACGCGCGCGGGCCGGTCTCCTCGACGACGCGTCCCTTGTCGATCGACTCCTGCACCGACGCGACGAGAAGGCGCTCGCCGAGCTCCGCGACGCGGCGGTCTCGGTATTCGATCGCCTCCTCGAAGTTGTGGCCCGTGTCGACGTGCATGATCGGGAACGGGAACTTGCCCGGCCTGAACGCCTTCTCGGCGAGCCGCAGCAGCACGATCGAGTCCTTGCCGCCCGAGAAGAGCAGCACCGGACGCTCGAGCTCTGCCGCAACCTCGCGGAAGATGTGGACGGCCTCGGACTCGAGCTCGTCGAGGTGCGTGAGCGTCGGGAGCGCGCGGGAGGCGGTCACGACTCGGATGCCACGCGCTGGGGCACGAGGTTGAGCTCCTCGAGCCGGTCGATCACGGCGACCGCAGACTCGGACGGCGTGCGGCCTAGCGTCTCCAGCCGGAGCTCGGGCTGGAGCGGCTCCTCGTACGGCGCCGAGACACCTGTGAAGTCCTCGATCTCCCCCGCGAACGCGGCCGCGTAGAGGCCCTTCGGATCGCGCCGCGCGCACTCCTCGAGCGACGTGGCGACGTAGATCTCGACGAACGGCGCGTGCTGCTCGACGAGTGAGCGCGCGTGCCGCCGCATCTCCTCGTAGGGCGAGATCGCCGAGACGACCACGACGGCACCGGCGCGCGCGAGCCTCGAAGCGACCCAGCCGATGCGCGCGATGTTCGTGTCGCGGTCCTCCTTCGAGAACCCGAGCCCCTTCGAGAGGTGCGTGCGGACGATGTCGCCGTCGAGGTGGTCGACGACGAACCCGCGCTGCTCGAGCTCCGGCTCGAGGATGTTCGCGATCGTCGTCTTGCCGGCGCCCGAGAGGCCCGTGAACCAGAGGACGAACCCGCGCTGGCTCATGTATGAAGCCCGCATTCGGTCCGCTCCGTTCCGGCCCAGCGTCCCTCGCGGCCCTTGCCCGGCTGCGTGGAGTGCGTGTCGCCGATCGACTCGTAGCCGCGGTCGTGGAGCGCGTTGTACGGAAGCCCGCGCTCGCGGATGTACGCCCAGCAGTCCTCGTCGCTCCAGTCGGCGAGCGGATTCGCCTTCCAGAGCTCGTGTTGCTCGTCCCAGCCGAGCTTGGGCGCACCGGCCCGCGTCGGCGACTGGTCGCGGCGGATCCCGGTGATCCAGGCGTCGAGGTCGAGCAGCGCCCGGTTGAGCGGCTCGATCTTCGCAATCGCGAGATACAGGTCCTGGTTCTTCTCCCAGAGGCCGTCCTCGACCGGCCCAGGGGCAAACGTCAGGATCTTCGTGTCGTAGCGGCGCTCGACCTCGTGCCAGAGCTCGTAGGTCTCGGGGAAGAGATGATTCGTGTCGATCGCGAAGACCTGCGCGTTCGGCTCGAGCTCGAACAGCATGTCGAGCAGGACCGTCTCCTCTTTCTGGAAGGAGCACGCGAGCGCCACCCGGCCCGGAAACTCGCCGAGCACGTACTCGACGACCCGCTGCGCAGGCCAGGTCTCGACGTCAGCCGGCAGGCTGTGTTGTTGCAGGCTCGCCACCGAGCAGCACCTCCTTAACGTGTCGCCGCGCAGGCCGAGCCGAAGCGTCTCGAGCGCGATCACCTCTTCCGGCGGGATGTTGCCGAGGTTGACGTTCGTGCCGAAATGCTTGATGAACCAGGCCTGGCTCTCCTTCGACGGCGCCTCCCAGATCAGCGAGTCGAACGGGACGGAGTGCTCGATCTCGTCGACGAGCCCCGTCCGCAGCTCGCCGCTCGGCCGGTAGATGCCCGCGGTGCCGCCCTCGCGGCCTTCTGCGATGACGCGCCAGGCGCCCGCGTCGAGCTCTTCCTGCATCCACTGCGCCCAGAGGTACGGCGCGATGTTCACCTCGGCATCCTTCGAACCGACCTCCGAGAGGACGGTGAAGTCACGCGCAAAGTCGGCGATGAGCTCGAGCTTCCGGTCGCGTGGGATCTCGATCGTGCCGTCCGAGATCTCGACGTGCGAGAAGCGGAAATCGGTCAACCAGGCCTTGAACTCCTCGATCTTGTCGCGCGCGTAGACCGCCTCGAAGAACGTGCCGCCACAGACGACGGGCGTCTCGAAGTGGCGGTAGAGCGCGATCTTCTTCTCGAGGTTGTTCGTAACGTAGCTCGTGCCCCAGCCGAGCTTGACGATGTCCACGTAGTCGCCGGCGGTGTCGAAGAGGCCCTCGATCTCCCGCAGGTTGAGCCCCTTGTCGATGACGTGGGTGAGCCCCGTCTGGCGCGGCTTGGCCGGCCGCTCCGGAACCCCGAGAAATCCGTCTGAAAAGCCTGGCATCGCTCGAATGGTACCTAATCGATGGAATAAGCAATCGCTTATTCCATACCGGATTTGGC
>DASXKE010000213.1:0-2506 GCA_036496985.1 Gaiellaceae bacterium | reverse complement strand
CAAGCCGATCGGCACGTACCAGGCCGTCTCGCATCCGCTGGCGCAGACGTACACCGACGTCGAGCTCGCGCGCTCGCTCGTCTACTGGGCCGCGTGGTGCGTCGCCGAGGACGACGACCGCGCTCCGCTCGCCGCAGCCGCTGCGAAGGCGTTCGCCACCGAGGCGGCGGTCGCGGCCTGCGAGCGCTCGATCCAGGTGCACGGCGGAATCGGCTTCACCTGGGAGCACCCGCTGCACCGCTTCTACAAGCGCGCCCTCTGGCTCGAAGGCTCCGGTCTCCGTCCCGCCGAGCTGCGCCTCGAAGTAGCCGACGCGCTCCTCGCATAGGAGAATGAGCCGGATGGAAGGCCTCATGATGGACTTCCCCCTCACGCTGACGCACCTGCTGTGGCGGGCCGAAGCGTTCTTCGGCGAGGGCGAGATCGTCACGCGCCTCCCCGACAAGAGCTTTCACCGCACGACCCACGGCGAGACTCTTCGCCGCTCACGGCAGCTGGCCGTCGCGCTGCGGAAGGCGGGGCTCGAACGGGGCGACCGCGTTGCGACGCTGTGCTGGAACCACTACCAGCACCACGAGGCGTACTTCGGCGTCCCGTGCGGCGGGTTCGTACTCCACACGCTCAACCTCCGGCTGCACCCGAACGACCTGAACTACATCGCGACTCACGCCGGCGATCGGGCCGTGATCGTCGACCGTGCGCTCCTGCCGCTGCTCGAGCAGTTCCGCGAAGGGACGCCGATCGAGCACGTCTTCGTGGTCGAGGACTCCTACGAGGAGCTGCTCGCGACCGCCGACCCGGACGAGTGGGAGGATCCGGAGCTCGACGAGAACGAGGCCGCGGCAATGTGTTACACGAGCGGCACGACCGGGCGCCCGCGCGGCGTCGTCTACTCGCATCGCTCGTCGGTGCTGCACGCCCTTGGTGTCGGCTCGAACAACCCGCTCGGCCTGGGCTTCGGCCTCGACGACGCCGTCATGCCGGTGGTGCCGATGTTCCACGCGAACGCGTGGGGCTATCCGTACCTCGCGACGATGCAGGGCGCGAAGCTCGTCTACCCGGGCCCGCATCTCGACCCTGACAGCCTGCTCGAGAACATGGAGGCCGAGCACGTCTCGTGGGCGGCCGGCGTGCCGACGATCTGGATGGGGATCCTCGCGCGACTCGACGCCGAGCCCGGCCGCTGGGATCTCTCGGCGATGAAGGCGATGCTGGTGGGCGGCGCGGCAGTGCCGCGCGCGATGATCGCCGCCTTCGAGGGGCGCCACGGCCTGCGCATCTGCCAGGGCTGGGGCATGACCGAGACATCGCCCGTCGCCTCCACCGCAGCTCTTCCGTACGACCTCGCCGAAGCCGATGCCGAGACCCGCTGGGACTTCCAGTCGACCGTCGGCTTCCCGCTCCCGTTCGTCGAGATCCGCGTCCGGGCCGGCGACGTCGAAGTGCCGTGGGACGGCGAGTCGATGGGCGAGCTCGAGGTGCGCGGGCCATGGGTCGCGGCGCAGTACTACGACGCGCCCGAGAGCGCCGACCGCTGGAGCGACGACGGCTGGTTCCGCACCGGCGACATCGTCTCGATCCATCCGCGCGGCTTCATCCAGATCAAGGACCGCTCGAAGGACGTGATCAAGTCGGGCGGCGAGTGGATCTCGTCGGTCGAGCTCGAGAACGCGCTCATGGCGCATCCCGCAATCGCGGAGGCGGCCGTGATCGCAGTGCCCGACGACAAGTGGGGCGAGCGGCCGCTTGCAGCCTGCGTCCTGCGCGAAGGCGCGTCCGCGACGGGCGACGAGCTGCGCGAGTTCCTCGCCCCGCAGTTCGCGAAGTGGTGGATCCCCGAGCGTGTCGAGTTCGTCGCGGAGATCCCCAAGACCAGCGTCGGCAAGTTCCGCAAGATCGCCCTGCGCGAGCAGTTCGCGGGCGAGCCGGCCCAGATCGAGCCGGCAGCGTCGAGTTGAGAGCCGCCGTCCTCTCGGCGGTCGATGGGACGTTCGAGCTCAGCGACGTTCCCGATCCGATCGCGCAGGACGGTGAGGCGCTCGTGCACGTGCGAGCGGCCGGGATCAACTTCCTCGACATCTTGATCCGGCGGGGCCGCTATCCGCAGATGCCCGAGTTCCCCGCTGTCCTCGGAAACGAGCTCGCAGGCGAGCTGGAGGACGGAACGCGCGTGCTGGCGCTCGTCGCGGGCGGCGCGTATGCAGAGCTCGCCGCCGTGCCGCGCGCCTCGCTCGTCCCGCTGCCCGACGACGCGACGTTCGCCGAAGGTGCCGCTTTTCTCCTCACCTTCCTCACCGCATATGTGCCGTTGACCCGGCAGGTGCGCTTCGAGGAGGAGCAGACGGTGCTGGTGCACGCCGCGGCCGGCGGCGTCGGCACTGCGGCGATCCAGGTCGCGCGTGCACTCGGGGCGCACGTCATCGCGGCGGTCGGCTCCGAGGAGAAGCACGCGCTCTGCCGTGAGCTCGGCGCCAGCGAGACCTACGTCTACGACGAGATTCCCGAC
>DASXKE010000212.1:0-7527 GCA_036496985.1 Gaiellaceae bacterium | reverse complement strand
CGCCTCACGCTCGAGCTGGTCCTCGAGCGTCGAGGTGGACGCCTCGTCGAACAGGCGCTTCGTCAGCGCGATCGCGCGCGTTGGACCAGCCGCCAGCGCTGCCGCGTACTCCGCCGTCCGGGACGCGAACGAGTCCGCCTCGACCACCTCCGAGACGATTCCCCACGCGTGCGCTTCGGCTGCGGTCAGCCTCCGATTGGACGTCATCCACTCGAACGCACGGGCCGTCCCGAGCAGGCGCTGGATGAAATACGTCCCGCCCGAGTCGGGAATCAGGCCGATGCCGACGAAGCCCGGGACGAAGAAGGCGGCGTCGGAGGCGATCCGGATGTCGCAGGCGCACGCAAGCGAGAGACCCGCGCCGGCGCAAACCCCGTTCACGGCAGCGATGACCGGCTTCTCGAGGACGCGGATCGCCAGCACGTTGACGTGGTAGGTGGCGCGCAACATCGCCGCCACGTCCCCGGACTCGCCGAACGCCCCGAGGTCCTGCCCCGCCGAGAAGCCGCGTCCGGCTCCGGTGATGACGACCGCCCGCACAGCCGGATCGCGAGCCTCCGCGAGCGCCGCCTGCAACTCCTCGTGCAGCGTCCGCGTGAACGCGTTGAGCTTTTCCGGCCGGTTGAGCGTGATCGTCTGCACGGCGCCCGCGCGAGCTACGTCGACCTCGGTCATCCCGGGGGGACCCTACTGCTGACAGACGCTCCGGGCGTGGAGATCGAGCACCACGAGCAGGACGGTGTTCGCTGCAGGTTGCGCGTCGGGTCCCGACACCGGCCCTCCGGTCACTGCTCGATCACGGGCTCGAGGGTTGGGTGTGCGAGGGCCGCGAGCCGGCGAACTTTCGGGAGCTGCCATTCCCTGGGACCCCGCTCATCCTCAACTTCGGCGCGCCCTGGCGGGTCGAAGACACGGTGCTCGAAAGCTTTCTCGCGGGGCTTCACACGAGACCGACGGCCGTCAGCGGCGGACGAGAGTTCTCTTGCCTCGAGCTGCGCCTCACGCCGCTCGGCACGCGGCACCTGCTCGGTCGGCCGCTGCACGAGCTTGTCGATCAGTCCGTCCCGCTCGAGGAGCTGCTGCCGGGGGTGGAGAGGCTCACCACGCGCCTGAGCGACACGCCCCGATGGGAGGCGCGCTTCGATCTCGTCGAGAGCTTCCTCGGCCGGCGGCTCGCCGACTCGCCGCCGCCGCCTCGCGAGCTGGATTGGGCGTGGCGGCAGCTCGTGCGGAGCGGCGGGCGGATACGCGTTCGCGAGCTCGCGGTCGAGCTCCGCTGGAGCCCGCGCCGCCTGATCGACCGCTTCCGCGATCACGTCGGCCTGCCGCCGAAAGCCGCCGCCCGGGTGATCCGCTTCGACCGCGCCGTCGCCGCTCTGCGCTCGGGGACACCACGGATCGCCGAGGTGGCGGCGGCGTGCGGCTATGCGGACCAGCCTCACCTCACACGTGAGATCCGCGCGCTCGCGGGTGTCACCCCCGTCGAGCTCGTTGGGGGCAATTCCATTCAAGACACTGCCGGCGCAACGGCCTAGGCTCACTCCGTCTTCGACGAGAGGAGCACCATGAGCGAGCATCCGACGGTCTTCCCGACCATGTCCTACCGCGACGCCGCGGCGGCGATCGAGTTCCTCCAGCGTGCGTTCGGCGCCGAGCCCCATGCCGTCTACCGCGACGAAAACGGGCATGTGCGCCACGCCGAGCTGAAGCTCGGCAACGGCATGGTGATGCTCGGCGAGGCAGAGACGGCCACCGGCGGCGGTGTCTACGTCGTCGTTCCGCAGCCGGACGAGCATTGCGCGCGGGCGCGCGAGGCGGGCGCCGAGATCGTGCGCGAGCCGAACGACACCGACTACGGCTCACGGGAGTACGGCGCCCGCGACCCCGAGGGGCTCGCGTGGCATTTCGGGACGTACCAGCCGTTCACGGCCGCACCGACGGGTTAGTCGAGCTCGACGAACTCGACGCCCGTCAGCTTCCACCCGCGATCCATCACGTCGCGGCCCGCTCCCATGAACTGTTCGCTACGCACGAACTCGTCGAACGCCTGCTTGTCGGCGAACTCGAATTCGGCGTAGTACGCATGCTTCGGCTCACCGATCGCCGCACCGGTGATCGGCCCGTGTCGAAAGACACCATTCGGCGGCTGGCAGAAGCGTTCGACGTGGTCTGCGTACCCTTCGGCGTCGGGCGCGTCTTCGTAGAGAATGGCGATCCGGTACACGAGTCCCTCCCAGTCGTTGGCGAGGAGACCCTAACCCCGTCCACGACGAGGAGGAGCGATGGCAGGCAAGATCGTGCATGTCGAGATCGACGCGGGGAACGCCGACCGCGCCCAGGGATTCTGGAGCGGCGTGTTCGGCTGGGAAGTCGGCCCGCCGATGACGCCGGAGATGGACTATCGGATGTTCCAGACCGGCGAGGACCAGGGCGGCGCGATCGTCGCATCGGACGCGCCCGGTCCGCTTCGCGTCTACTTCGACACCGACGACATCGACGCGTCGCTGGCCAAGGTCACGGAGCACGGCGGCCAGGCCGGAGACAAGGTTCCCGTGCCGGGCCACGGCTGGTTCGCCCCGTGCCAGGACACCGAGGGGAACGCGTTCAGCCTCTGGCAGGTGGACTCAGCGGCCAGCTAGCCGCCGCGTCGTTCTCCGACCAGACGACCGCGGGCGGATCGAGCTCGCGGAGCACATCGCGCGACGGCAGCGGCCAGCCTTCGTTGTCCTTTGCGTCGGCGTGCTCGCTCATCCGGGAGCTTGAACGCGCGAGCCGCCGCTGGGGTTACGTCCGGCGGCGATCGACGACGCGCAACGCCTTCCCCTCGCTCCGCGGGATGCTCCGCGGCGCGACGACCTCGACTCGTGCGGTGAGCCCGAGAGCGTGCGCGAGCTGCTTGCCGACCGGTCCGGCGTCGATCGTCCCTTCCACCTGAACCGTGAGCTCGTCGAGGCGCCTGGGACGCTCGACGACGAGTTGGTAGTGCGGCTCGAGCCCCGGGATCGCCAGCAGGGCACGCTCGATCTCGCTCGGGAAGACGTTGACGCCGCGGATGATCAGCATGTCGTCGGTCCGGCCGAGCACGCGCGACATGCGTGCGAACGTGCGGCCGCAGGCGCAGGGCTCGCGCGTGAGCGAGGCGAGATCGCCGGTGCGATAGCGCAGCAGCGGCAGCGCCTCCTTGGTCAGCGTCGTGAAGACGAGCTCGCCGACCTCGCCTTCCGGCAGCGGTTCTCCTGACCCGGGATCGACGACCTCGACGAGGAAGTGATCCTCGTTGACGTGCGCGCCGTCCCGCGCCTCGACGCATTCGGCCGAGACGCCGGGCCCCATCACCTCTGAGAGGCCGTAGATGTCGACCGCCTTCAGCGCGAGGGCTCCTTCGATCGCCTCGCGCAGCCCTTCCGTCCACGGCTCGGCGCCGAAGACACCGGCACGAAGCCTCAAGCGCGACGGATCGGAGACATGGTCGGCGATCGCGAGCGCGTAGCTCGGGGTGCAGCAGAGGATCTCGGCGCCGAGATCCTCGAGCAGCTGCGCCTGACGTGGCGTGTTCCCTCCCGATGCCGGCACGACGGTGCAGCCGAGCCGCTCCGCGCCGTAGTGGAGGCCGAGGCCACCGGTGAAGAGCCCGTAGCCGTACGCGACGTGCACGCGGGTTCCCGGCCCGGCTCCGGCTGCGGCGAGAGCCCGCGCACAACAATCCGCCCACGCCGCGAGATCGCCGCGCGTGTAGGCCACGATCGTCGGCTTGCCGCGGGTGCCCGACGAAGCGTGGATTCGCACGCAGTCCTCGAGCGGCACCCGCAGCAGGCCGAACGGATAGGCGTCGCGCAGCTCCGTCTTGACCCGGAACGGCTGCTCGGGCAGCGCCTCCAGCTCGACTCCGAACCGTTCCCGCAGCCGCTCGCGCTGCAGCTGCTCGAGCTCCGGGCGCGGCAGCGTCTCGAGCTCTGGCTGGAAGATCGGCATGCCGCCGTCTATTCTCTCCGTGCAAGCGCCAGTGGAGTCGACCAGGGAGGCGTCGTGCGCGCAAGTGCCATGTCAATCGAGGAGGCCTTGATGACCTACTTGAGGAGATGGACACTTGCTTCGGAAGACGCTCAACCTTGGAATCCTGGCGCATGTAGACGCCGGTAAGACAACTCTCACCGAACGACTCCTGTACGCCGCCGGCGTGATCGGCGAAGTCGGCAGCGTCGACAAGGGAACGACGCAGACCGACTCGCTCGCACTCGAGCAGCGGCGCGGAATCACGATCAAATCTGCCGTCGTCTCGTTCCCGATCGACCACGTGACGGTGAATCTGATCGACACGCCCGGGCATCCGGACTTCATCGCCGAGGTGGAACGGGTGCTCGGGGTGCTCGACGGCTGCGTGCTCGTGCTGTCGGCAGTGGAAGGGGTGCAGCCGCAGACGCGAGTCCTGATGCGCGCGTTGCAGCGGCTCGACGTTCCCACGCTGCTCTTCGTGAACAAGATCGATCGCGCCGGCGCGGATCCGGAGCGCGTGCTCGACGAGATCGAGCAGCGCCTGACACCTGCGGCAGTGCCGATGGGCTCGGCGGACGGCCTCGGGACGCGAGCCGCGTCGTTCGCGACGTTCGGATCGGCCGACGGCGAGCTCGTGCAGCGCTCGCGGGCCGGCGAGCTTCATCCAGTCTTCTTCGGCTCGGCTCTCACCGGCGCCGGCACCGAGGAGGTGATGCGGGGAATCGCCGAGCTGCTGCCGGCGCACCACGGTGACGACGCGGGGCCGCTCTCCGCGCGCGTCTTCAAGATCGAGCGTGGCCCGGACGGGGACAGGATCGCCTACACGCGGCTCTTCTCCGGAGCGGTTTGCGTCCGCGACCGCTTCGACGCGGGCAGGGTCACCGCGCTCCGCGTCTTCGCCGACGGAGACGCCGTGCAGCGAGAATCTGTGCACGCGGACGAGATCGCGAAGCTCTGGGGACTCGGCGGGATCCGGATCGGCGACTGGCTCGGCGAGCCACAGTGCGCCGTCGAACACCACTTCGCGCCGCCGACGTTCGAGGCGGTGGTGGAAGCCGTCGATCCCGCGGACGCGCAGCGCCTGCACGTCGCGCTCGGGCAGCTGGCGGAGCAGGACCCGCTGATCGACGTCCGCCAGGACGACACGCGCGGGGAAACCTCCGTGTCGCTCTACGGCGAGGTGCAGAGGCAAGCCATCGAGTCGACGCTCGCCGACGACTACGGGCTCGAAGTCGCGTTCCGGGAGACGACGACGATCTGCATCGAGCGCCCCACGGGAAGCGGCGAGGCGGTCGAGATCCTCAACACGCCGAGCAATCCGTTCCACACCGATCTCGGCCTGCGCATCGAGCCGTCTGCGCCGGGCTCCGGAGTCCATGTTCGCACCGACGACCGGGTCGACCCGCGCGACACGCCGCTCTACATCTTCGGAACGCTCGAGGGCTTCACGGAGGCGATGGACGGTTACGTGCGGTCGGCGCTGGTCGAGGGACTCCACGGCTGGGAGGTCACCGACTGCGTGGTCACGGTGACGCAGATCGCCTACAGCGGCTCGGACGGCCCGCCCGCACGGCGCGGTTCGATGCCGAACTCGCGGGACATCAAGCGGCTCGTGCCGATCGTGCTCATGCAGGCGCTCGCGTGCGCCGGCACGGCGGCGTGCGAGCCGGTCTTCCGGATCGTCGCCGAGGTGCCGACCGAGACGGTCGGCGTGATGCTCGCCGCCCTCGGCCGCCTCGGTGCGGGAGCAACGACGCCCTCGACGCGCGGAGAGCTCTCGATGCTGGAAGCGACACTGCCCGCATCGCACGTTCAAGCTCTGCGGCGCCAGCTCCCGGGACTCACCGGCGGCGAGGGCGTGCTCGACTCCGAGTTCGCGGGGTATCAGCCGGTGGCCGGCGAGCTTCCGGTGCGGAAACGGCTGACGCCCGACCCGCGCAACCTCGAGGAGTACCTCGCGCGGGTCGGGCGCTGACCGTCAGGCCGCTTCGGCGAGCGTCGGCTCCGCGTTCGTCTCCGCCACAGCTGCAGCGGGCCGGCGCGGGATGAACGCGGCGGCGACCGCTCCGAGCGCAACCACGGCACCGCCGATCCAGACCGCCGCCGACGTCCCCTGCGTGAACGTCTCGGCCGTCCGGTAGCCGCCTGCGCCGGCGAAGACCGACGCGAGAACCGCGACGCCGAAAACGCCGCCGAGCTCACGGATCGCGTTTGTCGCTCCCGACGCCTTGCCCTCGTGCTGCGGCGCGACCGAGCTGAGGACGACGTTCGCCACCGGAGCGAAGAAGAGCGCCATTCCAGCTCCGGAGAGGATGAACGGCGCGACGAGATCCGAGTACGGGACGGTCGGTGACTGCAACGCAGCGAGCCACATCAGGCCGCCGGCCTGCAGAGCGAGCCCGACCGTCATCAGCCGTTGTCCGCCGAGCCGGTCGGAGAGCGCACCGGCGATCGGCGCGATGAAGATCGGCATCGCCGTCCAGGGCAGGATCCGCAGGCCGGCGGCCAGCGGCGTCATGTGCTGCACGGTCTGGAAGAACTGAGCCAAGAAGAAGATCGAGCCGAACATCCCGAAGAACATCAGGAACGAGGCCGTGTTCGTGAGCGCGAACGTCCGGTCGCGGAAGAAGTGCATCGGCAGCATCGGCGCGGTAGCGCGCTGCTCCCAGCCGACGAACCCGGCCACGAGCAGAGCACCGGCGACGATCGGGAGGACGACGCCTGGGCTCGTCCAACCGTGCGCGTTGCCCCGGACGAGACCCCAGACGATCCCGAGCAGGCCGACGCTCACGAGCCCGAGACCCGGCAGGTCGAGGCCCGCATCCGGTCCGCGCGTCTCCTCGAGCCTCGCGAGCGCGAGCGGAGCCAGGACGAGTCCGATCGGCACGTTCAGCCAGAAGATCCAGTGCCACGAGACGCCGTTGACGATCGCACCGCCGACCAGCGGGCCGATCGCGATCGCGAGGCCGCCGATGCCTCCCCAGATCCCGAGCGCCAGGCCGCGGCGCTCTCGCGGAACGGCGGCGGAGAGGATCGTGAGCGTGAGCGGGGTGACGATCGCCGCGCCGACGCCCTGAATCGCCCGGGCGACGTCGAGCGCGTCGGCGCTGGCCGAGAGCGCGGCGGCAGCGGACGCCGCGGTGAAGAGGAGAAGCCCGAACGCAAACATCCGGCGCCGGCCGAAGCGGTCGCCGAGCGCCGCGCCCGTGAGGAGGAGCACGGCGAAGGTGAGCGTGTATGCGTTGACCGTCCACTCGAGCTGGGAGATCGTCGCGTGGAGGTTCTGCCTGATCACCGGCAACGCCGTGGTGACGACGAGGTTGTCGAGGCTGACCATGAAGAGCGCGACCGAGGTGATCGCCATCGTCCAGATCAGCGAGCGCTTTTGTGTGTGAGTCATCACTTCCTCCTTGGCGAAAAAAAGAGAGGGCTAGAGCGAGTTCTTGCCGCAGCCTTCGTAGAGATCCTGCATCCACTGCTCCGGCTGCTCGTGCATGTGCATCGAGACGAGCACGTTGAGGAACATGCCCGTCG
>DASXKE010000211.1:0-2975 GCA_036496985.1 Gaiellaceae bacterium | reverse complement strand
GTGAGGACGCGGGTCTTGCCCGAGCCCGCGCCTGCGACGACGAGGACAGGCCCCTCGGTGTGGAGAACGGCCTCGCGCTGCGCGGGATTCAGGTCGGCGAGGTAGGTCTCCGGCGTCGTCGCTGCCACCGCTCGATCGTAGCCGGGCAGGAGGCGGCCGAAGCCGCCCCCTGCAGATCGACGTGTGTCCTAGTTGACGTGGACGGGAATGCTCCCGCCGAAGTCGGAGACCGGGACGCACAGCGCCCACACGGCGAGGTTGTTGTCCTGCTGACCGACATGCGCGAACTGGATGATCCAGCCGTCGGTCCGGAAGGGCTTCGGCGTGAAGGTGTTGAAGTCCATCCGGCCCGGGAACGAGGCCGCGATCGCCACCTGGTTGTCGTTGGCCGTCATGTCCGTGCCCGAGTCGGTGTCCTGGACGCCGCCCGAGATCGCGGTGTAGTTCTGCGAGTTGGTGGCGTCGTTCGGGTCGCACGCCGCCGTGGCGATCGCGCCGACGCCGATCGTCTCGGTGTAGTCCTGCACCGAGTAGAACGCGCCGGCGAAGCCGCTCGCTCCCGTCGGCCCTGCCGGCCCGGTTGCGCCGATGGAACCGGTGTCGCCCTTCGGGCCCTGCGCACCCGTGTCGCCCTTCGGGCCCGTGTCGCCCTTCGGCCCGCGCGAACCGCGAAGTCGCAGCGCCGCACCGGTCGAAAGATCGTTGAGGCCCAACGAGTGGTTCTTGATGTTGGCACCCGTCAGGGCACCCGGCTTCACCTGCTTCGAGGACGTGATGACGTACTTCTTGCCGGCCCATGCTCCGCCGGCGAGCGCGAGCGCGAGTGCAACCGCGCCAAGCGCAATGATCGTCCGCTTCATTGGTTGACCCCTAACCCAGGCCCTACGCAGCGAAGCGCGGCGGCCGGAGCTGGCCTGGACGTCGACTCCTTCCCCGCGTCAGATCCGTTGGTTCGTAGTACGAACTAACGGCGAGGGAATCGTAGCGCGGTTGCGCATCCACCGCTTACGCTCGGGACATGCGGCTTGCGCTGATGATCGAGGGACAGGAAGGCGTGACCTGGCCCGACTGGTGCGCGCTCGCCGCTGCCTGTGAGGAGCACGGCGTCGAGACGCTCTTCCGCTCGGATCACTACATCTCGCAGGGCGACGAGGCCCACAACGTCGCGCACGATGCGTGGACGACTATCGCCGGGCTCGCGGCGAGAACGTCCGTGCTCCGCTTCGGCACACTCGTCTCCCCGGCCACATTCCGGGCGCCGGCCCTGCTCGCAAACGCAGCTGCGACGGCCGACCACATCTCCGGCGGGCGGATCGAGCTCGGGCTCGGCGCAGGCTGGATGGAGCGCGAGCATCGCGCGTACGGGTTCCCGTTCCCGGAGACGTCGGCGCGGGTCGAAATGCTCGCCGAGCAGGTCGAGATCGTCCACCGCCTCTGGACCGACGAGCGCGTCGACTTCCACGGCCGGCACTACACGCTCGAGGATGCGCCTGCGCAGCCGAAACCCGTGCAGCAACCGAGGCCCCCGCTCCTCGTCGGCGGCAGCGGCGGGCGCGGCACCGTCGAGCCGGCTCTGAAGTTCGCGGACGAGTACAACACGCCGTTCGTCTCGCCGGAGGAGGCCGCGGTGATCCGCGAAAAGACCCGGCGGCTGCGGTTCGGCGTCATGACCGGCTTCCTCGTCGGGGAGACGCACGCGGAGATGCGGGAGCGCGCGCAGGCGCTCTACTCCCGTCGCGCGCGCGAGCAGTCCTTCGACGACTGGCTCGCCACGTACTCCGAGCGCTGCGTCGTCGGCTCGGTCGACGAGGCCGCGGAGCGGCTGCGCGCGTACGAGCGCGCCGGCTGCGACCGCGTGATGCTCCAGCACCTGCTCCACACCGACCTCGAGCCGGTGCGGCTGCTCGGCCGCGAGCTCGCGCCCGCACTCGCGTAGCCGTCCGGTGCGTTCGGGACGATCCGGGCCGTGGACGAGACCGGCACCGGCCGACTCGAAGCCTTCAGCGACGGCGTGTTCGCAATCGCCGCCACGCTGCTCGTGCTCGAGTTCAACGTGAAGTCAGGGCACGACCTCGGCCGCCAGCTTCTGCACCTCTGGCCGTCGTACCTCGCGTACGTGACGAGCTTCGTCACGATCGGGATCATCTGGATGAACCACCACCACACGTGCTCTCTGATCGGGCGTACCGACCGGACGTTTCTCTTCCTCAACATCCTGCTGCTGTTGACGGTCGCGTTCCTGCCCTTCCCGACCAAGCTCGTCGCGCAGTACCTCCAAAAGGACGGCGAGGGAGCCGCCGTACTCGCCTACGCCGCGACCTTCGTGGTCATGTCGGTGCTCTACAACATCTGGTGGAGATACGCCTCGGGTGGCCGGCGGCTCATCGCCGAGGGCGTTCCCGACTCGGCTTTGCGCGCGATCTCACGCGCGTTCGATCCGGGCGTCCCGATGTACGGAACCGTCTTCGTCATCGCGTTCTTCAGCCCGCTCGCGGCGGTGCTCATGACCTTCGCGATCGCGGCCTTCTACCTGCCGTCAGCCGCTCTCTTCGATCGCTGACTCGACCCAGGCGGAGGCCTCGGCGAGAGCCGCGACGTCGCGCGACTTGAGCACGATCTCGACCGTGAACCCACCCGAGCCGAAGCTCGGATAGGAGCCGACGAGGACGTTCGGCCACCGCTCGACGGTCTCGGCGAGCGTCGATGCGATGCCGCTCTCGTACGTCCGGTAGACGCGGCGCCAGGACTGGATCGGGCTGCCGCCGCGGAATTCCTCCTCGATCGACACGAACATCGCCTCCATCTCGGACGGGAGGCCGGGCAGGACGTAGACGTTCTCGAGCACGAAGCCCGGAGCGCCGCCCAGCGGGTTCGCGAGCGGGCGGCTGCCGCGCGGCAGTTGTGCCCAGCGCGCCGCGTACTCGGGATCGCGCGTGAATCGTGCACGCAGATCCGCGGCGACCTCCGCCACCTCT
>DASXKE010000210.1:0-6238 GCA_036496985.1 Gaiellaceae bacterium | reverse complement strand
GCTGCTCGCGACGCTGCCGCTCGAGGGCTTCGCAGGCGTCGAGCAGGTGCTGCCGATCCTCAAGCCGTACAAGCTCGTCTCGCGCGAGCTGTCGCCGGATCCGACCGTGATCGAGTCGCGCGGCCGCCGCATCGGCGACGGCTACTTCGGCTTCATCGCCGGCCCGTGCACGGTGGAGACGAGGGAGCAGACGCTCGAGACGGCCCGGGCGGTGAACGCCGAGGGCGTGACGATGCTGCGCGGAGGCGCGTTCAAGCCCCGCACGTCTCCGTACGCGTTCCAGGGGCTCGGCGAGGAGGCGCTCGAGATCCTGAAGGAGGCGCGCGCCGAGACCGGGCTGCCGCTCGTCACCGAGCTGATGGATCCGCGCCACGTCGAGGAGGTCGTCGAGGCGGCGGACGTGATCCAGATCGGCGCCCGCAACATGTCGAACTTCTCGCTCCTCTCCGAGGTCGGCCGCGCACCGAAGCCCGTGCTGCTCAAGCGAGGCCTCTCGTCGACGGTCGAGGACCTGCTGATGGCGGCCGAGTACATCGTCAAGGAGGGGAACTCCGAGGTGATCCTCTGCGAACGCGGGATCAAGACCTTCGAGACCGCGACGCGCTTCACTCTCGACATCGGCGCGATCCCCTTCCTCAAGCAGGAGACCCACCTGCCCGTCATCGTCGACCCGTCGCATGCGGCCGGGCGGCGCGACCTCGTGCTGCCGCTCGCGCGGGCGGCCGTCGCGGCGGGAGCCGACGGGATCATCGTCGAGGTGCACCCGCGGCCCGAGGAAGCGCTGTGCGACGCAGCGCAGCAGATCCCGACCTCCGAGTTCCGCGACTTCTCCGACGAGATCCGCGCACTCGCGTCCCTCATGGGACGCACCATCGGCTGATCGTGAGGATCGAGCCTGCTGCTTCCCTGGTCGGGCACGTCGTCGTGCCCGGGGACAAGTCGATCTCGCACCGCGCCGTCCTGATCGGGGCACTCGGCGAGGGGGAGACACAGGTGCACGGCTTCGGCCGCTCGGGCGACACGCAGGCGACGATCGATGCTGTCCGGTCGCTCGGCGTCGAGGTCGAGGACGTCGCCGACGACGAGCTCGTCGTGCACGGCGTCGGGCTGCGCGGATTGCGGCCCGGCGCGGTCGACTGCCGCAACGCCGGCACGCTCATGCGCCTCCTGACCGGCGTCCTCGCGGGACAGGACGCCGAGTTCACGCTGTCGGGCGACGAGTCGCTGACCTCGCGGCCGATGGAGCGCATCGCTGCGCCGCTGCGCCGGATGGGAGCCGACGTGGAGACGACCGACGGGCACGCGCCGCTCGCGGTTCGCGGCTCCGGCGCGCTACATGGAATCGAGATCGAGCCGGAGGTCGCGAGCGCGCAGGTGAAGTCGGCGATCCTCCTCGCCGGCCTCAATGCGGACGGCGCGACGACCGTCGTCGAGCGGATCCCGACCCGCGACCACACCGAGCTCATGCTCGAGGCCGCGGGAGCCCGGATCCAGCGCCGCGCGACGTCGGTGACCATCGAGCCTACGGGCGCACTCAGGCTTGGCGAGACGATCGTTCCGGGAGACTTCTCGTCGGCCGCGCCGCTGCTCGTCGCCGCCGCTCTCGTCCCGGGCAGCGACCTCACGATCCACGACCTCGGCGTCAATCCGCGCCGCACGGGACTGCTCGGCGTGCTCGAGCGGATGGGAGCGCGCGTCTCGGTCTTCGAGCGACGCCGCGCCGGTCGCGAGCCGATCGCTTCGGTACAGGTGCAGCCGGGAGAGCTCATCGCGACCGAGATCGGAGCCGACCAGGTGCCGGCGCTGGTCGACGAGCTCCCGCTCGTCGCCTTGCTCGCGTCCCACGCCCGCGGCGAGACGCGCGTCTCGGGCGCCGGCGAGCTCCGCGTCAAGGAAAGCGACCGGATCGAGGCGGTCACCGACGGGCTGAGGCCGCTCGGCGCCCGGATCCGCTCGCTGCCCGACGGCTGGAGCGTCCAGGGGGTCCCGGCCCGGCTGCGCGGCGGCCGCGTCGACGCGCGCGGCGACCACCGCATCGCCATGCTCGGTGCCGTCGCCGGTCTCGCCTCGATCCAAGGAGTGGCGATCGAGGGCGCCGACACGGCCGCTATAAGCTTCCCCGGCTTCTACGAGCTGCTGGAGTCGGTGACGAGACGGTGATCGTGGCAATCGACGGCCCTGCCGGGGCCGGAAAGAGCACAGTGGCGCGGGCGCTCGCGGAGCGCCTCGGTTTCCGCTACCTCGATACCGGCGCGATGTACCGGGCGCTCACCTGGCTCGCGATGCAGCGCAGGCTCGACCTCGGCGACGCAGAAGGACTCGCGCAGCTCGCCCGCGAGCAGCCCGTCCTCTTCTCCGAGGACGACCGGGTCTGGATCGCCGCGACCGACGTGACCTCGTCCATTCGCAACGACCGCGTCGACCGGATGGTCCCCGTCGTCGCGCGCCATTCGGCGGTGCGAGAGGTGATGCGCGACCGGCAGCGCGAGCTCGGGCGCGACGGGAACGTCGTGATCGAGGGACGCGACATCGGGACGGTCGTCGCGCCGGACGCCGCGGTGAAGGTCTACCTCGTCGCCGATCGCGACGTACGGGCACGGCGGCGCATGGCCGAGCGCCCCGGGATCGGCGCCGACGCGCTCGCCACCGATTTGCGCAAGCGCGACGCCAAAGACGCCGAGCGGATGCAGCCCGCGCCGGACGCGATCGAGATCGACACGACGAACCTCGAGGTCGAGGACGTCGTCGACCGGATCGAAGCGCTCTTCCGCGAGCGCACGCCCGCGTGACGGCGCACGACGCCATGTGGACCATCGGGCGCCCAGTGCTCGGCGGATCGGCGGCGGCGGCCACGCGGCTCCGCTCCTACGGGGGCGACCGGATTCCGCGCACCGGTGGAGTCGTCTTCGCGTTCAACCACCTCCACTGGATCGACATCCCGTGCTTCGGCTGGGTCTGCAAGCGCCACCTCTACTACCTGGCCAAGGCCGAGGCGCACCGTATCCCGGGACTCGGCGAGCTGATCCGCAGCTTCGGCACGATCTCGGTGCGGCGCGGCGAGTCCGATCGCGAGGCGGTGCGGAGGATGCGTGAGGTCGTGCGCGACGGAGAGGCCCTCGGCATCTTCGTCGAGGGGACGCGGCAGCGGAGCGGCGTGCCGGGGCGCGTGCAGCCAGGCGCTGCGATGGTGGCGCTGCAGGAGGACGTGCCGGTGATCTGCGGCGCGATCTACGGCTCGCAAAACTGGAAGATCGGCAACTTCGCGCCGGTCTCGATCGCGTGGGGCGAGCCGATGCGTTTCGAGGGGCTGCCGCGCGGTGGCAAGGGATATCGCGCGGCCTCCGAGCAGATCGAGACGGAGCTGCACCGGCTCTGGGACTGGCTCCGCGACCTGCACGAGTCTGGTCGCCCGCGTCACGCGACTCCTCCAGCATGAACGAGGACGACGAGTCCACTGCGCTCGAGGCGGCGCCGCCTCCGCCGCTGCTCGGCGCGGTAGCGATCGTCGGCTTCCCGAACGTCGGCAAGTCGACTCTCGTCAACCGGCTGACCGAGACACGGGCCGCCGTCGTTCACGAGATGCCCGGCGTGACGCGCGACCGCAAGGAGCTCGTCTGCGAGTGGACGGGGAAGCGCTTCGTCCTCGTCGACACCGGCGGCGTCGATATCGCCGATCCGACGCCGATCACTCGCGCGATTGCCGGACAGGCTCGGGAGGCCGTGGAGGAGGCCGATCTCGTGCTCTTCGTCGTGGACGCGCGGGCGGGCGTGACGCCCGGCGACGAGGAGGTCGCCCAGATCCTGCGCGAGTCGCACAAGCCGGTGCTGGTGCTCGCCAACAAGATCGACGACCCGACCCAGGAACCGCTCGCCCTCGAGGTGCACCGGCTGGGGCTCGGCGACCCGATTCCGATCTCCGGCCTGCACGGCTCCGGTAGCGGCGACCTGCTCGACCGCGTGATCGCCGAGCTCGAGCGGCTAGCGCCGGCGGGACGTCCCTCGTTGTCCGACGATGCGATCCGCGTGGCGATCCTGGGACGCCCGAACGTCGGCAAGTCGAGCCTCGTCAACGCGCTGCTCGGGCGCGAGCGGCTGATCGTGAGCGAGATCCCCGGGACGACGCGCGATGCCGTCGACACGGTGCTCGAGCGCGGCGAGCGCACGTTCGTCCTGATCGACACCGCCGGCCTCCGACGCAAGCGTCGCCATCGCCAGGGAGTCGAGTACTACTCCGAGCTGCGCGCGATCGAGGCCGCCGAGCGGGCCGACGTCGCCCTCGTGTTGGTCGACTCCTCGGAGGGGATCGTGGAGCAGGACATCTCGATCGCGGACGTCGCTCGTCACGCCGACTGCTCGACGCTCGTCGTCCTCTCGAAATGGGACGCGACCACGATCAACGTCGAGGATGCTCGCGGCGAGCTGCGCCGCCGACTGCGGCAGCGGCCGGGGTTCGTCGCCATCTCGGCCCACTCGGGACGCGGCCTCGAGCGGCTCCTCGACAACGTCGTCGAGCTCTTCGACCGGCACGTGAAACGGATTCCGACCCCCGAGCTGAACCGCGCCCTCGGGGAGCTGCGCGAGGCGCGGCAGCCGCCGAGCGGACCGCGCGGCCGGCGGCTCAATCTCCTCTACGGCGCGCAGATCCGTGTGCGCCCGCCGCGCTTCCGCATCTTCGTCAACGACCCCGGCCTCGTCACGCGCGACTACGGCTACTGGGTCGAGAACCGGCTGCGCGAGCGCTTCGGCCTGGAGGGCGTGCCGGTCTCGATCGACTTCGTGAAACGATCCTAGGGTGCGTAGGCTCGACGGAGCACCCTCAGGAGCGGAGGCGCCGGCCTAGCCGGCGCTGAGAGCGGGGAAACGTGCGGTTTCTCGTCGCCGGTGCGGGATCGTGGGGGACGGCGTTCACGCGCGTGCTCCTCGACCGCGGCCACGACGTCGTCCTCGCCTGTCGCACGCGTGAGCAGGCCGAGGCGATCTCGAGGACGGGCTGGAACCCGCGCTACCTGCAGGGCGTCGACCTGAGCGCGGCCGAGGCGGTTGCGCTCGCGGACGCGCCCGGCGACGTCGACGTCGTTGCGGCGGCCGTGCCGAGCCAGGCGTTTGCCGCGGTCGTGGAGGCGCTGCCGGGTGACGCGCCGGTGCTCAGCCTCGTCAAAGGGCTCGATCCAGAAACCGGCGAGCGGCTCTCGACCCGAGTCGGCGACCGTTCCGTCGCAGTCCTCTCGGGGCCGAACATCGCGGAGGAGATCGCAATGGGTCTCCCGACGGCCGCGGTGATCGCGAGCGAGGACGGGTTCCTCGCGGGCCAGCTGCAGCACGCCCTCAACTCCGGTCTCTTTCGCGCCTACGTCAATCCCGATCTCGTCGGTGTCGAACTGTGCGGCGCGGCGAAGAACGTGATCGCGCTGGCGGCCGGCGGCGTGGACGGGCTGAGGCTCGGCGACAACGCGAAAGCCTCGCTCATTGCGCGCGGGCTCGCGGAGATGACCCGGCTCGGCGAGGCGGCGGGCGCGCGGCAGGAGACGTTCGCCGGTCTCGCAGGCATCGGCGACCTGGTCGTCAGCTGCTGCAGCTCCAAGACGCGCAATCGGCAGGCGGGACAGCTGATCGCGCAGGGACTGACACCGGAGCGGGCGGTCGCCGAGATCGGCCAGACGGTGGAGGGGCTGACGACGGCGCCGATCCTGCGCGACCTCTCGCACCGCCTCGGCGTCGAGCTGCCGATCACCGAAGGCGTCTGCGCGGTGCTCTCCGGTCAGGACGTGACGGACCTCGCGGCCGGGCTGATGGGGCGTGAACCGACGGAGGAATAGGGCCGCGTTGGCTAGCCTGCCACGCATGCCTATGCGCTCGTTCTCCTTCACGTCCGAGTCGGTCACCGAAGGCCATCCCGACAAGATGGCCGACCAGATCTCGGACTCCGTGCTCGACTCCGTCCTCGCCGACGATCCCAACGGACGCGTCGCCTGCGAGACGCTGATCACGACCGGGCTCGTCGTCGTGGCCGGCGAGATCACCACCGAGACCTACGTCGACATCCCGCGGCTCGTCCGCGACCGGATCCGCGAGATCGGCTACACGCGCGCGAAGTTCGGCTTCGACGCCGATACGTGCGGCGTCGTCGTCGCGATCGACGAGCAGTCGCCCGACATCGCGCAGGGCATCGATCGCTCCTACGAGATGCAGCACGGCGAGGGCGATCCCCTCGACGGCGCGGGAGCGGGCGACCAGGGGA
>DASXKE010000209.1:0-24404 GCA_036496985.1 Gaiellaceae bacterium | reverse complement strand
TTGAGGTCGTAGTTGTAGTACGCCTCCATCGGGATGCTGTCCATCACCTGCCAGTCGTTCCACCCCGGCGGGACCTTGTGATCGACGTACGCGTCGGTATAGGAGTTGACGTATTTGCCGACGAGCGCGGTGTCGTAGCCGGCGTCGTGCATCCAGACCGGGAGGTCGTTCGACTCTTCTGTGAAGGCGGGGTAGCTGTGCGGGCCGAAGTTGTCGAGGACCCCGGTGTGGTGCGCGTACTGGCCCGTGAGGATGCTCGCCCGCGACGGGCCGCACATCGAAGTCGTCACGTGCATGTCGGTGAAGGTGGTGCCGTGGTTCGCGAGCAGGTCCCGGACGTTCTTCATCACCATCGTCCCGTCGGAGCGCTCGTCGTCGCTCAGGATTAGGACGACGTTGAGCCGTTTCTCGCCGACGCGCTTCCCGCGCGTGCCGGACCGCGCCGCGGACGCCCCCACGACGCCGAAGACGAGCAGCAGCGCACCCGTCACCCAGATCCACACGACCCTCCGCACGACCGGCCGCAAACTAGCGCCAATTGGTGAGCTTTGGATGAGTCTTACGAAAACTGCTGCTAGCGGTCGTCGTTGCCGATCGCGACCGGCCGCGCCGAAGGCTGCTGCTTCAGCCTGAGCATCGCCTCGATGTAGAGCTCGCGCACGACGTCCATGTCCGGTCGCGGGTCGTTGCGCCACGAAGCCGGCAGCGCGTTGCGGAGCCGGTCTCGTGCGGCGGTTTCCCGCTCCCAGTGCCCGAGTAGACGGTCGTCGATCATCGCAGCGGGTATGTCGGCAGTAGGAGAGGGCTGCTTTAGTTCTCCGCATGGTTGTCGGCTCGGTTCCGCTCGAGCGGCGCTTTGCGCGGCCCTCGGTGATGGGCGTCGTGAACGTGACCCCCGACTCGTTCTCCGACGGCGGCGTCAATCTGAACCCCGACGTCGCGGCGGCGGCGGCGCGGGGGATGATCGAGGAGGGCGCGGCGATCGTCGACGTTGGTGGCGAGTCGACGCGACCCGGCTCCGACGGCATCTCGGCCGACGAGGAGCTGCGGCGTGTTGTTCCGGTTCTCGATCGCCTGGGCGGAGAAGTCCCGTTCTCGATCGACACGGCGAAGGCGGCCGTCGCGCGCGCGGCGCTCGAGCGCGGCGCGATCCTCGTCAACGACGTCACGGCGCTTCGCGGCGACCCCGAGCTGGCCGGAGTCGTCGCGGGCTCGGGCGCGTATCTCTGCCTCATGCACATGCAGGGCGAGCCGCGGACGATGCAGGCAGAGCCGCGCTATGACGACGTCGCGGACGAGGTCGCGTCGTTCCTCGAGGAGCGGCTCGCATTCGCGGTCGCGCACGGCATCCCCGAGGAACGGATCTGCCTCGACCCCGGGATCGGCTTCGGCAAGACGGTGGCGCACAACCTCGAGCTCGTGCGGCGTCTCGACGTTCTTGTCGCACTCGGGAGGCCCGTGGTGGTCGGGTTCTCGCGCAAGAGCTCCCTCCGCAAGCTGACGGGATCCGACGATCTGCTCGGGGCGAGCGTCGCGGCGGCGGTCACCGCATTCGAGCGCGGCGCGACGATCCTGCGCGTCCACGATGTCAAGCCGACGGTCGACGCTTTGACGGTGGCGGCTGCGCTGGTGCTTGGATGAGCTTGCTCGTCCGAGCGCCGGGGAGGGGGACTCGGGGGAACCGAGAGGTTCCCCCTTGCGGTACGTCGCGCCTTTGGCGCGGCGTACCGGGGACAATCGCGTGATCACGGTCGAGGTTCACGACCTGCGGGTCTTCGGCCGGCACGGCGTGCACGAGGAAGAACGCGAGCGTGGGCAGGAGTTCGTGTTCGACGTCGAGCTCGAGGTGGGGGAGCGCGGAACGAGCGATCGCCTGGAAGATGCGGTCGACTACGTCGCGGTCGCGCGGGTCGCGCAGGAGGTGTCCGACTCGAGGCAGTACGCGCTGCTCGAGGCGCTCGCGTCCGCGGTCGCCGACGAGCTTGCAGAGCGCTTCTCGCCCGAGCGGTTGCGCGTGCGTGTTCGCAAGCCCGAGGTCCGGCCGGCGGGTCTCGAAGGCACCGCCGGCGTCGCGGTCACGAGACCGTGACCCGCGCCTATATCGGCCTCGGCGCGAACCTCGGCGATCGCGAGCGGACGCTGCGCGCGGCCCTCGACGCGCTCGCCGCCGAGGACGGCGTCGAGGTCGTGGCCGTCTCGACTCTGCGCGAAACGGATCCGGTTGGAGTCGGTGACCAACCGCGCTTTCTCAACGGCGCGGCCGAGCTCGCCACGACGCTCACGGCCCGCGAGCTCCTCCACCTGCTGCTCGCGGTCGAGCAGCGTTTCGGCCGCGTCCGGGTCCCAGGTGAGCACGGCCCGCGGACGCTCGATCTCGACCTTCTCCTCTACGGCGACGAGGAGCTGGACGAGCCGGGCCTGACCGTTCCGCACCCGCGCCTGCACGACCGCCGCTTCGTCCTCGAGCCGCTCGCCGAGCTGGCTCCCGTCCTCGTCATCCCCGGCCACGGAGAGGTGGAATCCCTGCGTAGCGGGGTACACTGATTCCGCCGATGTCCCACCTCGACGATCTCGACGAGCACGAGGCAGAGCTCGAGCTCGCGCTGAAAAAGGAATACCAGGCGGTCTTCGCGCTGTTCCGCTTCTGCGTGCTGACGCAGGACGCGACCTACCTCTGCAACCGGCTCGACGTGCAGCAGGCGGCGCCCAACACCGCCGGCGGCCTGCCGTTCTTCCAGCTCGATCTCGAGGACGTGTGGGTCTGGGATAAGAACCGGCCGACGCGGATGATCCCGCGGGCCAAGGTCTTCACCTCGGGCGACGTCACGATCGAGGAGCTGCGGGGCGAGGGCGACGAGCCGCAGCTGACGGCCGAGGCGCTCGCCGAGCGCATCGGCGAGCCGTTCCGCCTCGAAGACGAGTAGCCTCCGCGCCGCGATGCTCCTCGCGGTCGACGTAGGCAACACGCAGACGGTCTTCGGTCTCTTCGAGGGCGACGAGCTCGGCGACCGCTGGCGGATCGCCACCGAGTCGCACCGCACGGGAGACGAGCTCGGCGCGCTGCTCGCGGACTTCCTCGATCTCGGCGCGATCGACGGGATCTGTCTCTCCTCGACGGTGCCGCGGCTGGTGCCGGAGTACGAGCACGTCGCCTGGCGCTGGGCCAAGGCGGAGCTGCTCGTGATCGGTCCGGGCGTGCGTACGGGGATCGAGATCCAGTACGACGACCCTCGGGAGGTAGGTCCCGACCGGGTCGTCAACGCCCTCGCGGCGAAGGAGCGCCACGGGGCGCCGGCGATCGTGGCCGACTTCGGTACGTCCACGAACTTCGACGTCGTCTCCCCGGAAGGCGCGTACGTCGGCGGCGTCCTGGCGCCGGGGATCGAGGTCTCGATGGACGCGCTATTCGAGAGGGCCGCCCGGCTCGTGAAGGTCGACTACGTCGAGCCGCCTCAGGTCATCGGCAAGACGACCGCCGGCGCGCTCCAGTCGGGGCTCGTCTACGGTTTCGCGGGCCAGGTCGACGGGATCGTCGATGCGATCCGTCGCGAGCTCGGCGCCGAAGCGCCTGTCATAGGAACCGGCGGACTCGTCAACCTGATCGCCCCGCACTCCCGCACGATCGGCCACGTCGAGCCGTTCCTCACGCTCGAAGGCCTGCGCATCGTCTGGGACCGGAACCGACCGCCCAAGTAACAGACTGTTACAAGGTTGGCCGGTGTCCCGCCGAGCGCTGTCCGTGGGATTGCTTGCCGCTTCGGGGTGCAGCTAGTAACAGTCTGTTACTAGCGATGACAGGTCCGGGTCAGCCACCGCCGTAGACCGAGATCGGCAGTGCGTCGAGCAGCACCTCGTCTCCGGTGGCCGGAAGCTCCGCTTCCAGCTGTGCGACGAGCGGAGCCGCGCCGGGAGCGGCCGCAAAGAGCCGCGTCACGACCTCATCCGATGTCTTGAGCTCTACGAGCTCCTGCTTGAACGGCTTGGGGAAGCGGCCGTGGCCGAGATACCAGCCGTAGAACTTCTTCAGGAAGCCCACCGCCCGTTGCTCGCCGAGCTCGCGCACGGCCTCGCGGATGAAGACCACGAGCTCCGCGGCGACCTCGTCACGCGTCGGGTGGAACGACTCGCCCTCGGCGATCTCGCGCAGCGCCCACGGGTTTCCCTGCGCACCGCGCGCGACCATGACGGCAGCTGCGCCGGTCTGCTCGAGCACGCCGAGCGCCTTCTCGCGCGAGGTCACGTCGCCCGACGCGATCACGGGGACACCGACGCGTTCGACGAGCTCCGCGGTGAGCGCGTGGTCGGCCTCGCCGGTGTACATCTGCTGTGCCGAGCGGGGATGGAGCGTCAGTGCCGCCGCTCCCGCCTCCACCAGCCGCGGGCCGAGCTCGAGGCAGGCGCGCGAGCCGTTCGCAACTCCGCGTCGCATCTTCACGGTCACCGGCACGGCGACCGCGGCGGCCACCGCCTCGACGACACGGCACGCGAGCGCCTCGTCCTCCATCAGGTGCGCGCCCGCTCCGGTCTTTGTGACCTTCCGCACCGGACAGCCGAAGTTCATGTCGACGATGTCCGCACCGGCCGCCTCGACCATGCGGGCCGCGTCGGCCATTGCGGCGGGATCCGCCCCGAAGATCTGGATCGCAAGCGGATGCTCGTCGGCCGCGACCCGCAGATAGCCGAAGGTGCGCTCGTTGCGGTGCTCGATCCCAGCCGCGGAAACCATCTCCGAGCAGACGAGCCCGGCCCCGAAGCGGCGTCCCTGGCGCCGAAACGCCTGGATGCTCACTCCGGCCATCGGCGCGAGCACGATCCGCGTCGGCACTTCGACCCCGCCGATCGACCACACCTCCTGGAGGTTCACCGGCATTGCGCGAAGGGTAACGGTGGCTTGTTGACGGGGGTTGATCGCGGGGGTACCATCCGCCCCCGCCGACGGCCGGTCGCCGCCGGCCGTTTCATCTTCTGGGCTCCAGGAGGCGCCGGTGAAAGAAGTCATCCTCACGCCTGAGGGCTACAAGAAGCTCCAGGCGGAGATCGAAGAACTGTCGACCGTGCGGCGGCGCGAGGTTGCGGACCGCATCCGCGTCGCGCGCGAGTTCGGCGACATCGCAGAGAACGCGGAATACGACTCCGCGAAGAACGATCAGGCCCATCTCGAGGCGCGCATCGCGACGCTCGAGGAGCGGCTCAAGAACGCCCGTGTCGTAACGCGCAAGGAGATCCGTTCGGGCGAGGTCAACGTCGGGACGAAGGTACGGCTCAAGGACATGGGCTCGAACAAGACGGTCGAGTACCACATCGTCGGCTCGGCGGAAGCCGACCCGGCGGAGCTGAAGCTCTCGAACGAGTCTCCCGTCGGCAAGGCGATCATGGGCCACAAGAAGGGCGACGTGGTCGAGGCGCCGACGCCGCGGGGCGCGAAGAAGTTCAAGATCATGGAAGTGAAGGCCGCGTAGACTCGCGCGGCCATGTCTCTTCCCAAGCGGTTTCCCGACCGCGACGAAATCGCGGCCGTTCGCGCCGAGGCTGAACAGCTCGAGCCCGGCGCGACCGACGACGGAACCAAAAACCGCCTGGCGGGTCGCGTCATGGCGCGGCGCGACATGGGGAAGCTCGTCTTCCTCGATCTCGTCGACCGTTCGGGCCGCATCCAACTGATCTGCCCGACGGAGCGGACGGGGGAGATCGAGATCCATCTCGGCGACGTGGTGGGCGTGACGGGCTCGCCGGCCCGCTCCCGCCGCGGCGAGGCCTCGCTCCAGGTCGAGAAGCTCGAGATCCTCGCGCGGATTCGCGCGCCCCTGCCGGACACGTTCCACGGGATCGAGGACGTCGAGCTTCGCTACCGCAAGCGCTACCTCGACCTGCTGATGAGCGAGGAGTCGCGCGACGAGGCGATCAAGCGTGCGCGGATGGTCTCGGCGATTCGCGCCTACCTCGACGGCGAGGAGTTCATCGAGGTCGAGACACCGATCCTGCAACCGCGCTACGGCGGCGGCTTCGCCGAGCCGTTCGTAACGCGCTCCGAGCTGCTCGACACCGAGCTCTACCTCCGCATCGCCGACGAGCTCTATCTCAAGCGGCTCATCGTCGGCGGGCTCGAGCGGGTTTACGAGATCTCGAAGGACTTTCGCAACGAGAGCTACTCGTACAAGCACTCGCCGGAGTTCACGCAGCTCGAGTGGTACGCGGCCTACGCGGACTACAAGGACACGGCCGCGCGCCTGAAGGAGCTCGTGGGCCGCGCGGCCGAGGCGACGCTCGGCGGGACGAAGACGACCTTTCGCGGGCACAACGTCGATCTCGCGGATTGGCAGGAGGTGCGGTTCGTCGAAGCGCTCGACGCGCACGGCGTGTGGACGCGTGACGAGGCTGAGCTGCGCGCGAAGCTGACCGAGGCGGGGGTCGACGTCTCGAGCGACCGCAGCTGGGCCCAGCTCGCCGACCACGCGTACTCCCATTTCGTCGAGCCGGAGCTGACGCAGCCGTCGATCGTCTACGACTGGCCGCTGGAGCTGTCGCCGTTCGCCCGCACGACCGACGGCGACGAGACGCTCGTCGAGCGGTTCGAGGCCGTGGTGAGCGGGATGGAGATCGCCAACGCCTTCAGCGAGCTGAACGACTCCGAGGAACAGGAGCAGCGGTTCGGGATGCAGGCGTCCGAGCGGGAAGCCGGCGACGCCGAGGCCGAGCCGGGCGACCCCGACTACGTCGAGGCGATGTCCTACGGAATGGCGCCGAACGGCGGCTGCGGAATCGGCATCGACAGGCTGGCGATGGTCCTCCTCGGCAAGGACTCGATCCGCGACGTGATCCTCTTTCCGACGCTGCGCGCCCGCGCGTAAGCCGGACAGACCCATTTGGGCGCTCTGTGGCGACATAGGGGTCGGCTACGATGGGCTCTCACCTTGACCGTCTGACGGTGCTGTATGACAAGGAGAGGGGAGTCGAGGGATTTGTTCGAACGCTTCACTGAACGGGCTCGCCAGGTCGTCGTCCTAGCTCAGGACGAGGCGCGGGCGCTCAAGCACAACTACATCGGCACCGAGCACATCCTGCTCGGGCTGCTCCGCGAGGAAGAGGGTCTTGCGGCGCGGGTACTCGAGTCTCTCGACATCACGGTGGAAGAAGTGCGGGCGCAGGTCGCGCGGATCGTCGGCCAGGGCGACGAGGTCACGACCGGCCAGATCCCGTTCACGCCGCGCGCGAAGAAGGTCTTGGAGCTCGCGCTGCGCGAGGCGCTCTCCCTCGGCCACAACTACATCGGCACCGAGCACATCCTGCTCGGCCTCGTGCGCGAGAACGAAGGCGTCGCCGCGCGGATCCTGCTCGACTTCGACGCCGACGCGGAGAAGATCCGCAACGAGATCATCCGCATGCTCTCCGGTCCCGGCCGCCGCCAGGCGGGCTCGGGCGGTCCGAGCAGCGAGAAGTCGAAGTCCTCGAAGCTGCTCGACCAGTTCGGCCGCAACTTCACGAAGCAGGCGCAGGAGGGCAAGCTCGACCCGGTCGTCGGCCGCCAGACCGAGATCGAGCGGATCATGCAGATCCTCGCGCGCCGCCAGAAGAACAACCCCGTTTTGATCGGCGAGCCCGGCGTCGGCAAGACCGCCATCGTCGAGGGACTCGCCCAGCGCATCTCCTCGAACCAGGTGCCCGAGATCCTCAAGGGCAAGCAGATCTACAGCCTCGACCTCGCAGCCCTCGTCGCCGGCTCGAAGTACCGTGGCGAGTTCGAGGAGCGGCTGAAGAAGGTCATGAAGGAGATCCAGCAGCGCGGCGACATCGTCCTGTTCATCGACGAGCTCCACAATCTCGTCGGCGCGGGCGCGGCCGAGGGCGCAATCGACGCGGCCTCCATCCTGAAGCCGGCCCTCGCACGCGGCGAGCTGCAGACGATCGGCGCCACGACGCTCGACGAATACCGCAAATACCTCGAGCGCGACGCCGCTCTCGAGCGCCGCTTCCAGCAGGTTCGCGTCGAGGAGCCCACGGTGGACGACTCGGTGCAGATCCTGCGCGGGCTCCGGGATCGCTACGAGGCCCACCACCGCGTCACGATCACCGACGAGGCGCTCAAGGCCGCGGCCGAGCTCTCGGACCGCTACATCCAGGATCGCCACCTGCCCGACAAGGCGATCGACCTGATCGACGAGGCCGCCTCGCGCCTGCGCATCAAGTCGATGTCGGCGCCGCCGCGCTACCGCGAGCTCGAGGACGAGATCGAGCGCGTCCGCAAAGAGAAGGAAGCCTCGATCGAGAACCAGGAGTTCGAGAAGGCCGCCTCCCTCCGCGACAAGGAGCGGAAGCTCACGCAGAAGAAACGGGAGCTCGAGGAGCAGTGGCGCTCGTCCGAGAACCAGGAGGAGCAGCCGCAGGTCGGCGAGGAAGAGATCGCCGACATCGTCTCGATGTGGACGGGCATCCCCGTCTTCAAGCTCACCGAAGCCGAGTCCGCGCGCCTCGTCCGGATGGAGGAGGAGCTCCACAAGCGCGTCATCGGCCAGGAAGAGGCGATCGTCGCGGTCGCGAAGTCGATCCGCCGCGCTCGCGCGGGCATCAAGGATCCGAAGCGACCGACCGGCTCGTTCATCTTCCTCGGCCCGTCCGGCGTCGGCAAGACCGAGCTCGCGCGCACGCTCGCCGAGTTCCTGTTCGGTGACGAGGACGCGATGATCCAGGTCGACATGTCGGAGTACATGGAGAAGCACTCCGTGTCCCGGCTCGTCGGCTCGCCTCCGGGCTACATCGGCTACGACGAAGGCGGCCAGCTGACCGAGGCCGTGCGGCGCAAGCCGTACTCGGTGCTCCTGCTCGACGAGATCGAGAAGGCGCATCCCGATGTGTTCAACATCCTCCTGCAGATTCTCGAGGAGGGAAAGCTGACCGACGCCCAGGGGCGCCGCGTCGACTTCCGCAACGCGATCGTGATTATGACCTCGAACCTCGGGGCGGCTCAGATCTCGAAGAACACCGGCTTCGGCTTCACCGTGGGCGACGAGTCAGGACTCTCGTACGACGAGATGAAGGGCCGCGTGATGGGCGAGCTGAAGAAGGTCTTCCGGCCCGAGCTGCTCAACCGGATCGACGAGATCATCGTCTTCCACAAGCTCTCGAAGGAAGAGATCATGTCCATCGTCGACCTCCAGCTCCGGCGCCTGCGCGAGCAGATGGCCGCGCACGACGTCTCGATCGAGCTGACCGAGGACGCGAAGGAACTGCTCGTCGACAAGGGTTACGACCCCGCCATGGGCGCCCGGCCACTACGCCGCGCGATCCAGCGCGAGATCGAGGATCCGCTCGCCGACTTCGTGCTCGGGCGTGAGCTCGAGCCGGGCTCGACGATCCTCGTCGGCCGCACGCGCAACGAGGACGGCGAGCCGGGCGACGACGTGGACATCACCTTCATCCCGGGCGACGTCACGCCCGAGAAGGTGGTGACGGTGCCGCCCGAGGAGGCGGAGGCTGTCGCCTCCACCGACGGCGAGCAGCCGGTAGCCGAAGAGGAGTAGCGAAGGAGGCGGCGCTCTGCCGCCTCCCTCGCATTTGCAGATCGCGCGTCTAGGCCGGAACCACGGCGGGTGTCGCCGTGCTGCTCCTCGGAGCGTCGTCTCGAAGGATCGGGGATGACGGCCTGAACCCCTTGACGGTGCAGTAGACGCCGAGCGAGAGCTCCCAGAGGAACTCCGGGACCGTCGCGATGCCCTGCAGCGAATGCAGCGCGTGGCTCGGCTGGTTTCCGCCAAAGAGGATGGCCGTCCCGGTGATGCTGATCAGCGGTCCGCCGATCAGCCCGAGCCAGCACATCCGTCGCGGCACCAGCTCTGAGCGATACATGAGGTAGCCGAGGATCAGCCCATTCCCCCACCCGACAACCCAGCCAGGCCCGAGGAGGAACGTCCAGTCTTTGATCGCGGCCAGCGTGTAGGCGACGGTGCCCTCCGCCGGCCCTGCCACCTGTTGCCGCAAGGTGATGATCGCGACAACCGAAACGACTCCGATGAGGATGAACGTGCTTTCGAACACTCGCGCCATCACGTAGCCGAGCGCCAACTCTTCGTTCTGGCGCCGGACGATCGGGAAGATCACAACGGCTGTGCCGATGTTGGCGATGATCAGCAGAAGTTCCAGTAGGACGCCGACGAGGATTCGCTTGTCGCTCCCGGCGCCGGCGATGTAGCCGACCGGATCGTCGAGCACCGGCTGGTACAGCAGCAGCGCCGGGACCGACGTGACGAACGTAACGAGGAATAGCACGCCGAAGACGCGTGCTCGTTGCTGGTCTGAGGTCACGCTGGAGACCCCTCTCCCCGGTGGTTGGGGCAGGCGGATCCCGCGCCACCAGCCGGTAGGCCTCGACCCTACTCCTCACCCGGGCGGGGTGGTAACGGCGCCCATGTGCCACCGATCGCCCACCCCGGGCGACTCCCTATCCCTCGTTCGGGGTGTGAAGTGCGTTGATGAACCACCGGAAAGGGGACGAGTCAACAGCCCCTGGCGTCGCACGATGCTCCTCGTAGAGCACATCCTCGGTGAGCCCCGATGCGGCGGGGGCTCCCGAGTCCCTCCCTCAGAAGCACGGAGAGCGGCCCCACTCGGCGGGGCCGCTTTTCGTTTGGCACGAAGTCGCTCGGATCTCGTGACGGTTCGCGTCCGCCTCGGTCCGTAGGGTGGACTTCATGGCGAAGACGGCGGCCGTCCAGTTCAGCTGCACCGAGTGCGGCTACACCGCCGGACGCTGGTTCGGCAAGTGTCCCGGCTGCTCGGCGTTCGGCACGCTCGTGGAAGAGGTCGTCGGACAGGTCGCGCAGGCTCGGGTGCCGCCGAAGCCGCTGCTGCGGCTCGTCGATGTGGAGATCTCCGAGGCGGCGCGAATCCCGACCGGGGTTCCGGAGCTCGATCGCGTGCTCGGCGGCGGGCTCGTCCCGGCTTCCGTTGTCCTGCTCGGCGGTGAGCCCGGGGTGGGGAAGTCGACGCTGCTGCTCAGCGCGCTCGCCGCGATTTCGCGAGACCGGCGGGCGCTGCTCGTGACCGGCGAGGAGTCCGTTGCCCAGGTCAAGCTGCGCGCCGAGCGGCTCGGTGGCGCGGAGGCCGTCGAGATTCTGGCGGAGACGGAGCTCGAGACGGTCTGTCAGACGCTCCAGGCTGAGCGACCTGACGTCTGCGTGATCGACTCCGTCCAGACGCTCTACGCATCCGAGCTCGGCTCGGCGCCCGGCTCCGTCGCGCAGGTCCGCGAAGCCGCAGCGCGGCTGCTCCGCGTTTCGAAAGAGTCGGGCGTAGCGACGATCCTCGTCGGACACGTGACCAAGGACGGCTCGGTGGCCGGGCCGCGCGTGCTCGAGCACCTGGTCGACTGTGTGCTGCAGTTCGAGGGCGACCGATACCACGCGCACCGCGTGCTGCGTGCGGTGAAGAACCGCTTCGGCTCGACGAACGAGCTCGGCGTATTCGAGATGACCGGCGCCGGCCTGGTCGGTGTCCCCGATCCGTCGGAGGTCTTCGGCCGCACCGTTCCCGGGGAGCCCGGTGCCGCCGTCGCGTGCGCGCTCGAGGGGACGCGGCCGATCCTGCTCGAGATCCAGGCGCTCGTCGCGCAGAGCGAGCTCGCGATGCCGCGGCGCGTCGCCACCGGGATCGACCCGAAGCGGCTCGCAATGATCGTCGCCGTACTGTCGCGACATGCCCGGGTCCCGCTCGGGCAGGCAGATGTCTTCGTCAACGTCGCGGGCGGCGTTCGCATCGACGAGCCGGGCGCAGACCTCGCCGTCGCGCTCGCAATCGCCTCTGCCGCGAGGCGTGTGCCGGTCAAGACGGGCGTCGCGGCCTTCGGCGAAATCGGACTCACGGGCCGCCTCCGCACAGCCGCCCAGGCCGAGCGGCGTTTGGAGGAGTGCAGCAAGCTCGGCCTCTCCACCGTGGTCGCTCCGGCCGGAACAGTGTCGCCGACTGGCAAAATCGAGATCGAAGCCGCAGAGACGCTGCGGCAGGCGATCAAGGCGGGCCTCGATGGCGATCGATCCGAAGGAGACGACCGAACGGCAATTGCTGGAAACGGCGGCGGCAAAGCCACCGACGTCCGGCAGTAAGACCGGCTCACCTGCGGTGAGCCCCGGTGAGCATCGCCTAGGCGATCTCGGCTTCACGCGGATTCCCGCGGAAGAGGATCCGCGCCGCAAGAACCCCGAGCTCCTGGCGGCGATTGCCAAGATCGCGCCCGGCACAGGGCTCCGCGAGTCCGTCGACGACGTGATTCGCTCCCATGAAGGGGCGCTCATCGTGGTCGGCGACCCGGACGAGCTCTCGTTCCTCTACTCGGGCGGCATCCGGCTCGATGCGCCGTTCCGGCCGCAGCTCCTGTACGAGCTCGCGAAGATGGACGGCGCGATCATCGTCGACGAGGCGATCAAGCGGCTCGCGTGGGCCAACGTCCAACTCATGCCGGACCCGACGATTCCGTCGAACGAAACCGGCACTCGGCATCGCACGGCGGAGCGCGTGGCGAAGCAGACGGGTGCGCTCGTCGTCTCGGTCTCGCAACAGCGGGAGACGGTCACGATCTTCGTCGGCCCGGCTCGGTATCAGCTCGACCCGGTCGCGGACGTTCTCGCGAAGACCAACCAGGCGCTCGGCACGCTCGACACGTACCGGCAGCGGCTCGAGCAGGTGCTGACGCGCCTCACGGCGCTCGAGTTCCAGAACGCCGTGGTCCTCGACGACGTCCTCGTCGTCCTCCAGCGGGCCGAGATGATCGCCCGGATGGCGCAACGCATCACCCGCGACTGCATCGAGCTCGGCACCGAAGGTCGATTGATCAGTCTCCAGCTCCAGGAGTTCGTCGGCGACGTTCCGGGCGAGCGAGACGCGATCGTTCGCGACTACCACCTGCTCGGCGCGGACGAGGAGGCCACCGAAGGCCTGACCGATCTGAGCGGCCTGAGCTACCAGGAGCTGCTCGAGTTCGGGAGGCTGGCTGAGGTGCTCGGGTACGAACGCGGCGTCAATCCGCTCGACCAGACGGCGGTTCCGCGCGGCTATCGGATCCTCTCCCACCTGCCGCGCCTGCCCGAGCCGCTCGTCCGTCGTGTCGTGTCCGATCTCGGCAGCCTCGATGCGGTGATCCGCGCGTCGCAGCGGGAGCTCGAGTCGGTGGAGGGAGTCGGCGCAGTCCGGGCGCGCGAGATCCGCGAGGGATTGCGTCGCCTCCAGGAGCACAACCTGGTCGATCGCTACCTCCAGCTGTAGCCGGATCGCCTCCTTTTGCCTCAGATTTGGCTTAGCCAGGCGGTTTCTGCTACACTAGAGCCCTGTGGCCGGCGCATAGGTGCGTGCCGGCTTTCTTCGCGGAATAGCGGCTTTTAGGCTGAGCGGCTTTGAGTAAGGGGAGGTCGGGCTTGTACGAGGTCGGCGACAAGGTGGTCTATCCCCACCATGGGGCGGGAACGGTCGTCAAGAAGGAGAAGCGCGAGGTTCTCGGCGAGCAGCGCGAGTACCTGACGATCAAGATCCTGCACAACGACATGACGGTGCAAGTCCCGTCCGAGAACGCCGACAAGGTCGGTCTGCGGCGCGTGATCGGTGAGAAGGAGATCGGCGGCGTCCTCAAGGCGCTGACGGCCACTTCGACCGAGATGCCGAAGAACTGGAATCGGCGTTTCAAGCACAACCGCGACAAGATGAAGACCGGCGACATTCTCGAGCTCGCCGAGGTCGTCCGGAACCTCGCCCTTCGCGATCGGGAGAAGGGACTTTCGACCGGTGAGAAGCAGATGTTCGTGAAGGCGAAGAAGATCCTCGCCTCCGAGCTGATGTACGCGAAGGACATGGACGAAGACACCTGCGCCGAGTGGCTCGAAGAGGTCCTCGCCTCCGACAGCCCGCCGAAGCGCAAGCCAGCGGCGAAGAAGAAGACCGCCGCGGCCGCAACGGCCTAGTCCCGGGTAGTCAGACCCACATGTCCGTCTGGGCCATCCTCGTCGCTGCCGGGCGCGGGGAGCGGCTCGGACTGGACCGGCCGAAAGCGTTTGCGAACCTCGGAGACGAGCCGCTCCTCGCCGAGCCGCTGCGCCGCCTAGAGGCTTGTCCCTGGGTGGACGGCATCGTCCTCGTCGCCCCGCCGGGCTGGGAAGAACCTGCGATCCTCGTAGCGGAAGAGGAGGGCTGCGGCAAGGTGCACGGGTGTGTGGCGGGCGGTGAGACGAGAAGCGACTCTGTACGAGCGGGCCTGGCCGAGGTGCCTGAGGACGCACTGGTCGTCCTCGTCCACGACGCTGCGCGCCCGCTCATCTCGGACGAGGTAGTCGAGCGCGTCCTCGCTCCGCTCTCAGAGGGTTGGGACGGCGCGGTCCCAGGGCTTCCGGTCGGGGACACACTGAAGCGGGTCGCCTCCGACGGCGGCGTGGAAGAGACGGTCGCGCGCGACGGCCTGTGGGCCGTCCAGACGCCGCAGGCGTTCACAGCGGACCGTTTCCGACATGCCCTTGCAAGTAACAGTCTGTTACAAGCGACGGATTGCGCCGGGCTGGTAGAGGCAGTCGGCGGCCGCGTGAAGGTCGTCGACGGCGACCCGCGCCTGCTCAAGGTGACCTCTCAGGCGGACCTCGAGACGGTGGCGGGATGGCTCTGAGCGCCGTCGTCTTCGACGTCGGCGAGACCCTTGTCGACGAGCGCGTCGCCCAGGAGCGCTGGGCTGCAGAGCGTTCTGCGATCTTCGTCTTCGCGGAGCGCGACCTGCACGCGGACGCTCTGCCGTGTCTCGCTGAGCTGCGCGCCCACGGCCTGCGGCTCGGCGCCGCCGGAAACATGCCGACGTCGCGTCGCCGGACGGAACGGTCACGATCGAGTCTCTCGTGGAGCTGCCGGAAGTGATCGACCGTGTCTGAATACCGCGTGGGCACCGGGTTCGACGCGCACGCACTCGAGGACGCCGTACCGCTCGTGCTCGGCGGCGTTCGGATCGAGCATCCGCGCGGGCTCGCAGGGCACTCCGACGGCGACGTGCTCGCACATGCGCTCACCGACGCCCTGCTCGGAGCAGCCGGGCTCGAGGACATCGGCGCGCTCTTCCCTTCGACCGATCCGCAGCTCGCCGGCGCCGACTCTCTCGAGCTCCTCACCGAGGCCTGGCATCGCGTCCAGGCACGCGGCTGGAAGCTCGCGAACGCCGACGTGGTGCTCATCGGCGAGGAACCGCGACTCGTGCCGCACCGGAATGAGATGCGGGAACGGCTGGCGGACGCGCTCGGCGTCGACCCGGAGCTCGTAGCCGTCCGCGCCACGACCACCGACGGACTCGGTTTTCCCGGCCGTCGCGAAGGTCTTGCCGCCCAGGCCGTGGCCCTGCTCGTCCGATGAAGCTCGCGTTCGTCACGCACGCGGAGCATCCGAAGCTGCAAGGGACGCTCCAGAGTGTCTGGCCGGAGTTCATGGCGCACGACCCCGTGGTCTCGTCCTTCTGGCCGCAGCTCTACGACCAGTACCCGGATTTCCAGATCTGGGTGGTCGACCGTGAGGCCGGGCGGCGTCACACGGTCGGCTACGCGTGCAGCGTCCCTGTCGGCTGGAACGGGACGCCGTCTCCGCGCGGTCTCGACTGGGCGCTCACGGACGGCGTCGAGGCGACGCCGACGACGCTATGCGCGGTCGTTGCGGGCGTGATCCCGGAGTACCGCGGCGTGGGCATCGCCGAGACGATCCTGCGCCGGCTCGCGGCCGTCGGCGCGGGCCACGGCCTCGACTCGCTCGTGGCGCCCGTGCGGCCGACGTGGAAGGACCGTTACCCGCTCGTCTCGCTCGAGCAATACGCCGGCTGGCGCCGCCGCGACGGGCTCCCGTACGACCCCTGGCTGCGGACGCACGAGCGGCTCGGCGGCGAGCTGCTGACGACGGCGGCGCGCTCGATGACGATCTCCGGCACCCGCGCCGAGTGGGAGGAATGGACGGGAATGGTGTTCCCCGAGGACGGCAACTACGTCGTGCCGGGCGCGCTCGTCCCCGTCCACTTCAAGAACGGCCGCGGCGTCTACGTCGAACCCAACGTCTGGGTTCGACATGCGTTCGACTAAGGAGTAGCTAGCGCCGCTTCTGCTGCTTCTCGAGCCGGCGGCGCATCTGGCGGTTCATCGTCTCTAGCTCGGGCCCGCCCTGCTGCTCCTGCATCTCGAGCAGCGCAGCGCGCTCCTCACGCGTCAGGCGCGACATCGCCTTCTGCGCCTGCTGGGGATCGTGGAGCTGCTTCGCGTGAGGCTCGAGCTTTCGCATCGCGCTCGCGAGATCCGGGTTCGAGCGCTCGAGCGCCGCCTTCGACGCCTTCTCGAGCTGTCGCCTGAGGAACGGCACCTTCGCCATGAGCGTGAACAGAGGCTTCAGGTAGCGGCCGTTCTGGATGCGCCCGAGGAGGGCGAGGATCCCGAGGATCACGAGCAGCCCGACCAGGATGAAGATCGGAATCAGCAGCGTGGTGATGTCGGCGGCCAGCATCCGGCGGATGGTACCCGGCTAGTCCGGGAGCGACACGGCGTCGCCGTCCACTCGCACGAGTCCGTCGCGCGCGAGCGAGTCGACGGCCTCCGCGTCCTTCGGCTGCGACCCGGCAAGGACGGCCCGGAGTGCCGTTGCGCGCCGCTGGCGGAACGAGCCCTCGAACGGCCCCTGGCGGCGGAGCGGCTCGAAGCGGCGGCCGCGCGAGGGACATTCGGCCGCGAGCGGACACTCCCCGCAGCGGGGAATCCGCGCGAGGCAAACCGTCTTGCCGAGGTCCATCAACGCCTGGGCCGCGGCAGGGGAGAAGTCACAGCCCGTCCGCTCCGCGACCCGTCGTACGTTGACGTCGACCGGAAGGACGGAGCGCCCGAACGCGAAGCAGGCCACCGCGTCCGCCGTGTAGCGCCCGACGCCGGGCAGCTCGGCCAGGTCGTCCGGCCAGCCGTGAGCCGCGACCTGCCGTGCGGCGCGATGGAGGGCGAGCGCGCGCCGGTTGTAGCCGAGACCCTGCCATTCCCGGATCACGTCGCCGGTCGGGGCCGCGGCGAGCGTCTCGACCGTCGGCCAGCGCTCGAGCCAGCGCTGCCAGCGCGGTACGACGCGCTCCACTTGCGTCTGCTGCGACATGACCTCGCTGACGAGAATCGCGTACGGGTCGCGCGTCCTCCGCCACGGTAGATCGCGGCCGTGCACCGCGAACCAGGCCAGAACGAGATCTTCCACCGCGCGACCGTAGCGCGCCGGGCTGTCGACCACCGCAGGCATCATCGGCGGATGCGCGCCGGCATCCTCCTGGTAGCCCTGATCCTGCTCGGAGGCGCGATCGGAGCCGCGTACTACGAGTCGACGCACCGCTTCGGCGGGAGCGTTCGGGGCACTACGGCCGAGTTCGATCCCACCCAGACAGTCACGGCGCCGCAACCGAGCACGACGTCTCTCGTCTCGCCGATGTTCGGCGGCGTTCCGCAGCACCTGCACGTGGGAGCCGGAACGCTGAGGCCGCCGTTCAAGCGCGTCTGGGTCACCGGCGGCACCTCGCTCGTCGAGTTTCCGCCGGCGCTCGGCTTCCACTACCTCTACTACGCGAGCCTCAACGGGAACTTGATCGCCGTCTCGGCTGCGAACGGGCGCCGGCTCTGGACCCTCCACGTCGGACGCTGCGAAGCCGCTTCGCCGGCGGTCAACCGGCTCGGTCGCGGCACGGTCTTCGAGACGTTCCTCAATCGGTCGCCGTGCTCTCCCGCGCAGCCGGGAACCGGCGAGCTGGTCGCTGTCGCAGCCGGCCGCTCGCACCTCGTGCGCTGGCACAAGACGCTCGCAGCTGCGTCCGAGACGTCGCCGCTGATCGTCGACAGCCGGATCTACATCGGCGACTACGCCGGCCGCGTCTACGCCTTGCGCAGCCTCGACGGAAGCACGATCTGGACGTACCAGGCCGGCGGAGACGTGAAAGGGGCGATCGCGTATGACCGCGGCCGCGTCTTCTTCGGCGCCTACGACGGCTCCCTCTACGCGCTGAGGGCGAGCGACGGCAGGCTCATCTGGCGCGCCCAGTCGAACCGCGACTGGCTCGGCGGGCACGGCCAGTTCTATTCGACGCCTGCCGTCGCCTACTCCCGCGTCTACCTCGGCTCGACCGACGGACACGTCTACTCATACGGCGAGGAGAGCGGGAAGCTGCGCTGGTCGTACAAGACGGGCGGGTTCGTCTACGGCTCGCCGGCGGTCTGGCGCAAACGCGTCTTCGTCGGGTCGTACGACCACACCATGTACGCGCTCGACGCGGCGACTGGATCCGTCCTCTGGAAGTTCCATGCGAACGGCCCGATCTCGGGCTCGGCGTCCGTCGTCGACGGCATCGTCTACTTCGCCACCCTCAAACGGCGCACCTACGGGGTCGACGCGCTGACCGGCAAGGAAGTCTGGACGTACTCCGACGGCGCGTTCACGCCCGTCGTCACCGACGGGAAGCGGCTCTACGTCGTCGGCTGGGGCAAGCTCTACGCGTTCACGGCTACGAAGTAGCGGTCATAAGTCAGGCATGAAGCAGGAGGAGACGGTCGAGATCGATCTCGCGGGCAACGTCGTTCTCGTGCCGCGCGGCCTCGTCGGTGCTCTGGCTGCCGCCGCCGCGGCGCGGGCGGGGATCTCAGGTCGACATCGTGACCTCTCGCTGCTTTTGAACCGCGCACGCGAGTCAGGGCGGGCGACTCTGAATCGCGGCGAGGCGCGGACGCTCGGTGTGGTCTTGGAGGAGCAGCCAGATCGCTTCGGCCCGGGCGCGGCCGAGCTGCTTCTAGCGCTTCCGCAGTAGCGCTGCGCCTGTCGCGGCCGCGCCGACTCCGGCAGCGAGCGAGCCGGCCAGCCGACGGTGCTTCGTAAGCGTCGTCTGGAAGCTGTGCGCGTGCGCTTCCTCGTCGAACGGCCCGTGCGAGCCGTGATCCTCGTCGCCGTCGACCGGGTGGAAGAGATTGTCGTGGTCGGGCCCGCCGTCGAGCGGCTGCTTCGTCATCTGTCCGCTGTAGCCGGTCTTCGCGAGATACCAGTCGAGGAACCACGGCGCGGTGCGTTCGCCGATCACGTTGAGCACGGTCGGAACGCCGACGTAGATCTGCCGCCGCTTGTGGTACGCGGCCCAGTGGATCGCGTCCGCCGCGACTTCCGGCTGGTAGATGGGCGGCACCGGCTGTGTCTGCTTCGGCAGCTTCGTGCGGCCCCACGTGAACTGGGTCGTATTGAGGCCGGGGAGATGAACCATCGTCACGTGGATGTCCCAGCCGTGGTGCTTGATCTCCGTGAGCACCGACTCGGTGAAGCCCTTGCACGCGTGCTTCGCGCCGCAGTACGGAGCCTGGAGCGGGATGCCGCGGAACGCGAGCGCCGAGCCGACCTGGACGATCGTGCCGCGGTTGCGCTCGGCCATCCGCTTCAGCGCCGCGCGAGTGCCCCAGACCATGCCGTGATACGTGACGTCGGTCGCGCGCCGGTACTCGTCCGGCTCGACGTCGAGAAACTCCGCGTAGATCGTCGCCATCGCGTCGTTGATCCAGACGTCGATCGGGCCGAGCTCGCTCTCTGCTCGTTGCGCGGCAGCCTCGACCTGGTCCGCGTCGGCGACGTCGGTGGGGATCGCGAGGGCCTTGCCGCCTCGCTCCTCGATTTCGCGCGCTGCGGCGTCGAGGCCGGCTTCGCCGCGAGCTAGGAGCGCGATCTTTGCGCCGTCGCGCGCGAACCGGCGTGCGGTCGCGCGGCCGACTCCGCCGGAAGCGCCGGTGATGACGACGACATCGCCCATGCGTCCCGATCTTCCGAGGGCGGGAGAAGCCAAACCTCCTAGTAGCTAGCCGTCGAGGATCTCCACCGTGTCGCCGTCTCGCAGCTCGAATTCCCTCCCGACCTGCTGACCCGGAAAGCGCGCCGACGCGCCCCAGACGCGTGCGCCGCTGCAGCGCTCGCGCAGCTCGTGGTGGATCGTGTCGGCGACGTCGAGCACGGTCGCCGGGGGTTCGAGCGCGACCGGGTCGCCGCCGTCGCGGACGTGGATGCGGACGAGGCCGGTCAGCGCCCAGAGCTCGGTACGCAACCGCTCGAGGCTGGCATCGTCGAGCACCGAGACGGGAACTACCGGCAGCTCGGGATGATCCGGCGGAGGAGCCTCGTCCGCCTTGGTCGCGGCCAGCAGGCCGGGCAGCTCGATCCCGGCCGCCACGACCTCGGCGCGGATGATCTCGAGCTCCTCGAGTGGACGGTCGCACGCGTGGCACCACGCGATCGCGTCCGCGTTGCGAAGCACTCCGAGCAGCGAGCGGCCGCCGCCACGGTCGTCGGCGGCACCCTCGATCAGGCCTGGAATCTCCACGAGCTGGACGAGCACGCCGCCGAGACGGGTCGTCGCGGCGACGGGCCTGGTCGTCGTGAACGCGTAGTCGCCCGTCCGGATCTGGATCGCGGACAGCGCCTGCAGCAGCGACGACTTCCCGGCGTTCGGCGCCCCTACGAGCGCGATCTGCGCTGCGCCCTCACGCCGGACGGCGATCGAGCCGCGGTGGACGACCTTCTTCCGCGTGCGCGCGGCCGCGATCTCGCCCTCGACCCATTTCCGGAGGTCGGCGTACGGCCCGTTGCGGTAGCCGGGCAGCTCCGTGAGGATCGCGCGGAGCTCGCGGATCCGCTCGGCGCCCTCTTTCCCCACGAGACGGCGCTTGATCAGCTGCTGCTGGGTGCGATGTGGCATCGGCATCGCGACGTACACCTCCGTTGCTTGGCTGGAAGCCGTCGGAGGCGAAGCCACCGACAGCCCGGCGAAGACCGGCCGCCGGATGGCGGCCCCGGCGGGGCGGGAACGCGTCGCGTCCCGCCGCTTCCCTAAGACGCTCGAGTGAGAAGCGGCGGACTAGCCGTTTTGGCGAAGAACTGTTGCGCGCCAGGACTCCATCGCGGGCAGAACCTTACACTCGGCGCATGGCGACCAGAGTCCGTTTTGCGCCGAGCCCGACGGGCTCGCTCCACCTCGGCAACGCCCTGAGCGCGGTCGGAAATCGCCGACTCGGCGACTGGATGCTGCTGCGAATCGACGACACCGACGCGGCGCGCAACGTCGAGGGCGGCGAGGAGGCGATCCTGCGCGACCTCGAGTGGCTCGGAATCGCGTGGGACGAAGGGCCCGTCCGGCAGAGCGAGCGGGCGGAACGCCATCGCGAGGTCGGTACTCCGCTCGGCGATCGGTTCGACGGCCTCACGCTGCTGCGCGAGGACGGCTCGCCCACCTACCACCTCGCGTCGGTCGTCGACGACATCGACTTCGGCATCACGCACGTCGTGCGCGGCAACGACCACCGGCCGAACGAGGCGCTCCACACGCGGCTGTTCGAGGCGCTCGGGGCGACGCCGCCGGAGTTCGTCCACCACGGGCTGATCCTCGGTGAGGACGGGCGCAAGCTCGCGAAGCGGGCGCCGGGCGCCACAGTCGCGTCGCTGCGCGAGGAGGGGATCCCGGCGGAAGCCGTGCGCGCGTACCTCGAGGAGTTGGGACTGCCGCGGCACGACGTCCATCTCGACCCGGCGAGGCTACGGCGGCTCTCCACCGAGACGCTCGCGGCGCTGAGCGACGAGGAGCTCGCTGCGCGGGTCGGAGTGCCCATTTCGGTTGCCCCGGTGTTGCGCGGCGCGCGGGATCTCGTCGAGGCGCGCGGTTATGCGGAGCTCGTGCTCGAGCCGGCAGCCGTCGAGGTCGACTCTCCCGAGACACTCACGCGCTTTCGCGAGCTCGTCGAGGCCGGGCTCGAGCCGCGGGCGATCCTCCGCGAGTTGAAGGCCGTCGGCGGCGACCTGAAAGCCGTCCGCCTCGCCCTCACGGGAGCCGAGCGCGGGCCCGAGCTGGCCGCCGTGATCGCGGCTCTTCCGCGCGACGAGCTGCTGCGGCGAGCCACGTAGGCTAGAAACGATGCGCCTGTACAGCACGCTCAGCCGTGAGCTCGAAGAGCTGCCCGAGCCGCCGGCCGCGATCCGCATGTACTTCTGCGGCCCGACCGTCTACCAGCGCGCGCATATCGGCAACGCGCGGCCGTTCGTGCTCGGGATGTGGCTGCGCTCCTGGCTGCGCCAGCGCGGCTACGACCCGACGCTCGTCCACAACATCACGGACATCAACGACAAGATCTACGACGCGGCGCCCGGACGAAGTGCCGAGCTCGCCGCCCAGGCGACCGCCTGGTACCTGCAGGACACGGCCGACTTCGGCCTCGGCATGCCCGACGGCCTTCCGAAGGCAACCGAGAGCGTCGAGTCGATCGTCCGCTTCATCGGGCAGCTCGTCGACCGCGGACATGCGTACCCGGTCGAGGGAGACGTCTACTTCCGCGTCGGCAGCGACCCGGGCTACGGGCGCCTGTCGCGCCAGCGTCCCGACCAGGTCGAGGAGCAGGAGCCGAACGCGCTCAAGGAGGATCCGCGCGACTTCGCACTTTGGAAGGCGACGAAGCCCGGCGAGGACACGTCCTGGGACTCGCCGTGGGGGAAGGGCAGGCCGGGCTGGCACATCGAGTGCTCGGCGATGGCCGAGGACGCTTTCGGGCCCGTCTTCGAGATCCACGGCGGCGGCCTCGACCTCGTCTTCCCGCACCACGAGAACGAGCTTGCGCAGTCGCTCGCGCTCGGCCACGACTTCGCCCGCATCTGGATGCACAACGGGATGATCGGCGGCCTGGGCGGCGAGAAGATGTCGAAGTCGCTCGGCAACGACGTCTCGCTGCGGAACGTCCTCGACACCTGGGATCGCGAGGTCGTGCTGCTCTTCTTCCTCGGCGCGCACTGGCGCAAGCCGGTCGAGTTCGGCGACGACGTGCTCGTGCAGGCGCGCGCGCAGGCGGACGCGTTCCGCAACTTCTTCCTCGCCGAGCGGCCCGGAGACGAGGAGGGCGAGACGATCCTCGACGAGGAGCTCGCCGCCGTCCTGGACGACGACTTCAACACGCCCGAGGCGCTCGCGCTCTTCCATGCGTGGCGCGACCGCGAGGAGTGGGCGTCGCTGCGATGGGGGCTCGGCCTGTTCGGGCTCGGCTCGCTCGCCGAGGTGGAGGCGGCGCCGGCGGAGGTCGCGGCGCTCGCCGAGCAGCGGCGCGAGGCGCGCGAAGCCAAGGACTTCTCCGGCGCGGACCGCCTCCGCGACGAGATCGCGGCCGCGGGGTGGGAAGTGCGCGACGTCGCCGAAGCTCCAGGGTACCGGCTCGTCCGTAGCTCGTGACGCGCGAGCTTGTCTACGGGCGCCGCCCTGTGCGCGAGGCGCTCCGTGGGCCTCGGGAGGTGCTCGAGCTGTGGGCGAGCGAGCGGGCGGTGCGCAGCGAGGTCTGGTTGCGAGAGATCGAGCGGCCGCGGGTGCAGACGAAGCTCGAGCGGGATCTGTCCGAGGCTGCAGGCACACGCGACCACCAGGGAGTCGTCGCGTGGTGCGAGCCGTTCCGGTACGCCGACGCGTTCGAGCTCGCCGCCGGGGAGGCGCCGCTACTCGCCTGTCTCGACCAGGTCAGCGACCCGCGAAACCTCGGTGCCGTGATCCGGAGCGCCGAAGGAGCTGGCGCAAGCGGCGTTGTAGTCCCGACGCACGGCTCTGCGCGGGTCACGGCTGCGGTCTGCCGCTCCTCTGCCGGCGCCGTGGAGCACCTTCCTGTTGCCGTCGTGCCGAACCTTGCCCGCTATCTCGCCGAGATCAAGAGCGGCACGCTGTGGATCGCCGGCGCCGTGGGCGAGTCCGGAACGCCGATGTGGAAGGCAGACCTGTCAGGCGGCATCGCCTTCGTCCTCGGGGCCGAGGGAAAGGGGCTGCGTCCGCTCGTGCGACGCACCTGCGATCTCGAAGTCTCGATCCCGCAGCTGGGGCGGGTCGAGTCGCTCAACGTCAGCGTCGCGGCGGCGCTCCTCCTCTACGAGGCCCGGCGCCAACGCGACAAGTAACAGACTGTTACAAGGAAAGCCATGGCTGAACCGACGCTCTACCTCTTCGACGGCTTCAACCTCCTGCACGCCGGCGGCTTCCGGTCGCCGGACGAGCTCCGCGACCTCCTCGCGAGCTGGGTCGCCGCGCAGGGCGCCCGCGGCGTGCTCGTGTTCGACGGACAGGGAACGAACGAGCGGCGCGGTCCGCTCGAGGTGCGCTGGGCCGAAGATGCGGACACGCTGCTCGAGAGGCTCGCCACCGAGCACCGGAGCAGGGAGCAGGTCGCGATCGTCTCCTCCGACACCGCGGTGCGCGGCACGGCCGGCGTCGAGGTGCGGAAGCTGGCCTCGCAGACATTCCTCGCCGAGCTCTCGCGCCCGAGCCAGCCTCCTGCGGTTCGGGGCGATCTCCGCGACCGTCTCGACCCGGACACGCTCGCCGAGCTCGAGCGGTTACGCCGCGGCGAACGCTAGAGCGCGCTAGCTTC
>DASXKE010000208.1:0-12469 GCA_036496985.1 Gaiellaceae bacterium | reverse complement strand
CGCCGTCTTCTTCAGCGTCTCGTCGAACCCCTAGCTCGTGACTGCGTCCGTAGCGGGCTGGATCGCGATCGCCGCCGGCGCCGTGGCCGTCGTCGCGCTCGTCATCGCGCTCATGCTGCACATGCGGCTGCGGCGGGTCCGCGCGGCACAGCTCACGCTGCAAGGGAGCGGTGGCGGCGATCTCGTCGACTTCGCGGTCTCGCTGCAGGGTCGAGTGGACGGGCTTCATCGTGCGATCGACGACCTCACGGGAACGCTCGGCCGCCTCGAGCGACGCGTCGACGCGACTGTCTCACGGCTCGCGGTCGTCCGCTACGACGCCTACGAGAACACGGGCGGCCACCAGTCGGCCTCGGTCGCGCTGCTCGATGCGTCGCGCACCGGCGTCGTCCTGACCGCGATCCAGGGAAGGGACTACGCGCGGATCTACATCAAGGAGCTCGACGACGGCCGCGCGGCTGTTTCGCTCTCTCCCGAGGAGCAGCAGGCCGTCGAGCGCGCGATGCGGTCGCAGCAGTAGCCGTATATCCCCCTGCTACTTTTCGCGCAGGTTGCAGCACGTTCTTGTTTTGAATGCAAGTTACGAGCCGCTCAACGTTTGTACGGTGCGGCGTGCCCACGTGCTCGTGTACAAGGGCAAGGCCGAGGTCATCGAGGAGCTCGACAAGCCCCTTCGCTCCGCGAGCGGAAGCTTCATCTGGCCGCACGTGATCCGCCTGGTTCACTACGTGCGCGTGCCGCGCGCGATCCAGCGCAAGATCTCCCGCCGCGCGCTCTTCGCCCGCGACGGCTGGCGCTGCGCGTACTGCGGGACGACCGCCGGCCGCCTCACGCTCGACCACATCGTCCCGCGGTCGAAGGGCGGCGAGTCGATCTGGGAGAACGTCGTCACCGCCTGCGCGCCGTGCAACCTGCGCAAGGGCGACCGGTCGCTGGAGCAAGCCGGGATGGAGCTCCACACCTCGCCGCGGGCGCCGACACCGACGCTCTTCATCAAGCTTGCCGCACCCCGGATCCCGTCCGGTTGGACGCCCTACCTGCCGGCTACGGCTTAAGCCGAACTTCTCGGGCGAGAGGACGCTCGCCCAGCCCAGTGTTTCCCATGCGTAGGTGATCAGGCACAGCCTGTGACGTCGCAGAAGGCGGCGTCGTATCTCTCGCATGAACAGATTCCGCACGATCCTCATCGTTGCCGGTGTCCTGCTCGTCGCGGCGGCGATCGCCGGCGTGGCGCAGCCTCATCTCGGCCGCAGCGCCACTCCTTCTACCGGCTCGACGATCACCGTGACCGGCGACGGCACGGTCGACGCGACGCCCGATCAGGCCTCCTTCGACTTCGGCGTCACGACAAACGGTGCAACCGCCGCGGACGCGCTGAGCCGCAACTCCGCGCAGGCGCAGGCGATCATCGACGCGCTCGAGAAGGCCGGCATCGCCTCGTCGGGCATCCAGACGACCCAGGTCTCGTTCTGGCCGCAGACCTCGAACGACGGCAACCGCATCACCGGCTACCAGGCCTCGAACTCGGTCGAGGCGAAATCCGCGATCGGGAAGTCCGGGGCCCTCGTCGACGCCGCGGTCGCCGCGGGCGCGAACAACGTCGACGGCCCGAATCTCGACACGGCCGACAAGTCGTCTCTCTACGGCCAGGCGCTGACGCGGGCGTTCGGCGCGGCCAAGGTGAAAGCACAGGCGATCGCCGGCGCGGCGGGCTTGACGCTCGGCTCAGTGATGAAGGTTCACGAGGGCGGAAGCTCGGAGCCGGTGCCGATGTTCGCCCAGGCCAAGGCCGCCGGCAGCGTCCCGGTTGAGGCCGGAACGCAGCAGATCGCGGCGTCGGTGACGGTGACCTACAGCGCCGGCTAGCGGTCTAGAGCTCGCCGGCGCCGTGCCGGGACGCGATGCATTCCATCGCCCAGCCGTTCGCGGTGAGGACGATCTGCTCCGCGAGAGCGTCCGGCTCGTCCCCCGCATGCTCCTGCGGAACTTCGATCACGATCTGGTGGACAGACGCCTCGACGTCGTCTTCGAATTCGTGCCGCTCCTCGGACACGATCGCGAATGACGGCACCAGGTCACTGAGAGTCGCTGCGAGCTCGTCGATCTCGGCCGGCGTCGCGTGCCTGCCGGCGAAGACCCCGAAGTTGACGCGAATCTCGACGCCGGGCTCGTCCCATTCGCGGACGAGCAGCGAGATCGCGGGTTCGTCGATGAATTGGTTCATGCCGGTCTCATATCCGACTGGCCGAACTCCTAACGCTCGCGCGGCTCCCAGCGGAACTTGCGCATCGTGAACAGGAGGCCGAAGAGGCCCCAGGCGGCGAGGACGGCCAGGTCTTCCGGGCGCGTCCAGATCGCGTGCCCACGCAGATAGACGGCGTTGACGAGATCGATGAAGTACTTCAGCGGCAGCACGTCGGCGATCGCGCGCAGGAACGCCGGCAGATGGCGGGTCTCCCCGAACGACCCGCTCAGGAAGGCCATCGGCAGCAGGATCGAGTTGACGACCGCCGACGAGCCCTCCGCGGAGCGGATCACCGAGGCAGTTGCGGTGCCGAGCGTGGCGAACACGGCCGCTCCGACCACGATCGCGGCGATGAGCGAGGCGACGTCCGCGGGGAACGGCGTCGAGTAGAGCGCGCCCCCGAGCAGGAACAGCGCCAGCGTCTGCAGCGCGAAGACGACGAGCGTCGAGACGAGCAGCGACGCGACGTACGTCGCCGGCGGCAGCGGCGTCGAACGCAGCCGCTTGAGGATCCCGTTCTCGCGACGCAGGACGAGCTGGATCGCGAGCCCGGCGAAGGCGGTGTTCGCGCACCCGTAGCCGATCAGCCCCGCGAGCAGCGCCTCGGGCGCGCGCACGCCGTAGATCGGCCCCGAGTAGACGGAGGCGAGCAGGACGTACAGCAGCAGCGGGAAGAAGAAGATGAAGAATGCGGCCTCGCGGCTGCGCCAGAAGACGAGCTGCTCTGCGCGGAGCTGGTGGACGAAGAGCCGGCGCGCGGGCCGGCGGATGCCGACGCGGATCGCCTGAGCGCTCATGCCTCGTCCTCATCGGCGGTCAGGGCGAGGTAGACCTCCTCGAGCGACGGCCGGCGCACCTGCAGGCCCTCGAGCTCCTCGCCGCGTGCGACCGCCGCGGACGTCAGCTCGGCCAGCACGCGGGTGGGCTCAGCCGTCTGTATGAGCACGTCCTCGCCGTTCTGCCGGTAGCGAATCTCCGTCTGGAGGTTCGTCGATGTCAGCTCGCGCGGCGTCCCGACGCGCACGATCTGCCCCTCTCGCATCACGGCGACCCGGTCGGAGAGCTGCTCGGCCTCGTCGAGGTAGTGGGTCGTGAGGAGGACGGTCTTGCCGAGCGAGCGGAGCGAGCGAATCATCTCCCACGCCGCGCGACGCGCCTGCGGGTCGAAGCCCGTCGTGGGCTCGTCGAGGAAGACGAGGTCGGGGTCGCCCACGAGCGCGATGCCGAGGTCGAGGCGCCGCTTCTGGCCGCCCGAGAGCGTCTTGAGGCGCGCGCCCGCCTTCTCCTGCAGGCCGACGAGCGCGATCACCTCGTCGACGTCGCGCGGAGCGCGGTAGTAGCCGGCGAAGATCGCGTGCGTCTCGCGCACGGTCAGGTTCGCCCACATCTGGGACTGCTGCAGCACCACGCCGATGCGCTCGCGGAAGTCCGGTGTCGGCTTCTCGGGGTCGGAGCCGAGCACGCGCACCTCGCCGGCGTCGCGCTTGCGATACCCCTCGAGGATCTCGACGGTCGTCGTCTTGCCGGCGCCGTTCGGTCCGAGCAGCCCGAAGACCTCGCCTTCCTCGATCGCGAAGTCGACCCCCCGTACCGCTTCGAGGCTCCCGTAGGCCTTGCGCAGGCCGCTGACCTCGATCGCAGGCATCGGCGAAGAAGCGTAGACGCGACTCGCCGGTACAGTCGCGGGCCGTGGGAACCTTCCGCTACGTCTTCGTCGACGTCTTCACCGACGTGGCTTTCGCGGGCAACCAGCTGGCCGTCTTCACCGACGCGCGCGACATTCCCGAGGATCGGCTGCAGCCGCTCGCCCGCGAGATCAACTTCTCCGAGACCGTCTACGTGTACCCGGCCGCGGGCGACGGGCACGCGCGCATCCGCATCTTCACGCCGACGCTCGAGCTGTCGTTCGCCGGGCATCCCGTGCTCGGCACGGCGTTCGTGCTCGGCGGGCCGCTCCAGCTCGACGAGCTCTGGCTCGAGACTGGTGCGGGCGTCATCCCGGTGCGGTTGGAGCGGGACGGCTCGCGGATCGGCTTCGGCTGGATGCGGCAACCGACCGTGACCGCGGAGCCGTACGACCAGGCCGGTGAGCTGCTGGCAGTGCTCGGGGTGGAGCAGAGCGGACTGCCGGTGGAGCTCTACCGCCAGGGGCCTGGACATGTCTACGTCGAGCTCGAATCGCCGGACGCGGTCGCGGCTCTGCAGCCGGACCTCGTCGCGCTACTCGAGCTCTCGCCGTACGGCACCGACTGCTTCGCGCGCGACGGCGAGCGGTGGAAGTCGCGCGTCTTCGTTCCGGCACATGGCGTCGGCGAGGATCCCGCGACCGGGTCGGCCGCGGGGCCGCTCGCGCTCCATCTCGCCCGGCACGGAAGGATCGACTACGGCGACGAGATCGAGATCCGGCAGGGCGCCGAGCTCGGTCGGCCGTCGACGCTCTATGCAGTCGCCCACTCGGCTGAGGAGGCCGAAGTCGGTGGCTCGGCCGTCATCGTCGCACGAGGCGAGTTTCGCCTCTGATGCGCAGGGTGGAGGTCGTCGGGCCCTCGTGCTCGGGGAAAACCACGACGGCGCGGCGGCTCGCAGCGGTGCTCGAGGTTCCGTACATCGAGCTCGACGCACTGCACCACGACGCGGGCTGGACGGAGGCTCCCGCTGAGCTCTTGCAGGAACGCGTAGGGGCCGCCCTCGACGCAGCACCAGACGGCTGGGTAGTCGATGGGACGTACTTCGGCAAGCTGGGCTCGCTCGTGCTCGACCGTGCAGACACGATCGTCTGGCTCACATCCCCTTCCGCACGGCGGTCCGTCGGGTGCTCTGGAGGACGGTGTCTCGCGCGATCACGCGCGAGGAGCTTTGGAACGGCAACCGCGAGTCGCTGCGCCTTGCGCTTTCTCGCGACTCGATCGTTCTCTGGGTGCTCCGTAAGCATCGTGGCTTCGCGGCGAAATGGGGACCTCGCTTCGAGGGGCGGAACGTGGTGCGGGTTGCCGATTCCGAGGAGTGGCTTCAGTCGATCCAGGCGATCGAGTCGATGTCCGGCAGCTCGAACGGGAGCGAGCGCCAGAAGACGCCGCCGTTGGCCGAGACGTAGAGCCGGTTCCGCGCGGCGTAGAGCATCCGGTCGGGATCGTCCTCGGCGACTGCGACGGCGAAGCCCGGCGGCAGGCCTCCGCCGGCCTCGCGCCACGTCGCGCCTCCGTCGTTGGAAAGCATGAGCGGCGGCCTCCGCTCGACGACGGCGACGACCGTCGAGCCGGTTTGCGCCGCAGCGACGACCCGCGGCAGCGGCACCTCGGGCCGCTCGGTCTGGGGCACCTCCTGCCCCTCGCCGAGCAGATCCTCGGCCTCGACGTCGACGAGGAAAACGCCGGCCACCGTGCCGATCGCCGCGATCACGGACGTGTCTTTCCTAGTAACAGACTGTTACTAAGGAGCGATGAGACGAGCGCGCTCGCGCGGCGCGCGGCGGAAACGGGCCGGTGCCCGCCGGCGCGCGCGCTCAGGTACGCGACCGAGAACGCGTCGCCGGCTCCCGTGGGCTCGCCGGTCGCGGGCCGCGCCGGCACGCGTACGGCCGCCTCGGGAGTGATGACGAGCGAGCCGCCTGCGCCTAAGGTCACGACGACCTCCGGGACGTCGAGCCCGCGAAGTTCCTCGAGGTCGCCGCCGCCGAGAATGGCGTAGGCCTCCTCCTCGGCGAGCTTGAGGATCGAGATGTGGCGCAGGAGCGCGCGGTCGAAGTCTCCATCGAGGGCAAGCGGCCCGACACGGCGCGGGCGTACGAGACCCTGGGCGTCGACCAGCAGACGCCGCCGGCGGGCGAGCCGCTCGAGCGTCTCGGGCGAGAAGTCGTCGCGCAGGAGCGGTGCGACGTGCACCCACTCGACCCGCCGGAGTACGCGCTCGGGCTCGTCGCTCTCGCTCCACGGCTCTCCGATCGCCTCGACCTGCATCTCGCGGCGGCCATCGGCGTCGTAGCTGAACGAAAAGGCTGTCGTCTCGCCGGCCGCCGCGAGCGAGACCGGAAGGCCGAGCGCAGTGAGGCTCCTGAGGTAGGAGCGCTGCTCGGGCTCACCGCACTTCGCCGCCACGATCGCCTCCTGGTGAAGCGCTCGCAGCGCGCGCGCGGCGTACCACGGGCCGCCGCCAATCCGCGGCGCTCCGCCCGCGATGAGGTCACGCGAGAGAGGGCCGATGACGGCGAGCGATCGCACGACCGGCAACTGTAAGCCCGAGCGAGAGCACGAAGGCGAGAGCAAAGCTCGGCAGCGAGGCGGTGAAGGTCACCTCGCCCGGGTGCGTCCGCGCGACGACGGCGGTCCACCAGGAAGGCCCGACAGGTGACAGCCATTGATAGAGGGCGAAGCCGACGAGCCACGCGCCGATCTGGGCCGGCCGGACTTCAGGCGCGGCGAATGGATCCCGCTCGCCTACGAGCCATTGCGCGAGCAAGACACCGAACAAGGGAACGAAGAACGATCCGAGCAGATACAGGAAGTCCTGGTAACTGCCGAGGTTCAACGTGAGCGCGAGCCCGGTCGCAAGCAGCGAGACGAGCGTGATCAGGAGGCGTTGCGAGACGCGAGGCATGAAGTTCTGGAGCGAGACCGCGGTCGAGTAGATGTCGGCGAACGCCTTCTCGCTCTCGCCGATCGTGATTGCGACGAGCGCGGCGAAGGCGATTCCCCCGGCGGCAGCGACGGCGGCTGGCAGCGCTTGGGCGTCGGAAACATCGCGCGCGAGGACGATCAGCGCGCCGAGACCGATGCACCACACCGTGGGGACGAAATAGCCGAGGCCGGCCCCGAGCCCGGCGCCGCGCGGCGTCCGCGCGAAGCGCGTGTAGTCGGCCGCGAGCGGAATCCACGAGACCACGCTTCCGATGACCAGGTCAACAGCCTGGCCGAACCTCGGGAAGCCGCCATTCCCCGGCGCGTTCCAGAGCGCGTGCAGCTGCGAGTGGGAGACGGCCCAGTAGGTGAGGTAGATCATCGAGAAGAGCAGCGCCCAGGACGCGACCTTCCGCAGGTAGCGGCGGACGAAGCCGATCGGCCCGAGCATCCCCAGGCCCCAGCTCAGTGCGCCGAAGGCGATCGTCCACAGCCAGGTTCCCCGCCAGCCGAACAGGTGCGCGGACGCGGCGCCGGCGGCGGTGGCGATGATGATCAGCTCGAAGGTCGACCAGCCGACGTTCTGCACGACGTTGAGGGCGGTCGGCAACCACGACCCGCGTCGGCCGAGCGGCGCGCGCAGCAGCACCATCCCCGGCACGCCGGCTTCGGCCCCGATCGCCGCGGCCAGCCCGAGGAGGACGTTCCCGGCGACAGCGCCGACGACGATCGCGAGCAGCGCTTCCGGCAGCGACAGCGCGGGAACGAGCAGCGCGCCGATCACGATCACGAGCAGCGAGACCGACAGATTCCCCCAGAGGAGCGCCGAGTCGAACGCGCTCAGCACTCTCAGCCGTTCGGGAACCGGCGTGATGCCCCAGGCTGGTGCTCTGTCCAAGCGCTCCTCCCTTCGCCGGCATGACCCGGATCAGGTTCGACGGGTGTGATCTCAGCCGCAGCCGCGCGGCACCCCGGTCTTCCGAGTGTACGAGCGGGCTAGGTCGCCTGCGAGGGCGAGCCGGCTATCTCGGGTGCGACTCCCTCGGCGAGCCAGCGCACGTCGCTCGCGATCTGCTGCTCGGGATCCGTTCCCATATGTCCGCCGGTGCCCTCGATCTCGACGATGCAGCCCGGCACGTTCGCGGCCAGCCACGCTCCGTGCGCGGCCGGGACGAGCACGTCCGTCAGGCCGTAGCGCACCAGCACCGGCACCGAGACCTCGCTGACGTCGAAGCCCCACGGCCGCGTGAAGGCGAGCCCGTCGTCCACCCAGCCGCCGACGCCGTTCACGGCCTGCTCGACCGCGACCTCGCTGATGACCTGCATCGCCTCCGGCCGGGCCATCTCGGCGCGGTCCGACTCGCTCAGGTCGAAGTCGTCGAGGATCGTCGACGGATCGACCGCGACACGCTCCTCGAAGAGCTTCTGCAGCTTTTCGATCTCGGGTGTGAAGACGTCCTCACCGGCCAGCGCCCATTCGAACTCCTTGACGTTCTCGGGATCCATGCCCGCCATCCAGTCGTCCTTCGAGAGCCCGGCGTCGCCGAACGGCGCGACGCCGACGATGCACACAGCGCGCACGACGCGGTCGGGAAGGAGCGCCGCGCACGCGAGCACATGCGGGCCGCCGCCCGAGCCGCCCGACACGCCGAAGCGGTCGAAACCGAGCTCATCGGCGAGTGCCGCGACGTCCGCCACCTCGTCGGCCACGTTGCGTCCGTGGTGGCGGTCGGACCGGCCGTAGCCCGCGCGGTCGTGCGTGATCCAGTAGGCGCCGGCCCGGGCGTAGACCTCCTCGTGCGGCCAGCGGCTGAACCGGCAACCCGGCGTGCCATGGAGGCTCAGGATCGGGAAGCCGTCGGGATCGCCCCACGTCGCGTATGCGAGCGTCCGCCCGTCGGGCAACTCGAGTGTGCGCAGCCGTTCTGCCACGAGCCGAGTCTACGCCCCGTCCAGGCGTAGAAGCGGGTCAGCTGGGGAGAACAGAGGCTGACGTCGGACGATCGCCGTTCTGCAGGTGTGCGTGTCCTGGGTCAGCTACCGCTTCCCGCGCACCAGGCCGGTTCTCGAGGGCGAGCCGCTCGTGATCGTCCAGGACGGGAAGGTCATCGAGCGCAACCTGAAGCGCGAGCGGCTCACGGTCGAAGAGATCAACGAGGCGGCCCGCAAGCAGCAGATCGCCCACCTCGCCGAGGTCCGTTTCGCCGTCCTCGAGACCGACGGCGAGATCAGCTTCATCAAGACGTCGAGCTGATCCTCAGGTCTGCGCGAGCAGGAGCACGACGGTCAGCAGGGTGAGTGCGACTCCGCCGATCGTGAACACGGCGACGGTGCGAAACGGGAGTGGAGCGTGCGCGCCCGTTCGCAGCGCCTGCTCCAGCTCGCGCTGGCGGCGCGCGCCGACGAGCGAGAGCCCGATAGCGAGCGCCGCGTAGCCGCAGCCGAGCACGATGTAGGGCGCAGCGGCCACGCCGAGCAGCTTCGGCGCGAACCGGCCGACAGCGAGCGCTCCGGCAGTGGCGCCGAGCGCCGTGCGCCACCACGCGAGCCAGGTGCGCTCGGCTGCCATCGACGTCCGCCGCTCCTGGTCGAGCTCGCCCGCAGACTTGGCGTCCAGTTTTTCCGAGCCCGGCTGCTCCACCATGGCTCCATCTAACACCGGTCGCCGACGGTGCGGCTAGGAGCAGGGATTCTCGGTGCCCGTGCTCGGGTCTGCGACGACCGCGCCTCCGGGGCCGCTGTCGTGCGCCCAGTGACCGTTCGCGACGGCCGATATGCAGAACGAATTGCCGTTGGCCTCGGGCTTGGCCGACACGATGCCGGTCGAGCCGCCGCTCGAGATCGTGAGCCCGGAGTCGTAGCTCGACCTCAACGAGTGGGGGCTCATCCCGCTGAAGCTGCTGTTCTGGACGTAGTAGGCGTTGGCGCTCGGGATCACCGCGCGCACGTCCGAGAGGGCGGCCGTCGACTGGGCCTTCGCCTGGAAGTTGAGGTACGCAGGGACGGCGATCGCGAGCAGACGCCGACGATGGCGAGGGTGACGAGCAATTCGACGAACGTGAATCCCGTCTCGGCCGTCAGCGTGGGGCGACACGCGTGAGTGTGTGTTCCGCGGGGAGAGGTCATGTCCCCCTCTTGGCTCAGCCGCCGGCCGCGGTCCACAGCCTTGTGGGTGGGTCGTACCCCCTCACGGCGAAGAGGGGTAGGAACACTCGATCGGGAGCCCCCGAAATGAGTACGGTCTCGGTGCTGGACACCACGTGCCATATGTCGATCTCGCTCGACGGATTCGTCGCCGGGCCGGAGCAGAGCCGCGAGAACCCGCTGGGCAAACGCGGGCTGGAGCTGCATGCCTGGCACCTGGGCGACGAGCGCGCCAACGCTGCTGATGAGACGGCGGTCGGTTGGCTGATGCGCCCCCGCGGCGCGTACGTCATGGGTCGCAACATGTTCGGGCCGATCCGCGGTGAGTGGGACGAGGACTGGCGTGGGTGGTGGGGGCCCGAGCCGCCGTACCACGCTCCGGTGTTCGTGCTCACCCACCACGCCCACGAGCCGATCGAGATGGAGGGCGGAACGACCTTCCACTTCGTCACCGACGGTTTCGACGCCGCCTACGCACAGGCGCGCGAGGCTGCAGGCGACGACGGCGTGGACATCGCCGGAGGCGCCTCGACGGTGCGCCAGGCGCTGATGGCGGGGGTCGTCGACGAGCTCTCGCTCGACATCGCCCCGGTCCTGCTCGGGTCCGGCGAGCGGATCTTCGACGGTGTCGACGCGCTGGGCATGGAGCCGGTGGAGGTGCTGCATTCGCCGCTGGCCACGCACATCCGGTATCGCCGGACGGCCTGAAGTGCGTCCTCTGGCCGCTTAGAGCTCAGCCGAGCGAGCTGAGAGTGTCTGCGAGCTCGGCCGGCTGCGTGAAGAACGGCGAATGGCCCGAGTCGAGCTCGATCACCCGAGCGCCGCGGGTCCGGGCGGTCTGGATCTGCCACTCAGCCTTCACGGCCGCATCGCGCAGGGTCGCGATGACGACGTCGGCGGGGCCGAACGGCGCGGGAACCGGCTCGAGCCGGGCCTGGCGGCGGAGCTGCGGGAAGGCCCAGTCGGACTGCTCGCGTGAACAGTCGGGATACATGCGCGCCGCCGCGGTATCCGCATCGGGCCAGTAGGAGCGGCCGCTCTCGTCGCGGACGGTTCCTCCGAAGTCCTCGACGAAGCACTTGTCGATCTCTGCGCGCTCGAGAGGAGGAAGCGCGGCGAGGTAGACACGAGCGCGTGCCTCGATGTGCGGGATGGTGAAGCCGCCGAGCGAGTGGCCGACGACGATCGCGTCGGGTTGCGGCTCGACCGCGCGGGCGTAGTCGAGCGGCGTCAATCCGACCTCTTCGCAGGGAAGGTCGGGACTGGCGACCTCGTGCCCGCGAGCCTCGAGCTCCTGGGCGAGATGGCGGAAGCACCAGCCGCCGTGCCAGCCTCCGTGCACGAGTACGAACCGCGCCATCGGGCGAGTATCCCACCGGTTGGCGCGCTGCTCGGCTCACCGCTCTTTCCCTCTCATGCCGGGTTGGGCGCGACGGCGTTGCCGGTAGGCCCGCGTCTTGGCGCGATTGCCGCAAACGGCGCTGTCGCACCACACGCCCGAGCGGTTGCGCGAGCGGTCGTAGAAGATCCAGCCGCAAGCTTCTGCCGGACACGCCTTGAGGCGCGGCCAGGTTCCGAGGGCGGCTGCCTCCGCGACTATGGCCGCCAGCGTCGCTAGCGCGCCTGCGACGCCTGGTTCCGTGCCGACGAGCCGGGGGATGCCGTCGACGAAGCGAATGCCGAGCGCCCCCGCTGTCTCCTGCTCGACCATACGCTCAGCGTCGGGCGCTGCGCGGGCGCCGTTGTTGGCCAGCGCAAGCGCACGCACCGCGTCACGCAGCTCGAGGGCACGCCGAAGATCGTCCCCGGTTACCGGCGTCGCCGGCGACACGAGGCCCAGCTCCGCCAACACGGCGCGTAGACGCTGCGGCGAGTGAAGCATCTCCTGGTGGATTCCCGGCGCCACCGTGTTGAGGAACCGCTGCAGGAGCCCGAGCCGTCCGGGCGCACGCTCGACGTGCGCCAGATAGTCGATTCGTTCGACCGGTTCCAACGAGCTGCGACACTATCAAACACCGTTTGGTAGTGTCGATCCGCAAGCGACGAGGAGGGATTGCTGAGCGGGGAGACAACGCCTCGACAGCGCCGACTGCGGCTCGGCGCAAGCTGCGCGACTGCGGCGCTCACGCTCGCTGCCGTGCTGGTCGCGGCAGGTTGCGGCGGCGGCAGCCGTCACACCACGCCGCCGACCACCGCCTCCTCGGCTCCGCACAGCTGCCCGCTTTCCGCGGCGCAGCACCGGGATGTCACGAGAGCAAAGCGCGAGATCATCCGCATGCACCGGCTCGAACAGCCGCTCAAGACAGTGCATCCGACAGGCCCGCCGTCGCTCGAGAACGCAGTCAACCGCTTTCTCCTCGACGTCGGCCCACTCCCTCCCGACATCAAAGGTCGGCTGATGGACCTGGGAAAGTCCGCGACCGGGCTCTGCCAGGACTGCTCCGACGCGATCGAAGCCGAGGAGCCG
>DASXKE010000207.1:0-1685 GCA_036496985.1 Gaiellaceae bacterium | reverse complement strand
GTAATACGCGACGTCTCCGACGCGGTGTGTCCCGAACTCGAAGCTCGTGACGATCCCGAAGTTCCCGCCGCCTCCTCCGCGGCACGCCCAGAAGAGATCCGCGTGCTCGCGCTCGCTGCACTCGAGTAGCTTCCCGTCGGCGGTGACGAGCGAGAGGCCGACGACGTTGTCACACGTCAGACCGAGCTTGCGCCCCGCGTAGCCGACGCCGCCTCCCTGCGCGTGGCCCGCGATCCCGACCGTCGGGCAGGAGCCGGCGGGGATCGTGCGGCCGTGTGCCGCAAGCGGCGCGTAGACGTCGATCAGGCAGGCGCCCGCACCGACCGTCGCGACGTCGTTGCGGCTCGTGGTCGAGTAACCGGCGTAGGAATGGCCCCCGCAACGGGGGACGATGTGGATCGCGTGTCTCCGGGCCCACCGGACGGTCTTCTCGACGTCGGCGGCCGACTCGCAGTACACGATCGCCCGCGGGTGCGTGCCGTCGAAGCGGCTGTCGATCAGCACCTTGTCCCGTCGATACGAGGCGCTCGACGAAGTGACGACGGTCCCGTCGAGGTCTCGCGCGAGCTCGTGGAACGGACCGGTCAGAGCTTCCAGTCGGAAGCCCGAGAGGACGCCGAGGGCGCCGGCTCCTAGTGCGACACCCGCTGCCCGCTCAACGAATTCACGTCGGTCGATCGTTCGACTCTACGACGTCGGTTTCGTGACGCCTAGGCGTAGCCGAGCTCGGAGAGAAGCGCGCCTGCCTCCGCCTCGACGTCGGCGACCTGCTCGGATGACAGATCTCGGCGCCAGCGGCCGATCGACGAGTCGCGGAAGCTGTCGAGCGCCTTGTGCGTCGAGGTCACGTTCGCGCCGAGGAATCCGGCGAGCCGGTCGGCCACGCCCGCCAGCTCCTCGTAGCGGATCTCGAGCAGACGGTCGCCGGCGTCGGCGGCTCGAACAGCCTGGACGTAGCGCCGCCACGCCCAAGCGCAGCGGCGGGCGTCGCTCACCTGCGCGAACTCGTCGCGCCGCTCGGGCTCGACCCAGAAGCGCGGCTCCGCTCCGTAGGGGAGACCCGCGTCGTCCTTGCCGGCCTGGTCGGCGTTGAGCCACCCGCGTTCGAGCAAGGAGCAGACGACGTCCCGGCCGTCTCGCAATGCATGGACGGCGAGCGCCTGCGGATACGCCTCGAGGGCGGCGGCCAGCACATGCGCCGTCTCAGGCGTCTGCTCGACGCCGCGCAGGCCCCAGGCAAGACCGAGGCGGCGGATGCGCTCGAGGATCCTGCGCAGGTCCATCGCCGAGGGGTCGGTGGGCAGGGCGGCCTTCCACGGAGTCACCTCACCGAAATCGACGAAGCCGGGCAGCCCGCCGATCGCCCGGCCGACGAAGGTCGTTCCCGAGCGCGGGCAGCCGACCACGAACACGAGCCGTTCCTCGCGACCCAGCCGCGGACGCTGCACGAGTGAGCGTTCCGCGACCCGCACGCCCGCAGTGGCGTAGTCGAGCAAGGCGCTCACAGTACCTCCGGGAGCGAATCCGGCACGAGCCCGAGGCCTTGTCTGAGCGTCTCGATCAGATGCTGAGCATCCGCCAGCAACGCGGCGAGCAGCTCGATCTCGTCGCGTGGCACCTCGAGCGTCACGCGCACCGGCGAGCGGGCCGTGGACGAGAGCGCAAGGGTCTCGACGTCGTCTGTC
>DASXKE010000206.1:0-4717 GCA_036496985.1 Gaiellaceae bacterium | reverse complement strand
CGGCGGAAGCGCTCCAGGTACTCCGGATCCTCGGCGTAATGCGAGTGGAGGATCTTGATTGCGACGCGCCGGTCGAGCTGGCGGTCGTGCGCGCGGAAGACGGTCGACATGCCGCCGGTCCCGAGAAGATCCTCGAGCTCGTAACGGCCGGCGATCACATCGCCGGATTGTGGAGGGCGCGACACGGTACGGCTGGTCGACCTGGAGCCCGGCACACGCCTACAACGGAGGAGTGCGCGCCGTGGCTACGCCAGGACGGCTTCGAGCGCGTCCTCCCACGCCGCGAGCCCTTCCTCGAGCTCGGCGTCCGTGATGACGAGCGGACAGAGAACGCGGTTACAGTTCGAGTGGATGCCGGCCTGCAGGAGCAGCAGTCCGCGGGCGGCGGCCTCCTCGGCGACGCGCGAGGCGATGGCCGGCGCGGGTGCTTTCGTCCGGCGATCCTCGACGTACTCGACCGCGAGCATCGCGCCGAGGCCGCGAACGTCGCCGATCGCGGCGAAGCGCTCCTGCCACGAGAGCATGCGAGCACGGATCGTCTCGCCGATGCGCTGCGACCGCTCGACGAGCGCCTCCTCCTCGAACACGTCGAGGACAGCGAGGGCCGCCGCGAGCGCGACGGGATTCCCGACGTACGTTCCGCCGACCGCGTTGTCCCAGAGCGAGTCCATGATCTCCGCCTTGCCCACCACGCCCGAGAGCGGAAGCCCGCCGGCGATCGACTTGGCCACCGTCATCAGATCCGGCTCGACGCCGTAGTGCTCCATCGCGAACATGCGGCCGGTGCGCCCGAATCCGGTCTGCACCTCGTCGGCGACGAGCAGGATGCCCTCGCGGTCGCAGATCCTGCGCAGCCCGTCCATGAACTCCTGCGGCGCGGGGATGAAGCCGGCCTCGCCCTGCACCGGCTCGACGACGATCGCGGCGACCGTCTCGGCCGCGACCTGCGCCAAGAGCGCGCGCTCGATCGCGTCGAGTGCGTCGCGCGCCGTGATCCCGCGGTACTCGTCCGGGAACGGAACCCGGTAGACCTCGGGTGCGAACGGGCCGAGCCCGGCCTTGTACGGGTGCGTCTTCGAGGTGAGCGTCAGTGAGAGGAGCGTGCGACCGTGGAAGCCGCCCTCGAACGCGATCACAGCCGGACGGCGCGTGTAGCCGCGCGCGAACTTGACGGCGTTCTCGACGGCCTCCGTGCCCGCGTTGAAGAACGCGGCCTTCGCGGGGCCGGAGAACGGCGCGACCGCAATGAGCCGCTCGGCGTACTCGACGTAGATCTCGTACGGGACGATCGTGAAGTCGGAGTGGAAGAAGCGCGCGGCCTGCTCCCGCACCGCAGTGACGAGCCGCGGATGCGCATGGCCGACGTTGAGGCAGCCGACGCCGCCGGTGAAGTCGACGAAGCTGTTGCCGTCGACGTCCGTCACGGTCGCGCCGCGTCCGTCCGCGATCATGACCGGCAGGTAGAGGCCGAGCGGGTCTGCGACCACCCGCTGCTTCCGCTCTGCGATCTCGCGGGAGCGGGGGCCGGGAATCTCCGTCCGAAGCTGGATTGCGCGTGTGACTGCCATGAGGCCACGATATCCGCTCCGCGCGACGGGGATTCCCGGTAAGAATCGTTTGGAATGGTTCTCTCCGACGCGACGATCGCCCGCCTGCTCGCCGAGGGGAGGATCGAGATCGACCCCTACGACGACGCGCTGCTGCAGCCGTCTAGCGTCGACGTTCGCGTCGACCGGCTGTTTCGGGTCTTCCACAACAACCGCTACCCGTTCATCGACGTCAAGGTGGAGCAGGCGGAGCTGACCGAGCTCGTCGAGGTGGAGGAGGAGCATCCGTTCGTACTCCACCCGGGCGAGTTCGTGCTCGGCTCGACGCTCGAGCGCATCCGGCTCCCCGACGACCTCGTGGCGCGGCTCGAGGGCAAGTCGAGCCTCGGCCGCCTCGGGCTCCTCATCCATTCGACTGCCGGCTTCATCGACCCGGGCTGGGACGGGCACGTGACGCTCGAGCTCTCGAACGTCGCCAACCTGCCGATCACGATCTATCCGGAGATGAAGATCGGGCAGATCTCCTTCATGCAGATGACCGAGCCGGCCGCGACGCCGTACGGCTCCGAGGCGATCGGCTCGAAGTACAAGGGCCAGCGCGGGCCGACGGCGAGCCGCTACTGGCAGAACTTCGAGGGCACGTGACGGTTCTCGTCACCGGCGGAACGGGCTTCGTCGGGCCGTACGTCGTGCACGCGCTGCGCGCGCGGGACATTCCGGTGCGTGCGCTCGTCCGCAATCCGGCGCGCGCGTCGCGACTCGCCTCGTGGGGCGTTGAGCTGGCGACCGGCGACGTGACCGACCCCGCGTCGCTCGCTGCCGCATGTGAAGGAGCGGACGCGGTCGTTCACCTGGTCGCGATCATCCAGGGCAAGCCGGAGCAGTTCAAACGCGTGATGGAGGACGGAACGCGGAACGTAGTCACGGCCGCGCAGGAGGCGGGCGTACGCCGGTTCGTCCTCTCGAGCGCGCTCGGCCTCGACGAGGGCTCGAAGGATTCCGTGCCCTACTTCGCCGCCAAGTGGCAGATGGAGAAGGCCGTCCACGAGTCGGGGCTCGAACACGTGATCTTCCGGCCGAGCTTCGTCTTCGGCCGCGACGGCGGAGTTCTGCCGACGTTCATCCGCCTTGCTCGCTACGCGCCCGTGACGCCCATCGTCGGTCCAGGCCGGCAGCGCATACAGCCGATCTGGGTCGAGGATCTCGCCGAGTACTACGCGCTCGCGCTCGCGCTCACCGAACCGGCGGCTGCGAACCGAACCTTCGATCTCGGCGGTCCCGAAGCCGTCAGCTGGAACGAGTTCTGGGAGCGCCTGAAGCGCGTGCTGGGCGTGCGGCGACCGTCGGTTCATGTTCCTTTCGGAGTGATGCGGGCGCAGGCGACGGTGACCGAGCGGCTGCCCGGTGCACCGGTCTCGCGCGACCAGTTGACGATGCTCGAGCTCGGTGACAACGTGGTCGGCGATTCGAGCGCGGTCGAGACCTTCCAGCTGCCGCTCGTACCGCTCGACGAGCAGTTCAGACGCGCGACGTGACCCGTGGCGTCGTCTACGCAGGGCCTGACGCGGCACCGGCCGTCGAAGACCTGACCTTCGATCCGCCCGGCCCGCGCGAGGTGCTCGTGCGCGTCCTCGCGTGCGGCCTTTGCCACTCGGATCTCCACGTGGTCGAGACGAAGGGCTGGGGCACACGGTTTCCGATCCTGCTCGGACACGAGGGCGCGGGCGTCGTGGAAAAGGTCGGGAACGAAGTGAGCCTGGTCGCGCCCGGCGACCGCGTCGTCGTCGCGTGGCGGGCGCCGTGCGGCGAGTGCCCGCAGTGCCGCCGGGGAGATTCGCGCCGCTGCTCCTCGCAGCTGCGCGCGAAGCGGCGAATGCACCGCGCCGCCGACGGCGAGCTCCTGACGCCGGTGCTGCGCTGCGGCACGTTCGCCGACCACGCGATCGTCCACGAGGCATGCGCGATCAGGGTGCCGGAGGAACTGCCGGTCGAGCAGGCGGCCCTGCTCGCGTGCGGGTTCTCGACGGGCGCGGGAGCCGCTCTCTGGTCGACACCCGTGCGGGAGGGTTCCGATGTCGCGGTGATCGGCTGCGGCGGCGTCGGCCTCGCCGTGGTTCAGGGCGCATTGCTCCGCGGTGCGGAGCGGATCGTCGCGGTCGACGTCGCCGCCGACAAGCTCGAGCACGCGCAGACGCTCGGCGCGACGGACACGGTCGACGCGTCGGCCACGGATGCGGTGGAAGCGGTCCGCGAATTGACCGGCGGGCGTGGCGTCGAGTTCGCGTTCTCGGCGATCGGCGCGCCGCTCGGTCTCGAACAGGCGATCCGGATGTGCGCCTACGCCGGCACCGCAACGCTCGTGGGCATGCCCGTGCCGGACACGAAGCTCGACGTCGACCTCTTCGCGGACGTCTTCAGCCCGAGGCCCACCATCGCCGTGACCCACGGCGGCGACACGATCCCGCGAGAGGATTTCCCGTTCCTCGCGCACGCGGCGCTCGACGGCCGAATCGACCTGGCCCGCTTCGTCACGAGCACGATCCCGCTGGAAGAAGTGCCGGAGCGCCTGCCGCGCATCGGTGAGCGCGGCGAGATCCGGACCGTCGCGCTGCTCTAGGAGAGGCCCTGCCGGCGCGGTAGGTCGACTTCCTCGTTCACGAGGTGGCCGTCGCGCTCGACGTAGCCGTCCTTGCCGCCGACGATGAAGACGATCGCATCCTCGTCGCCGACGTTCGAGATCCGCCGCGGGGTGGTCGAGCCGCAGTGGAAGAGCCCGCCCTCCCCGAGCTCGCGCGACTCGCCCTCAACATCGACTCGGATGCGGCCCTTGTGCACGAAGTAGAGCTCGTCCTGCGTGTCGTGGAAGTGCTCGGGACCCTCGTAACGGGCCGGGAACACGATGGCGTTGACGCCGAACGCCTCCACCCCGAGCGGCTGCCTGATCTTGCGGAAGCCCGGGCCGTCACCGAGTTCCTCGAGCGAGGAGAACGCGTAGGTCATCCCGTGCACGCCTCGGAAGTATGCGCGAGCGGCAGGCGGCCGAGCAGCTCGCCCAGCTGCTCCCGCTCCTGCGGCGAGAACCGCGAGCCGAACAGCTCCTCGACGTCGGCGAGGTGCGACTCGCGTGCCTCCTCGATCTTCTTCACGCCGGCTTTCGTGAGCACGGCGTA
>DASXKE010000205.1:0-17229 GCA_036496985.1 Gaiellaceae bacterium | reverse complement strand
CTATGGCGCGATGACCTGGGTCTTCCAGGACGGGCATGGGCACACCTCCATCGGTTTCCACTCGAGCGGCGCGATCGTGCCGTGGGTGCCGCTCTTCCTCTTCGCGGTGCTGTTCGGGCTCTCGATGGACTACCACGTGTTCATCCTCAGCAGGATCAAGGAGCTCGTCGATCGCGGGGTACCGACGGACGAGGCCGTCGAACGCGGCATCCGCACGACCGCGTCGACGGTGACGAGCGCGGCGGCGGTGATGATCGCCGTGTTCGCGATCTTCGCGTCGCTGCGCACGCTCGACATCAAGCAGATGGGCGTCGGCCTCTCGGTGGCGGTCTTGCTCGATGCCACCGTGATTCGTGGGATCCTGCTGCCGGCGGTTATGAAGATGCTCGGTGACTGGAACTGGTATCTGCCGCGCGGCCTGTCGTGGCTGCCGCGCGTCAGCCGCGAGGGCGGCCGTCCGGCCCCCCGCGAAGCCGTCGACCGCGGCATCCGCTCGACCGCGTCGACGGTGACGAGTGCGGCGATGGTGATGGTCGGCGTGTTCGCGGTCTTCGCCACCCTCGGGCTGCTGTCGCTCAAGCAGATGGGCTTCGGGCTCGCCGTCGCGGTGCTGATCGACGCGACCGTGATCCGGGCGCTCCTGCTGCCGGCCACGATGACGCTGCTCGGCGAGCGAAACTGGTGGCTGCCGCATGCACTCGACCGGCTGCCGCGTCTGAACCTTGCAGCCGAGGGCGCGTGACCGACAATGGACTCGGTGATCACGCTCATGCTGTTTCGGAGAACGGTCCGGGCTTCGGCCTGGGCCTTCCTCCTCGTGGATCTCTTCGTCCTCGTCGTCTGGGCGGCGACCGGCGGCGGCTCGTTCTGGCCGATCTGGGTCTGGCTGCCGACCGGGCTCGCAGTCGCCTCGGCGTGGTGGGCGGGCGCGGCGCCGAGCCGCTGGGCCAGGCGGGTGGGCGAGGCGGTTCTGCTGTCTCTGTTTCTGATTGGCATCTGGGGAGCCGCCGGGCGCGGCTCATTCTGGCCGGTGTGGCCGATCGCCGTCATCGCGCTCGTACTCGGGCTCGAGGCGATCACGCGCGGCAAGAAGCAGGACGAACGTGTGGAGGAGCTGACCCAGAGCCGCGCGGGCGCCGTGGAGGCGGCCGAGACTCAGCTACGGCGCATCGAGCGCGTCCTCCACGACGGCGCGCAAGCGCGGCTCGTCGCGCTCGGCATGAACATCGGGCTCGCCGAGCAGCAGCTGGACAAGGACCCCGAGAAGGCGCAGGAGCACCTGGCCGAGGCTCGCAAGGCCGCGGGCGCCGCGTTGCAGGAGCTCCGCGACCTCGCCCGCGGAATCCATCCTCCGATCCTGGCCGACCGCGGCCTCGACGCCGCGATCCGCGCCCTGGCCGCGCACGCAGCCGTGCCGGTGTCCGTCGACGTCGAGCTCGCCGAGCGGCCGCCGGCCGCGGTGGAGACGGCCGCGTACTTCGTCGCCTCCGAGGGTCTCGCAAACGCGCTCAAGCACGCCCGGGCGTCGCGGATCGACATCGACGTGCATGAGCGAGAGAACGCGATCGTCGTGCGCGTGCTCGACGACGGGCGCGGCGGAGTGTCGGAGTCGGGCGGCGGGCTCCACGGGCTGCGGCAGCGCGTCGAGGCGCTCGACGGTTCACTTCGCATCGCCAGCCCCGCGGGCGGGCCGACCGTGATTGAGGCGGTGCTTCCGTGCGCGCAGTGATCGCCGAGGATCTCGCCCTCCTGCGCGACGGTCTGACTCGTCTCCTGCGCGACAACGAGATCGAGGTCGTGGCCGCGGTCGGCGACGGCGACGCGCTCGTGCACGCCGTGGTCCGCGAGCGTCCGGACATCGCGATCGTCGACATCCGCATGCCGCCGACCTTCCGCGACGAGGGACTGCGTGCGGCACTCACCCTCCGCGAGCGGGTGCCCGAGACGGCGATCCTGATCGTCTCGCAGTACGTCGAGGAGACATACGCGCGCGAGCTGCTCGCCGACGGGCGCGGCGGCGTCGGCTACCTGCTGAAGGACCGCGTGATGGACGTCGACGCGTTCGTCGAGGCGGTGCGACGCGTCGGCGAAGGAGGCACGGCGCTGGATCCGGAAGTGGTGGCGCACTTCGTCGGACGGAAGGACGACCGACTCGCTGCGCTGACCCCGCGCGAGAACGAGGTGCTCGCGCTGATGGCCGAAGGGCGCTCGAACGCAAGCATCGCCGAGGCTCTCGTCCTCACCGTCGGCGCCGTCGAGAAGCACGTCGCATCGATCCTCCAGAAGCTGCGGCTGCCGCCCTCCGACGAGACCCACCGGCGCGTGCTCGCGGTGCTGGCGTATCTCGATTCGGCGTCCTGACGACCCGGCGTATGGTCTTCCCGTGAAGCACGTCGTCGTCCTCGGAGCCGGATTCGGCGGACTCGAGCTCGCTACTCGGCTCAACGAGGCGTTCGTCGACAACGTGCCCAACGTGCACGTCACGCTGATCGACCAGAACGACGCGTTCACGTTCGGCTTCTCGAAGCTCGACATCCTCTTCGATCGCGCGAGTGCCGCCGAGGTGCGGATCCCCTATCGCGGCTTCGAGAAGCCGTGCGTCGCCTTCCGTCAGGACCGCATCACTTCGATCGACCCGGAGGCGAAGTTCGTGTCGACCAGCAGCGACACGTACAGCGCCGACATTCTCGTTGTCGCGCTCGGCGCCGAGTACGACATCGCCGCTACTCCGGGCTTCAGGGAAGGCGGCTTCGAGTACTACTCGATCGCCGGCGCCGAACGGATGCGCGACGTGGCGCTTCCCAGGTTCAGCGGCGGAACGATCCTGATCGGTGTGCTGGGGCAGCCGTACAAATGCCCGCCCGCGCCGTTCGAGGGCGCCTTCCTGTTGCACGACCACCTCGTCGAGCGCGGGCTCCGGGACCAGACGGACATCCGCATCGTCGCGCCGATGGCCGCGCCCGTTCCCGTCACACCCGAGGTCTCGCAGCGTTTCCTCGACGAGCTCGCTGCACGCGACATCGAGTACATCGCGTCCAAGCGCGTCGTCGAGCTCGACGTACCCAGCAAGGAGGCCGTGCTCGAGAGCGGCGAACGGCTGCCGTACGACCTCTTCGTCGGGATCCCGGTCCACCGCGTGCCGCCCGTAGTCGCGGAGTCGGGTCTCGCCCCGAACGGCTGGGTCGAGGTCGACCGCGACACGCTCGAGACGCCGTTCCCGAACGTATTCGCAGTGGGGGACTGCGTCGCGATCCCGATGGCGAAGGCGGGCGTGTTCGCAGAGAACGCCGCCGGGGTCGCGGCCGACCACATCATCGCGCGGATCCGCGGCGAGACGCTCGAGCGGCGCTACCAGGGCGAGGGCAACTGCTACCTCGAGTTCGGCGGCGGTCGCGTCGCCAAGGTCGAGGCGAACTTCCTCGGCGGCCCGTCGCCGACAGCAACGGTCGTCGGCCCGTCGGAGAATCTCGCATCAGAGAAGGCCGAGTTCGCCTGGAGCCGGCGCAAGCGCTGGTTCGGGGTTCCTCCCTCGTAGCGGGGCGTTCATCATTGCGGCGTGGGCGCGCTTCCCGAGGGAACGGTCACGTTTCTCTTCACCGACATCGAGGGCTCGACGCGGTTGCTGCACGAGCTCGGCCCGGCCAGGTATGCCGACGCGCTCGCCGAGCACCGGCGGATCGTTCGTGACGCGGCGGCGGCGAACGAGGGAGTCGAGGTCGACACCCAGGGCGACGCGTTCTTCATCGCGTTTCCGACCGCCGGAGGTGCCGCCGCGGCCGCGGAGGCTGCACGCGACGGTCTAGTCACCGGAACGATCCGGCTCCGGATGGGCCTCCATACAGGGACTCCGACGGCGACCGCAGAGGGTTATGTCGGCGAGGACGTCCACCGCGGGGCACGCATCGCCGCGCTCGCGCACGGCGACCAGATCTTGGTGTCGGCGGCCACGGCGGCGCTCCTCGACCCGGAGCCGCTCCGCGACCTCGGACGACACCGGCTCAAGGACTTCGAGGGCGCGGTTCGCATCTACCAGCTCGGTGAGCGCGAGTTCCCGCCCCTGCGAACGCCGGGCAGCGTCGAGCTCCCCACCCCGGCGACGCCCTTCCTCGGTCGCGAGGAGGAGCTGCTCGACGGCGTCGCGATCGTCTACGGGCGCGACCCGCGGATCCTCACGATCGTCGGGCCTGGCGGAACCGGCAAGACGCGGTTTGCGATCGAGCTCGCGCGCCTGCTCAGCGACGACGCAGACGGCGGAACCGTCTTCGTCCCGCTGGCGCCGCTCCGGGACGCCGAGTTCGTCCTGCAGACGCTGGCCGACCGGGTGGGCGCCTCGTCCCCGGATCCTGCGGCGATCGCAGCCCGAATCGGCGAGCGCCGGACGCACGTCGTCTGCGACAACCTGGAGCATCTCCTGCCCGACGCCGCTCGGCCGCTCGCCGAGATCGTGGCCGCCGCTCCCGCGCTGCGGTTGATTGCGACGAGCCGCGAGCCGCTGCGTGTGCAGGGCGAGACGGAGCTCGATCTCCCGCCGCTCGTTCGCGACGACGCGGTGGAGCTCTTCTGCGAGCGTGCCCGAGCCGTGCGGCCGGACGTCACCGGCACCGCTGCGGTCGCGGAGCTCTGCGACCGCCTCGACCGGCTCCCGCTCGCGATCGAGCTCGCCGCCGCCCGGACGAAACTGCTCGCGCCCGAGGCTCTCCTCGAGCGCCTCGGGGACCGCCTCGACGCGCTCAAGGGCGCGCGAGACGCCGAGGAGCGGCACTCGACGCTGAGGACGACGATCGCGTGGTCGTACGACCTGCTCGACAAAGACGAGCAGCGGCTGTTCGCACGGCTCGGCGCGTTTCGCGGCGGCTGCACGCTCGAGACCGCGGAGACGGTGTGCGACGCCGATCTCGACACGCTCGCCTCGCTGCTCGACAAGAGCCTCCTCCGCCGCCGCACCGGACTGCTCGACGAGGAGCGCTACTGGATGCTCGAGACGATCCGCGAATTCGCGCTCGAGCAGCTCGAGGCAGCGGGTGAGGCCGACGATCTCCGGCGCCGCCACGCCGAGCACTTCCTCGCGCTCGGGGAGACCGCGAATCTCACCGCCGAGAGCGACGGCCCCCAGCGGGCGGAGATCGTCCGGGCGGAGCAAGACAACTTCCGCGCGGCGATCGACTGGGCGACCGACCGCGACCCCGAGCTCGCGTTCCGGCTCGCGATTGCCCTGGAGCAGTTCTGGGTGATGAACGACGCATTCGAGGGTGTCCGACGGCTGAACGCCGTGCTAGAGCTCGGCCCCGATGTCCCGCAGGTGCTACACGCGCGCGCTCTCAGGGTTTACGCCGAGTCCGCCTACATCACCGGCGACTTCGACACCAGCGAGCAGGTGCAGGAGGAGTCATTGCGTGAGTTTCGGGCGCTCGGCGACGAGCCGGGGATAGCCATCGCGCTCCACCGCCTGGCGGTGGCGGCGACACAAGCCGGCGATCTCATTCGCGCGCGGGAGCTACTCGACGAGGTCCTGGCGATCTGCGACCGCCACCCGAACTCCAAGCTCGTCGCCGATACGTTCGTAAAGCTCGGCTCGCTCGAGTGGCGGGAAGAACACCCGGAGCGCGCGATCGAGCTCTGGGAAGAGGGCGCCGCTCGATGCGAAGAGATTGGGTTCACCTGGATGCAGGCGATCGCTGTCCAGACCATCGCCGACGCAGCCGACAAGCTGGGCAGAACCGAACTTGCCCGCCAGCGCGCGCCCGAGGCTCTCCGTCTCTGCCGAGAGTGTGACGACCGCCAACTCAGTCTCTATGCGCTCGCACTGCTTGCCCGGCTCGCGGCCAAAGCCGGGCACGCTGAACGTGCCGGCCGGCTGTGGGGCGCCATCGAGACCGAGGAATCACGCGGGCCGGTCGGCCATTGGGAGAGCGAGCGCGAGATCGAACTCCCATCGATCGTCGCCGACTCGTTGCCCGAGTTCGAGCAGGGCCGCTCGTCGGGACGTCTGCTGTCGCTCGACGAAGCCGTCGAGTACGCGCTCGGCGAAACGGGTTAGCGAACCGCGCCGCCCCGGGAACGCGGCGGGACATGATCGTTCTACTCGTCATCCTGGCGGCGCTCGTCGTGCTGGGGATCGTCCTCGCGGTCGAGGTGGTCAAGTGGCTGGTCATCCTGGCGATCGTCGCCGGGCTGCTCTGGGTCATCGCCTTCTTCACGCGCGGCATCTCGCGCCGCTTCTAGACCGTCACCTCGGCCCGCTGGGCTGCCTCGAAGCGCTCGCGGCAGTGGTCCGAGCAGAAGTAGACGAGCGTCCCGTCGCGCTCCAACCGCGCCGGAGCATTCGCCACCTCGACCTGCATTCCGCAGACGGGATCGATCGCGTAGCCGGCTCCGCCGCCGAGCCGCCGCTGGTTTCGTGCCAGCCACCAGAGGCCGACGAGGGCGGCTGCGAAGACGATGTTGAGGAACGTCGTGTAGTTCCACTCGAAGCTGGTCGGCACGACGCTCGTCGGCCGCGTCGTCGGCTCGATCCCGAGGCCGCGGAACAGGTACTCGACCGCGAGCCCCGCGGCGCTCATCACCGTCCAGAAGACGGCGAGCAGCTTCAGCGTCAGGCGGCCGCCGTAGTAGCGACGGTAGATGAAGAGCAGGGGGATCGCGATCAGGTCGCCGAAGATGAAGCTGATCACGCCGCCGAAGCTGATCCCGCCCTGCCAGAGGGCTGCGGCGAGCGGGACGTTCCCGACCGAGCAGACGAAGCTGATCATCGCGATGAACGGGCCGACGATGACGTTCTCGAGCGACGTCCAGAACCCGTGCCCGCTGACGAAGAGCGCATTCCAGAGGCTGACCGGGACGAGGACTGCGAGGAAGCCGGCGATGAGATACCCGGCCGCGATCTCCTTCCGCACCATCCTCACGTCGGCGAACGCGTAGCTCGCCGCGTCGGCCCAGCCCGCCTGCGAGGTCAGACGCTCCCGCCACGGCTTCCGCCGAATCGCGTCGGCATCGGGCAGGTCGCCGTCGCCGAGCCGAGCGCGAGCCGCATCGGTCTCCTCACGCCGCAGCACGACCCGGGCGAGGAGCGTGAAGAGGACGATCATGATCGCGCCGCCGACGAACTCGGCCAGCGCGAACTCCCAGCCGAGCAGCACCCAGATGACGATCCCGAGCTCGACGACGAGGTTCGTTGACGCGAACATGAAGACCATCGAGCTGACGAAGTCGGCGCCCCGCTGGAAGAGCGTCTTCGCCATCGCCGACGCCGCGTAGGAGCACGACGACGACGCCGCGCCGAGCAAGCTCGCGCGCGCGATCTCGCGCGGGCCGCCGCGGCCGAGCAGCCGCTGCATCTCGGTTCGCGAGACGAACGCTTGAACCGCGCCCGCGAGCGTGAAGCCGAGCACGAGCGCCCAGAAGGTCGCCCAGAGCATGAAGAACGCCTCGCGGAACGAGTGGCCGATGTCGATCAGGAGATGCACGGCACCGGAACTACGCGGACGGCAGCTCGACCGCTTCGGCCCGTTGCTCGAAGCCGCGCAGGGCGAATCCCCCGACGAAGAGCACGATCAGCTCAACCAGCGTGAGCGCGACCCGGTTCAGCGCGACCGCTCCGAGGGCCTGCCCCGGCGTTGCGACCGCGAGCAGCAGCCCGTACATCGCCCCTTCGCGCACGCCGATTCCCGACGGAGCGAAGACGAAGACGACAGCGACGATCGCGCCGACCGCGGCGACCCCGCCGAGGTAGACGATCGACGCTACCTCGGGATGGCCGCCGACCGAGCGCAGCAGCAGCCAGAGCGCGAAGCCGCCGAGCACCCACGTTCCCGCGTAGAAGACGAGAAGAATCGTGATCGTGTGCGTCCGCATGTTCGGCAGTTCCTTCGTGTAGCCGAACTTGCGCAGCACCCACCCCGCGAGCGGCCTGAAGACGCGCGGCTGGACGAGGACGGCGAGCACGGCGCCGAAGGCGATGAGCGGTGCGATCGGCGCTTTGACCTCGTCCACGAACGGGAGACTGACCACGAAGACGATCACTCCCGCGACGGCAGAGAGGCCTGCCTCGAGCAGCATCGACGAGGTCACGAGCGCCGCGTCGGTCACGCCCGCACGCCGCGCCGCGACGACACGAGCAGCCGGAGCCCAGATCGCGCCCGGAATGTACTTCGCGAGCATCGAAATCATCTCGGCCCGCAGCGCCGCCGGATACGGCAGCCGGACGCCCCACTCGAGGAGGATCCACATCCAACCGAGCACGAACACGAGGTAGTAGGCAGCGAGCGCCGCGCAGCCGAGTCCGAACAGGACGAGGTTCGCGTTGCTCAGGTCGTGGGCGGCGGAATGGACCGTGCCGCGCAGCGCCCACGCGAGGCTGGCGAAGAAGACGGCGAGCACGATGAGCTGGACGGCGACGAGCAACCGGCGGTGCCGGCCGGCCCAACTCGCCACGTCGTGAAGGCGGCTCATACGTTCACATTTAGCACGGCGGCACCTCGTACCCGGCCCGCCCGCAGGTGTTCCAGAGCCTCGTTCGCCTGCTCGAGCGTGAACGTCTCGACCTCGGTGCGGACCGGCACCTGCGGCGCGAGCGCAAGGAACTCCTCACCGTCACGGCGGGTCAGATTCGCGACCGAGCGAACCATGCGCTCCTCCCAGAGCAGCTCGTACGGGAAGCTCGGGATGTCGCTCATGTAAATGCCTGCGCACACGACGACACCGCAGCGGGCGAGGGCGCGCAGCGCAGCCGGGACGAGCTCGCCGGCCGGAGCGAAGATGATCGCCGCGTCCAGCTCCTCCGGTCCCGGCTCGTCGGAGGGGCCGGCCCACTCGCAGCCGAGCTCGAGCGCGAACTTCGCCGCCTCGTCGTCTCCGGGACGGACGAAGCCGAACACGCGACGTCCCTCGTGCCGTGCCACCTGCGCGACGATGTGGGCCGACGAGCCGAAGCCGTAGAGCCCGAGCCGTTCGGGATCCCCTGCGAGCCGCAGCGAGCGGTAGCCGATCAGCCCGGCGCAGAGGAGCGGCGCTGCTTCGAGGTCGTCGTAGGAGTCGGGAATCGGCAGGCAGTACCGTTCGTCGGCGACCACCCACTCCGCGTAGCCGCCGTCGAGGTCGTAGCCCGTGAAGCGGGCCGACTCGCAGAGATTCTCGCGGCCGGAAAGGCAGTAGCGGCACGTGCCGTCGGTCGAGCCGAGCCACGGCACGCCGAGGCGCTGCCTGTCCTCGGTGCTGCCCACCACCTGGTGCCCCGGAATCAAGGGGAGCTTCGGCCGCGGCAGCTCGCCGTCGACCACGTGCAGGTCGGTGCGGCAGACGCCGCAGGCCGACACGCGCAGAAGGACCTGGCCCGGCTGCGGCTCCGGCCTCGACACCTCCTCGAGCTGCAGTGGCTCGCCTGCCGCGTGAAGCACCATCGCACGCACCACTAGATTCTCTCCTGTGGAGACGACTCTGCCGTACGGCTGGTACACGGACCCGGCTGTTCTGGGCAAGGAACGCGAGCGGATCTTCCGGCCCTCGTGGCAGTACGTCGGCCACACGGGGCAGCTCGCGCAGCCCGGCTACTTCGCGACGGAGGCGGCGGGAACGCCGATCGTCGTCACGCGCGACCGCGAAGGAGTGCTCCGCGGCTTCGTCAACGTCTGCCGCCATCGCGGCCACCTCGTCGCCGACGGCGAGCAGAGCCGTGAGACGCTGCAATGCCCGTACCACGCGTGGACGTACGGCCTCGACGGCAGGCTCCGCGCGGCGCCGCGCAGCGAGGAGGAGCCGAACTTCCCGCAGGACGAGCTCGGCCTCGCCCCCGTCGCCGTCGAGACCTGGGGCCCGTTCGTCTTCGCCAACGCCACGCCGGTCGGGGAGCCGCTCACCGAAGCTCTCGGCTCGCTGCCGGCCCAGGTCGCCGAGCTCGGCCTCGACGTCGACTCGCTCGTGCACCACTCCCGCTGGCAGGCCGAGGTCGAGGCGAACTGGAAGATCGTCTGCGAGAACTTCCTCGAGTGCTACCACTGCCAGGTCGCGCACCCCGGCTTCAGCGAGGTGATCGACATCTCGCCCGACGCGTACGAGCTCTCGAGCGACGGGCGCCTCTCGACCCAGCACGGCCCGCTGCGAACGGCGCCGTCGCAGGGCGGGCTGCCGCGCGCGCAGTTCCACTTCCTCTGGCCGAACCTCGGGATCAACATCTTCGGCGGGCGCACGAACATCTCGATCGGTCCGGTCGTACCGCGCACGCCCGAGCGGACGTACCGCTTCCTCGACTACTTCTTCGGCCCCGACGTCGAGCCGGCCTGGATCGACGACCTGCTCGCGTTCGACGACCAGGTCGGGAAGGAGGATCGGTCGCTCGTCGAGACCGTCCATCGCGGCGTCGCCTCGGGCGCACTCGAGCACGGCGTGCTGATGGGACGCAGCGAGCAGCTGATCGGACATTTCCAGGCCCTCACGGCCGCTGCTCTCACGGAGTAAAGTCGCCTCTCTCGCCGGTTTCAAGATAGGAGGGCAATCCGTGAAGCGTCTTCTCCCGCTCGTCGGGGTCGTAGCTATTGCCAGCGTGCTGGCCGCCTGCGGCGGCGGCGGCAACAGCGGCAGCAACACGACCACCACCTCGTCGACGACAGGCGTGCCGACGCTGCACCCGGGCAAGCTCGTCGTCGGCTTCGATCTTCCGGCGCCCGCATTCTGGAACGGCCAGGCGTCGGGCACCACGATCAAGAACCCGTCGGGCTTCGAGTACGGGCTCGCCCTCGACGTCGCGACGCAACTCGGCATCCCCAAGGACAAGGTCACATTCCTGCGGGCGCCGTTTGCGACCATCCTGCTCGCCGGGAAGAAGCCGTACGACTTTGCAATGGAGGAGACGACGATCACGTCGCAGCGCGCGAAGGTGATCGGCTTCTCGGCTCCGTACTTCGACGCGAACCAGGGCGTGCTGCTCGCGAAGGGCGTCAAGAAGCCCACCTCGATCGCGGATCTCAAGAGCCTGCAGACTTGCGCGCAAGCAGCTACGACCGGACTCGACTGGATCCAGCACCAGCTGCGGCCGGCGAAGCAGCCTCTCGTCTACTCCGCCTCGTCGGACGCGGCGTTCAACGCGGTGCAGTCGGGCTCGTGCCAGGCGCTGATCCTCGACGTGCCGATCATCGAGGCGCAGAACGCGAAGCAGCCAAGCGCGTACGGCGGGGTCGTGGGCCAGATCGACACCCACGAGGGCTACGGCGCCGTCTTCGCGAAGAACAGTCCGCTGATCCCGGACGTCAGCAAGGCGATCAACACGCTGACGAAGAACGGGACGATCAGCGTGTTGACCAAGCAATGGTTCGGCTACGACCCGGCCAAGGTGCCGGTATTGAAGTAGGCATCGATCTGATCCAGGCATAGGACGCGGAGGAGGTCGAGTGGGCCAGTTCTTGCACGAGTTCTTCAGCCCGCTCGACTTCATTCGCGCGGTGCCGCAGGTCTGGGCAGGCTTCAAGCTCAACCTGCAGCTGATGATCGTGGCGGAGGCGCTGGTCCTCCCGCTTGCGCTGATAGTCGCGGTCGTCCGCGGTCTCCCCGGCCGCATTGCGATTCCGTTTCGCGCCGCCGCGATCGTGTATGCGGACGTCTTCCGCGGGACGCCGCTGATCCTCGTGCTGTTGATGGTGGAGGGGTTCGCGACCCTGAACTTCGTCGGGCTCTCGGCCGAGACGCTGTTCAGGAACGGCCTGATCGCGCTCGTGCTCGTCTACACGGCCTACGTCAGCGAGGTCTACCGCGCGGGGATCGAGTCGGTGCACCCGAGTCAGCGGATGGCCGCGCGGTCGCTCGGCCTCAGCTACATGCAGACGATGCGCTACGTCGTGCTACCGCAGGCGATCCGGCGCGTCGTTCCGCCACTCCTCAACGACTTCATCGGCCTGCAGAAGGACACTGCGCTCGTCACCATCATCGGCGTCACGGAGGCGGTCGCGCAGGCCGGCTTCTACTCGAGCGACTACCTCAACGATGCCGCCTACGCCGTCGCGGCCGTCTTCTTCATCTTCCTCACGATTCCGCTCGCTCGCTTCACCGACAGCATCATCAAGAACCGGGAGCGGCGCGAGCGGGCGCAGGCGGTATGAGCACGAACGGCCACTTCGTCTCGCTGCACGGCGTCACGAAGAGCTTCGGCGAGCTCGAGGTCCTGCACGGGATCGACCTCGAGGTGGGCGAGCACCAGGTGATCTGCCTGATCGGCGCGTCGGGCTCGGGAAAGTCGACCCTGCTCCGCTGCATCAACCTGCTGGAGCAGGTCGACGAGGGCACCATCGTCGTCGACGGCGAGACGGTGACCGGGACGAAGGTCGACGTCAACAAGCTGCGGCAGAAGATCGGGATCGTCTTCCAGTCGTACAACCTCTTCCCGCACATGACGGTACTGCAGAACGTGACGCTCGCACCGCGCAAGGCGCTCGGGATCTCGCGCGACAAGGCAGAGGCTCACGCCCGGGCGCTGCTGCGGCAGATCGGCCTCGAGGACAAGGCCGACGAGTTCCCCGACCGGCTATCGGGCGGCCAGCAGCAGCGCGTGGCGATCGTGCGCGCGCTCGCGACGGGGCCGAAGCTGATGCTGCTCGACGAGATCACCTCGGCGCTCGACCCGCAGTTGATCGGGGAGGTGCTCGAGCTCGTGCGCGAGCTGGCGGGCTCCGGGATGACGATGATCCTCGCCACCCACGAGATGGCCTTCGCGCGTGAGGTCGCGAACAAGGTCTGCTTCCTCGACGACGGCGTCATTTGCGAGGAGGGAACGCCCGAGCAGATCTTCTCGGCTCCGACCCAGGAGCGAACGCGCGAGTTCCTCGCCCGCGTGCTGGAAGGCGGCCGGCTGTGAGCCGGTTCCGCGGAGCATCGAAAACCCCGCTCGCCGTCGCGGGGATCATGGCCGTCCCGCTCTTCTTCGTCGGGCTGATGGCGTTCACGCTCAAGATCGACAAGCCCTCGAAGCACGTCTCTGCGAGCGGAAAGGTCGTCCTCGGCGACCCGACCAAGGCCACGGTCGGAACGATCTACGGGCTCGCGCTCGCTGTCGCTCTTGCCGTGGTCGCGATCGCCGCCCTCGCCGTGCTCCTTCGCTCGCGCCTCGCTCCGATCGTGCCGGCCGTCGCGGGAATCGTCGCGGCCGTGCTGCTCATCGTCCCGCTCAACGGATGGGCTGCTGGACACACGAAGCGATACCCGCTCGGAACCGACAACATCCCCGACGGCACCACCGCGAAGCCCAATCCGACAAACCTGATCCTCCGGGGCGAGTGGGAGACGAACGCCAAGACGACAGCCGAAGAGATCGGGGCCGTGGTGATCGGCATCGGGGCGGCGGCGATCGTCCTGACCGTCCTGCTCGACGTCCGCGGGCGGCGCGGCAGAGGCGTCTACGTCCCGCCACCGCCGCCGTCCATCGCCGGCGAGCCGGCGATCTCAGCGGCGGTCGACCTGGAGCTCGCCGACTCGGATCTCACCCGCGGAGGCCGTCCCGGCCGCTGGCGGAACTAGAGCACTTTCGAGAGGAACTCCTTGGTCCGCGCCTCGCGCGGGTTGACGAGCACCTCCTGCGGCTTGCCGGTCTCGACCACGACTCCGTCGTCCATGAACACGGCGACGTCGCCGACCTCGCGCGCGAACCCGATCTCGTGCGTGACGACGACCATCGTCATCCCGATGTCTACGGCAAGCCCGCGCATGACCTCGAGAACCTCCCCCACCAGCTCTGGATCGAGCGCCGACGTAGGCTCGTCGAACAACATCAGCTTCGGATTCATCGCGAGCGCGCGTGCGATGGCAACTCGCTGCTGTTGGCCACCCGAGAGCCTCGACGGGTACTCGTCGCACTTTTCCTCGAGCCCGACCCGCCTGAGCAGCTCCTTTGCCGAGCGCACGGCAATGTCCTTCGGTGTGCGCTTGACCCGGATCGGTGCCTCTACGACATTCTCGAGCGCGGTCATGTGCCCGAACAGGTTGAACCGCTGGAAGACCATCCCGATCTCGGTGCGCTTGCGTGCCACCTCGCGATCGGGCAGCTCGTGCAGCGTGTCGCCGACCTGCCGGTAACCGACGAGCTCGCCGTCGACCCAGAGCCGGCCGGCGTTGATCTGCTCCAGATGGTTGATGCAGCGGATGAACGTCGTCTTGCCGGAGCCCGAGGGGCCGAGGATGCACATCACCTCGGTGGGTTGGATCTCGAGCGAGATTCCCTTCAGCACCTCGAGCCGGCCGAAGCGCTTGTGCACGCCCTCGGCTTTCACCATCGCCGTCATCGCCTGAGGAACGGAATGTCGGTGACATTCATCATCCACCCCGCCAGCGCGCTAGGCGGCTGCGTGCGTGTTCCACGCGCGTAGCGGCGCTCGATGTAGTACTGGCCGAGATAGAGGACCGAGGTGCAGATCAGATACCAGATGCTCGCGACGATCAGGAGCTGGATTGTCCGGTAGTTCGCCGCATAGATGATCTGCGCCGAATAGAGCAAGTCACCGAGCGCGATGAAGGCGACGAGCGACGAGGTCTTGAGCATCGAGATCGTCTCGTTGCCGGTCGGCGGGATGATCACGCGCATCGCCTGCGGCAGGATGATTCGTCGCAAAGTCAGGAGTCGTGACATCCCCAGGGCATGCGCCGCTTCGGTCTGCCCTTCGTCGACGGAGATGATCCCCGCACGGACGATCTCCGCCATGTAGGCGCCCTCGTTGAGCCCAAGCGCCAGTGTTCCGGCGATGAACGGGGTGATCCAGGCCTGAATGTTGACCTGCGCGAACTGGGGGCCGAGCGGGATCCCGATCGAGATGTGCGGGTAAAGAGCGCCGATGTAGTTCCAGAAGAGGATCTGGACGAGCACGGGGGTGCCGCGGAAGAACCAGATGTAGATCCACGCCGCGCCCGAGACGAGCGGATTCGGTGAGAGGCGCATCACTGCGAGAACGATCCCGAGCACGACCCCGATCACCATCGCGGCCGCAGTCAGCTCGAGCGTCAACTGGAGGCCGTGGAGGATCCGCGGATCCGTCAGGTACTGGCGAACGGTCGACCACCCGTAGTTCGGGTTCGTCGCCAACGAGACGGCGAGGGCGTACCCGAGGAACGCGATGAAGACGGCCGCGATCCACCGTCCCGGATGGCGAACCGGAACGGCCCGGATCTCGTCGGGCGGGACCGCCGGAGCGGTCCCGCCCTGAGTGGTGTCAGCTGGTGGCGCCGTTGATCCGTGGGTTAGAGATTGCCCCGGACTGCACGCCCCACTTCTTCAGGACCTTCGCGTACGCGCCCTGCTTCATCAGGTACTTCACGGCGGCGAGCATCGGCTTCGCCATCCCGTTGTTCTTCGGCAGCGCGATTCCGTACGGCGCGAAGGCGTACGACTTGCCGACGATCTTGAACTGCCCCTGGGACTGCTTGACGATGTACGCGACCACTTCAGAGTCGGCCATGCCCACCTGCTCGCGGCCGCTCGAGATTGCGAGGTTCGCGGTGTTCTGGTCCGGATACGCCTTGACGGAGACGCCCTTCTTGCCGGCCTTCTTGCACTTCGTGTTCTGCGCCTGCGCCTCGGTCTGCTCGGTCGTGCCGTTCTCGACCGCGACGCTGTGGCCGCACAGCGAGCCGAGATTTGTGATCGTCGGACCGCCGCTCGACTTCACGTAGAAGGAGACGCCGGCGGAGAAGTACGTTACGAAGTCGACAACCTTCTCGCGCGCCTTCGTAGGCGTGAACGACGACATGCCGATGTCGTACTTGCCCGAGTGGAGGCCCGGGATGATGCCGTCGAAGCTCGCGTTCTCGACCTTGAACTTCAGGCCGAGGACCGTGCCGAGATCCTTCGCGAGGTCCGGGTCGACGCCGATGACGGTGTGGCCGTCCTTGGCGATCGACTCCATCGGCGCGTAGGTCGCATCGGAGGCGACGACAAGCGTCCCCTTGCCGCGGATCTTCGCCGGCACCTGCTTGGCGATCGAGGGGACCTTCTGAAGCTTGGTTGATGCGCTCGACGCGCCGGCGACGCCGGCTATGACGAGTGCGAGCGCTGTGGCTGCCAGGAGCAGCCCAGCGATGCGGCGAGACATTCAGTACCTCCTGTTCACGACCTTTGACGCCTGCCGCCCGATGCGGCAACGCCATCGTACGAAGTACGACGCGAAAAGAGAAGCGGGGTTGGAGGCCGAGACTTGTAAGGAATTCGTAACCAGGTTACATATTTTGCTAACCTGGTTACCGAATGCCTCGGACGACGACACGGCAGCAGCTCGACGCGATGGCGGTCGCAGACCATCTGCGCCCCACGCTTCTTCAGCTCGCCCGCGAGCTTCGCCGGGAGAAGATCGCCGGCGTCTCGCCTCAGCAGGTCGGCCTGCTCGTCGCGATCAAGTACAGGCCCGGCGTCACCGTGGGCGAACTCGCGAACGACGAGCACGTCTCGACGGCCGCGATGTCCAAGCGCATCTCACGCCTCGAGCGCGACGGTCTCGTCGCGCGCACGAGGAGCGAGTCCGATCGCCGCTGCACCGGTTTGACACTTACGGAGGACGGCCAGCGCACGCTCCGCCGCGTTCGCTCCCGCCGCACTGCATGGCTTGCCAGCCGGCTCGGGGGGCTTACTCCGGCTGAGCTCGCCGCGGTGGGGGCGGCGGCGGAGCCGCTTGCGCGCCTTCTCACCGAGAGGTCGTCCGCTTGACGAAGGCAGCCAAGCGGACTTTCCAAAGCCTCCGTTACCGCAACTACCGCCTTTTCTTCGGCGGCCAGATCGTCTCCCAGACCGGGTCGTGGATGCAGCGCATCGCGCTCGGCTGGTACGTCCTGCAGCTGACGCATTCGCCGTTCGACGTCGGCGTGATGGCGTTCGCGCAGTTCATGCCGTACATGCTGTTCGGCCTCTTCGCGGGAGTCCTCGCCGACCGGCTCGACGCGCGCCGCACCGTGCTCGCGACGCAGACGGCGCAGCTCATCTCGGCCTCGGCGCTCGCGTGGCTCGTGCTCGGCGGCTTCGCCGAGCCCTGGATGCTCTACACGATCGCGTTCATCAACGGGACGGTGCTCGTGCTCGACGTGCCGTCGCGGCAGCAGCTGACGTACCGGATGGTCGGCCGCGAGGATCTGCCCAACGCGATCGCGCTCAACTCGACGCTCTTCAACGCGTCGCGGATCTTCGGCCCGGCCGTCGCGGGAGTCGTGCTCGTCGCCGGCGCCGGGATCTGCTTCCTCACCAATGCGATCAGCTACCTCGCCGTGCTGATCTGCCTG
>DASXKE010000204.1:0-15928 GCA_036496985.1 Gaiellaceae bacterium | reverse complement strand
ATCCGGGGCGGCGCCAACTTCGGCTTCATCCGCTTCTACTTCATGGACAAGGAGCACGAGTACCGGCGCCGGCTCGTCCGCACCGTCTTCTGGGCGCAGATGGGGTACTCGACCCTCGCGCTCCTGCTGTGCGTGATCTTCGCCTCCGAGATCGCCCGCTGGCTCAACGTGACCTGGCGCCCCGGCCTGCAGGGAAGCGGAACCAGCCTCGTCGTCGCCACGGCCGTCCTGCTCTGGGTGAACGTCAACTACGCCCAGATGACGAACCTCTTCCGCGCCGAGCAGCGATCGGTCGCCTTCTCGATCGCGACGTTGCTGAACATCGGCATCACGGTGCCGCTGACGGTGCTGTTCGTCGTCGTCTACAAGGAAGGTCCGCTCGGGATCATCGTCGGCAACCTCAGCGGCACAGTGGCCGTCTTCATCGGGCTGCTGGCCTACCGCCGCGAGCAACTCGGTCTCCAGTTCGACCGCAGGCTCCTCCACACGCTCAACCGCTTCGGGTTCCCGCTCATGGGCGCCGCGCTCGCCACCTGGGTCATGAACTTCGGCGATCGCCTCATGCTGGCCAAGCTGCTCCACGGCCACTACGCGCTCATTCAGCTCGGGCAGTACTCGCTCGCCAACAAGATCGGCTCGGCGATGGTGCTCCTCTTCACCGCCTTCCAGGTCGCCTGGCCGGCATTCGCGTATTCGATCGAGGACGACGGCGAGGCGAAGCGCACCTACTCCTACGTGCTCACCTACCTGATGTACGTCGCCGCCTGGGCAGCAGTCGGCCTGAGCCTCTTCGCGCCCTGGATCGTCCGCCTACTCGCGCGCAAGCCCGGTTACTGGCCGGCCGCGGAAGCCCTCCCGGCTCTCGCCTTTGCCAGCGTCTTCTTCGCCGGGTTCATCGTCGTGACGATCGCCACCGGCCGCTCGCGCCAGACGCAGTTCAACTGGGTCGCGACGACGGCCGGCGCCGTCCTCAACTTCACGCTGAACCTTTGGCTGATCCCGGCCTACGGAATGCTCGGAGCTGCGTACGCCACGCTCGCCGGCTTCATCCTGATCTTCGCCTTGCGGACCTGGAACGCACAGCGCGTCTATCCCGTCCGTTACCAGTGGCGGCGAGTGGCCGTCCTTGTCCTGATGGCCGGTCTCCTGACCGGAATCGGCAAGGCGATGCCGCACTCGCTGCTGCTCGCGTTCGCTCTGACCGCCGTGTATCCGCTCGTGCTCGCGCCGCTCGGCTTCTATCTCCCGGCCGAGCGCAAGCGCCTGAGACGCCTTCTCCCGGCGCACAACTAGAGTGCCGCGGATGTCTGGGAGGGGCACGGCTGTCGTCGTCGAGGTCGCATGGGTGAACGGCCTCGCGGCGATCCGTTCCCTCGGGCGGCAGGGCCTGCGCGTGCTCGCGGTCGACCACCGGCCCTATGCGCTCGGCCTGCGCTCGCGTTACGCCGAGGCGCGCATCGCGCCCGAGCCGCTCGACGACGAGACCGGCTTCATCGAGGCGCTGCAGGCAATCGCCGCGGAGACCGACGGCGTCGTCCCGATCTTCCCCACCCACGACGAGCACCTCAACGCGATCGCGCGCCACGCCGACGTGCTCGGCGAGCGCTACCGCTTTCCGTTTCCGAGCTGGGACGTGCTGGAGCAGATCCAGAGCAAGCGCCACCAGCTCGAGACCGCCGAGGCCGCGGGCGTCGCGATCCCGCGAACCTTTTATCCGGCCTCGGCCGACGAAGCTCGCGCCGCCGGCGCAGAGGTCGGCTTCCCGCTCATCGTCAAGCCGTCTGCGAACGTCGGCTTCCGGCGCAGCCACAAGCGCCAGCTCTTTCGCTGCGAGACGGCTGCCGAGCTCGACCGCGCATACGAGCTCGCGGCTCCGTACGAGCCGATGGTGCAGGAGCTGATCCCGTCGGGGCCGGACGAGATGTGGACGCTCGGCAGCTACCTCGACCGCGACGGCCAGGCGCTCGGCCTCTTCTCGGGTCACAAGCTGAGCCAGACGCGCGGCTACATGGGCAGCGCACGCGCAGGCGAGGCGCTCTGGGTGGACGAGGTCGTCGAGCAGGGGCTCGCGCTGCTGCGGGCGCTCGACTTCCACGGCATCTCGCAGGTCGAGCTGATGCGCGACCCGCGCGACGGCCGCTACAAGCTGCTCGAGGTCAACCCAAGGCTCTGGCAATGGCACAGCCTGTCCGCCGCCTGCGGAGTCGACCTGCCCTGGATCGCCTACCGCGACCTGATCGGCGACCCGCTGCCGCCGGCGCGGATGCACAGCGACGGCAAGCGCTGGGCGATCACGCTGATGGCGGGCTCGGGTCATGCGATCGAGCGGCCGCCCTACGTCGACGCCGTCTTCGCCCGTGACGATCCGAAGCCGGCGCTCGTGCAGCTCGGCCGCCACGCCGTCCGGCGCGTGCGCACGATGACCGGGGCTGCGAACCGTGGCTGAGACCTTGCGGATTCTCGGCGTCGGCGATGCCAAGTCGCGCCACTTCGCCCGCTGGGCGACGCGGCTCGCAGAGCGCGGGCACGAGGTTCACGTCGCGTCGGGCCGCGTCAACCCGCGTGAGGGCGAGCTCGACGGACTCCACGTCCACCAATTCCTCGATCTCGACCCGCTGCTGCGCGTGCCGCTCGTGCGCCGCTACCGGATGGCACCCGCACTCGCCGGCCTGGCGAAGCGGGTGCAGCCCGACATCGTCCACTCGCACTATCTCCTGCCGTACGGCTACTGGACGGCGAAGACCGGGCTCGAGCCGCTCGTCGTCAGCCCGTGGGGGAAGGACGCGATCGTCGACGCCTGGAACTCGTCCGAGGCCGAGGAGCGCGCGCGCGTGGCGCTGGCCCCGGACCGCGCGCTTGCGTATGTCGTCAACTCGCAGGCGCTCGAGGACGCATCGGTGCGGCTGGGAGCCGACCGCGCCAAGTTCCACCGCATCTACTGGCACGCGCGCATCGACGGCTATTCGCCCGAGAACGCCGACCGCGGCCGCTGGCGCGAGCTGGGCTGGCCCGACGATGCCGTCGTCTGCCTCTCGCTGCGCAACTTCCGCCCCTACTCCAACCTCGACGTCGTCCTGAAGGCGTTTGCGAAGGCAAGGCAAGAGGTGGCGGAGCTGCGGCTCTTCTCGAGCGCCGGCGGCGGTTGGACGCGCGACGAGTTCGACCGGCTCACGGCGGAGCTCGGAGTCGAGCCGTACATGGCCGTGCAGGACGTGCCGGCACGCGACCTCCCCGCCGTCACCGCGTCCGCCGACTTCGCGGTCACGCTCGCCGACGTCGACTCCTCCCCCGCCTCGCTGCTCGAGACGATGGCGAGCGGCGTCCCGCTCGTCGTCGGGCTGGCACCGTCGATGGACGAGTGGATCCAGCAGGGCGAGGGCGGCGAGGTCGTCGCCGATCGCCACGACGTCGACGCGGTCGCCGCGGCCATGGTCCGCCTCGCCCGCGACGCAGAGCTGCGCAAGAGCTACGGAGAGCGGAATCTCCGCGAGGTGCACGCGCGCTTCGGCGACCCCAGCGCGCAGCTCGAACAGCTCTACCTCGAAGTGCTGGGCCGATGAGCTTGCTCACGTTCCTGGGGCGGCGCTGGCAAGGGAGCCAAGCGCGCGACGCGAAGGGCAGTACATGAAGTACGACCGAGCGGCGCGCACGCAGGATCCCGCCGCCAGCGCCGTCAGCCCTTCGCGGAACCCGGCTCCGCCGGGCGGGAGCGAAGGGCGGCCAGGGACGTGAGGCGGGTCCTCGCTCTCGCCTTCGACGGCGCCGACTACGCCCTCGTCCAGCGGCTCAGGGGCGAGGGAAAGCTGCCGACGATCTCGAGACTTGCGCGCGAAGGGACGTTCGGGCCGCTCCGCTCGACGATCCCGGCCTTCACGCCGACGGCGTGGTCGACGTTCCTGACCGGGCTCAATCCCGGCGGTCACGGCATCTTCAACTTCACCACCAACCCGAACCGCGGCACGCAGAGGCTCGAGAGCGCCGCGAGCCGGGCCGGAACGCCCATCTGGCGCCTGCTCGGCGCTGCCGGGATCCGCTCGGCCTACGTCGGGATCCCGTTCACCTACCCGGCGGAGCCGCTCGAGGGCATCGTCGTCACGGGCTACGGCGGCCCGGAGCGACCGCAGATCCTGCCGGCGAGCGCCGAGGAGCGGATCTTCGCCGAGTATCCCGATCTCGTCACCGCTCACCATCCGATGGCCGAGCGCTGGTGGGAGAACTTTCCGGCCTACACGGAGCGCCTCCTCGAGCACGCGGAGCAGATGGCCGGCGTCTGCAAGCTCGTCTACGAAATGGAGCCCGACCTCGGCCTCCTCGTGGTCGACTTCATGAGCACCGACCATGTCGGGCACCTCGGCTACGCGCGCTTCGACCCCGAACACCCGGCGCATCGGGCGACCGGTGCCGGCGACGAGCTGCTGCGCGTGTACGAGCGCGTCGACGAGCTCTGCGGCGAGCTGATCGAGGCGGCCGAGGCACAGTACGGCGAGGAGCCGACGGTTCTCCTCTTCTCGGACCACGGGATGAAGCCGATCTACTGGATGTTCCACCTCGACCGCTGGCTCGAGGAGAACGGCCACCTCCGCTTCCGCAAGCGGTCGCTGCAGCCGTGGCGGCGCGGCCGGCTCGACTATCTCGCGCGCGTCGACCAGAGGCTCGTGCGGACGGTCGGCTGGTACGGCCGCGCGCTCGACAAGCTTCCGTTTCTGCCCAGCCCAGGAGCAGACCGCCTGCTCGCCGACATCGACTTCGGCTCGACGCGCGCGTACGGGTTCGCCTCGCAGGGACAGCTCTACCTCGGCGAGCTGACGGGCGCGCGCGACGATCCCGGCTACGTCGACGGGCTCGCGGCAGAGCTCGCCGAGATCCCGCATCCCGAGACGGGCGAGCCCGCGTTCGAGGTGCTGCGCAAGGAGGATCTCTGGTCCGGGCCGTTCCTCGACAAGGCGCCGGAGCTGATGCTCATTCCGCGCGACGAGCGGATCAACGTCGATCCGTCCCGCCGCCGCTGGCCGCAGGTGTTCGAGCGGCACGAGAAGCTCGACCCCGAGGTCTCGTACGGCTACTCCGGCCACCACGGCGTGACGGGAATCCTCGCGGCGACCGGGCCCGGGATCCAGCCGGCCGACCTCCCCGAGGGCGCCGAGATCGTGCAGCTGCCCGCGACGATCCTGCGGCTGCTCGGGCTGTCGGCCGACGGGCTCGACGGCGAGCCGCTGGTCTCGATCCTCGACGAGGACGCTGCGACGGAGACCGTCGCGGCGGAGGCGCAGCACGACGCGAGCGACGAGCCCGTCTACTCCGAGGAGGAGGAGCGGCAGATGGTCGAGCGCCTCCGCGACCTCGGCTACGAGTAGCGCCGACGAGACGGCTACCGTTCCGGTTCGTGCCCAGCGGCAAGAAGTCGAGGCAGCAGCGGTACGACGCTGCGCAATCCGGCAAGACCCCTCCACCCGTCCGCTCGAAGGGCGGAGGCGCAGGCTCTCGGTTCTCGCGACGGGCGTGGATCATCGGGGGCGTCGTGCTCCTGGTCCTGATCGGGCTCGGTGTCGGGCTGCCGCTGGCGCTCAGCAGCACTGGAAGTAGCGGCGGCACGCAGACCATCTCCACCTCGGCGCACCTCGCGCCGCTCTCGACGCTCGGGAAGCTCGAACCGGCGCCGCCGCTCGGACCGGCCGGCCCGGAGGGACCGCCGCTCGAGACGGGGCCGAACCTCGCACCGGCGAGCTCCCCCTCGCCCGGCCAGACCGTCGACGGCATCGCCTGCCAGAGCAACGAGCAGGTCGCGTTCCACATCCACACGCGCCTCACGGTCTTTGTGGACGGCAAGCAGAGGACCGTCCCCTACGGGATCGGGATCGCCGACCCGCAGCTGGAGCCGGGCCTCGGCACCCCCTTCGTCGCCGGCGGATCGTGCTTCTCGTGGCTGCACACCCACGCCGCTGACGGGATCATCCACATCGAGTCGCCGGTCAAACGGACGTACACGCTCGGCAACTTCTTCGACATCTGGGGCCAGCCGCTCTCGTCGACGCAGGTCGGGCCGGAAAAGGGAAAGGTCACAGCGCTGTACAACGGCCAGGTCTGGACGGGCAACCCGCGCGACATCCCGCTCGGCTCGCACACCCAGATCCAGCTCGAGGTCGGCGATCCGCTCATTGCTCCCATCAACATCACCAACTGGGGCCAGCTGTAGGCCGCAGATGAAGCCGATTCTCTACGTGGCATTCCAGGCGGTCGTCCTCGGCTGGGCGTTCTTCGCCCACGTCCGGAAAGACCCGGAGGCCTGGTACCGGTATCTCTGGCTCGCGGCGCTCTGCGGCGTGATCGTCCTCGACGTCTGGTACTTCCGCACCTACGCCTACCCGGCCGGCTTCAGCTTCTAGGACGGCTCCCGCTCGGTCCGGAACCCGTCGCGAGCAAGGCGGAGGCCGACCAGTCCCACGAAGACCGCGAAGACGAGCTTCAGAGTCGACGCCGGTAACGCGAGCGCGAGCAGAGCCCCGACCACGCTGCCGGCGGCGCCGAAGACGCCGAATCGAAGCGCAAGCCCAAGGTTGCCCACCCCGCGACGGCGCAACGCGAGGCTGCCGACGATCGCGGTCGGCAGGATCACGAGCAGCGAGGTCGCTTCGGCGGAGTGCTGCGAGAACCCGGCCGCGAGCGTGAGGAACGGGACGATCAGCGTCCCGCCTCCCACCCCGAGCAGCCCCGACGCCACACCGGCCAAAACGCCGAACGCCACGAGCGCGACGAAGAGCGTCGGCCCGCTCATCCCCGCACTCCCAGCAGCACCGAGACGCCGATCAGGAAGACGCCGAAGACGATCTTGAGCAGGCGCTCGTCCATCCGGGAGAGGAGACGAGCACCGATCGGCGCGCCCAGCACGGAACCCGCCGCGAGCGCAAGCGCCGTCCCGTAGCGAACTTCGCCGGCGACGCCGTACGTGGCGATGCCGGCGATGCTGATCGGGATGATCGCTCCGAGCGACGTCGCATGCGCGTCGCGCTGCGCGAAGCCCGCCCAGAGCACGAGCAGCGGCACCATCACGATGCCTCCGCCCACGCCGAGCAGTCCCGAGAGGAGCCCGCCGCCGAGCCCGATCGCGATCAGCTTCGGGTCGATCCTGAACGACTGCAAGCGTCCGAGCATGGCGCGGCACACTAACGTTGAACCGATGAGCTTCTCGACGCGACCCGAGCTCCGCGGGACGTTCGGGATGGTCGCGTCGACGCACTGGCTCGCCTCGGCGGCGGGCATGGCAGTCCTCGAGCAGGGCGGGAACGCGTTCGACGCGGCGGTCGCGACCGGGTTCACGCTGCAGGTCGTGGAGCCGCACCTGAACGGCCCCGGTGGCGACCTGCCGGCACTGCTCTGGCCGGCGGACAACGAGCGGCCGCTCGTCCTCTGCGCGCAAGGCCCGGCGCCGCGCGCCGCGACGATCGAGCGTTACCGCGACGAGCTCGGGCTCGAGCTGGTTCCCGGCACCGGGCCGCTCGCCGCGGTCGTGCCCGGCGCCTTCGGCGGCTGGATCGCGATGCTGCGGGAGCATGGGACGCTCCCACTCCGCGACGTCCTGCGTTTTGCGATCGGCTACGCCGAGGACGGATATCCGGCCGTGCCGGCGATCGGCGACGGCATCCGCCGGGTCGAGCAGCTCTTCCGCGACCACTGGACGACGAGCGTCGACGTCTACCTCCCCATCCCCGAGCCGGGCACGCTGCACCGGAACCCCGCGCTCGCCACCACGTATCGCCGGATCCTCGAGGAGGCCGAATCCGTGTCGCGCGACCGCGACGCGCAGCTCGACGTCGCCTACGACTGCTGGTACCGCGGCTTCGTCGCCGAGGAGTTCGTCGCCTTTCAGCAGCGCGAATGGCTCGACAGCTCGGGCGAGCGCCACGCCGGCATGCTCAGCGAGGACGATCTGCGCGACTGGGCGCCGACGTGGGAGGAGCCGCTCTCGGTCGGCTACCACGGCTACGAGGTCTTCAAAGCCGGTCCGTGGAGCCAGGCGCCGGTCTTTCTCCAGCAGCTCCGCCTGCTCGAGGGCTTCGACCTCGGCGCCATGACCCAGGCGGGCACAGAGTGGGTGCACACGATTACCGAGTGCGCGAAGCTCGCGTTCGCCGACCGCGAAGCCTGGTACGGCGACCCGGACTTCGTCGACGTGCCGCTCGCCGACCTGCTGTCCCGGGAGTACGCCGAGGAGCGCCGCGAGCTGCTCGGCGAGGAGTCTTCGGCCGAGCTGCGGCCCGGCTCGCCCGGCGGCCACGAGCCGCGCCTGCCGCAGCCGGTCGGAGAAGCCCCCGTCGCCCCGGGCGTCGGCGAGCCGACGCGGCTGCAAGCGCCGGCGGCAAAGCCGCCGACGCGCGGCCGGCAAACCCGGGACGCCTTCGGCGTCCCGAGGGGCGACACGGTGCACCTCGACGTCGTCGACCGGCACGGGAACATGGTTTCGGCGACTCCGAGCGGCGGCTGGCTCTGGGGCGCTCCCGTCATTCCGTCGCTGGGCTTCTGCCTCGGCACGCGGGCGCAGATGTTCTGGCTCGAGGAGGGTCTGCCGAACTCGCTCGAGCCGGGGAAGCGTCCGCGGACGACGCTCTCGCCGACGCTCGCCGCCCACAGCGAGGAGTCGCGCCTCGCGCTCGGCACGCCGGGTGGCGACCAGCAGGACCAGTGGACGCTCCACGTCTTCCTCGCCCACGTCCACCACGGGCTCGACCTCCAGGCCGCGATCGACGCGCCGAACCACCACACCGAGGCGTTTCCGTCGAGCTTCTATCCCCGCGAGACGCTTCCACGGCATGTCGCCGTCGAGGACCGCGCGGGCCGGGAGACGATCGAGGGCCTGCGCCGGCGCGGGCACGAGGTCGAGGAGTCGGGCCCGTGGACGCTCGGACGCGTCACCGCGGTCGGGCGCGAGCCGGGCGGGATCCTCAAGGCGGGCGCGAACCCGCGCGGCCGCCAGGGATACGCGGCCGGGCGCTGAGCCCGTCGCGCTCAGGACATACGGCAGAGGATCCGGCCGGCGTACGCCGCCAGATCCGGTGCTTCCTCGGCTTCCGCGATCAGCAGGGTCCCGTACTTCGTCTCGAGCGACTCCCCCACGTCCGGGAGCCGAGGCAGCTCGACGTCTTCGTGATCCGTCCAGCCGGATCCTTCGATGGTGACGATGAACCGTGCGATGGGCGCATCATCGCACCCGTAGGAACGGTGGCACGTCGCCCAAACCGGACGATGCCGGCCGCTCATGAGCCGGGAGATGCTCCGCGGCTATGAGCTGGGTCTACGCCGAACTCGTGCTCGTTTCGCTCGCGGCGATGCTCTCGCCGACGACGATGACCTTCTCGGTGCTCGCGCTCGTCGTCGCGAAGCGGCCGCTTCGCACCGGTATCTGGTTCTACCTCGGCGCCTTCACCGTGACCATCATCATCGGAATCGTCGCGGCATTCGTGCTCGGCGACGCCGCAGCGCCCCAGTCGAACGGCGACCGCAAGACCTGGGTCTCGGTCTTCGATCTCGTGGCGGGGCTGGCGCTGCTCGTCTACGTCGCCCGCACGTACAAGCGGCCCTTCGCCGAGAAGACAACCCAAGGCATGGTCGAGAAGATGACCTCCGTCGCGTCCTCGCCGTGGATCGCCGTCGTCGCCGCAGGAGCGACCCTCGCCAACCCCGGCGGCTTCATCCCGCTCGCGCTGAAGGCGATCTCGGAGACGAACCCCACGACGGCCGGCTACGCCACCGCGTGGCTCGTCTTCACGCTCGTCTCGCTGCTGCCGCTCGGAGTGGCCATCGTGCTCCTGATCATCACGCCCAACCGGGCCGAGCGCATCCTGCATGCGTCACGCACCTGGCTCGAGGGCCACTTGCGGCTGATCGCTTCCGTGATCATCCTGCTGCTCGCGATGTCCCTCCTTCGCAATGGCATCTCCGGACTCGCCGGCTAGCGCGGAGGCCCTCGGCGAGTCACGACCGCTGCGAGCCGTGGCTCGATTCCCCACGTGCTCGCCGTCGAGTCGCCGGGCTCGAGGCGGATCAGCGACTCGCCAGTGCGGAACGCGTTCGGTGGGCAGGTCATAGGCTCGACGGCGATGCCGCGCCGCGCCACGTCGGGGAGCGGATCCCCGGTGAAGACCATCACCCAGGGATAGCTCTCGTCCACCCAGAGCGTCAGGCCCGAGTTGCCGTCCACGTCGTCGAGCAGGACGCGGGCGCGGCCGTCGGAGGCGCGCTCGAGCTCCGTGAAGGCGTTGTCGAGGACGGTTCCGCCAATCGTCCGGCCAGCGCGGAAGTCGTACTCCGTTCCCTCGACGGACGCGGATCGTTTTGGGAGCCCGCGCTCGTCGGAGATGACCACCACCTGCGCCGGCACCAGGAGCCGCAGGCCGTCGACGCTCGGCGTCCCGAGCGTGAGATACGGGTGCTGCCCACAGCCGTAGGGGCACCGCTCGGCGCCGATGTTGCGCGCGGTCGTCGTGACCGCAAGCCCGACGTCGGAGAGCGCGTATTCGATGCTCAGCGCGAGCAGGAACGGATAGCCGGGCTCGGGTTCCAGCACGTACTGCATCACCACCCGGTCGGGCTCCAGCTCGACGACGTCCCAGGTCGCGCTACGGACGAGGCCGTGGATTGCGTTCCCGTGCTCGGGCTCCGTCAGCGGCAGCTGCATCTGCTTGCCGTCGAACTCGTAGCTCCCGTTGTCGATCCGGTTCGGCCACGGCGCCAGCACCTGGCCGCGCCCGGAGGTCGGCCGCGCGCCTGCGGGAAAGCCGTCGAGGAGGGCACGGCCAGCGACCTCGTACGACCGGAGGCCGCCGCCGAGCGTCACGACGGCAACCCGCTGCTCGCCCTGGGCGATCTCGACCTGGCCGCCCTGCTCGATGCTTGCCACATCCTTTCTCGCAGTTGGACGAGCTCAGCTCTCGATCCAGGGGTGGTGCCAGGTGCCGTAGCCCGCGAGGAGCTTGTCTCCCTCGGCCGGGCCCCAGGATCCGGGCGCATAGGCCCGTACCGCCGGGGGCGCATCGAGTAGGGGCTGCACGACGCGCCACGCCTCTTCCACACCGTCCTGGCGGGTGAAGCGGGTCGCGTCGCCGGCCAGCGCCGCCTGCAGCAGCACCTCGTAGGGCGTCGGCCCCTCACCGCCTTCCTGGGCGAATTCCATGTCGAGCGTGATCGGGGCCGCTCCGGTCTTGTCGGCGCGTTGCGCATCCACCACGAACCGGATGCCGGTGGACGGATCGAGCTTGACGACGATCTGGTTCGCCTCGGCGCGACGTCCCCGCGCCAGCCCGAGCACGGGCGCGCGCTTGAAGACGAGACGCATTTCGGTCTGCGTGACCGGCAGACGCTTGCCGGTGCGGATGAAGAATGGGACTCCGGACCAGCGCCAGTTCTCGATCTCGAGTCGCAGCGCGACGTACGTCTCCGTCGTCGAGTCTGCGGCGACGCCGTCGATCTGGCGGTAGCCGTCGTACTGGCCGCGCACGTAGTGCTCGGGGGTGGCGGCCACGATCGAGTGGAAGAGCGCCGCCTGCGCGTTCTTGATCGTGTCCGCGTCGGAGCGGGACGGCACCTCCATCGCCGAGGCGGCCACGACCTGCATCAGATGGTTGACGACGACGTCGCGCAGCGCGCCGACCGGGTCGTAGAAATGCCCGCGATCCTCGACCCCGAACGCCTCGGCCATCGTGATCTCGACTGCCTCGACGTAGTTGCGGTTCCAGACCGGCTCGAGAATCGCGTTCTGGAACCGGAGGTGGAGGATCTCCTCGAGCCCCATCTTCCCGAGGTAGTGGTCGATCCGGTAGAGCTGCGACTCGTCGATGTACTGGTGGAGCTCCGCGGCGAGCGCCTGTGCCGAGGCGAGGTCGTGGCCGAACGGCTTCTCGACGACGACGCGCGCACCTTTCGTCAGGCCGGCCTCGCTGAGCTCCTTCACGACCTGGCCGAACAGAAACGGCGGGACCTCGAGATAGAAAACCGGCGTGGTCGCGCCGTGGATCGCGGCCCCGACCCGTTCGTAGGTCGCCGGATCGGTGAAGTCGCCGGAGACGTACGAGAGGCGCTCGGCGAAGCGGTCGAACACCTTTTCGTCGAGCTTCTCGCCCGTCCCCTCGATCGAGGTCCGGGCACGCTCGCGGAGCTGGTCGACGGACCAGTCGTCGACCGCGACGCCGACGATCGGGCAGTCGAGCAGCCCGCGAGCCTCGAGCCGGTAGAGCGACCGGAAAGTCATCACCTTCGCGAGGTCGCCGGTGATCCCGAAGATCACCAGCACGTCGCCTTTCGCCGGCTGCGCAGCAGTGTGCGCGGGCGCAGCCGCCGTTTCGGTCCTCGTCATGGATTCCTCCTTCACTCCGAGCTCGGGTCGCAGTCCGAATCTGCCAGCCTAGGGCCGGCCGGGCCAGGGAGCGCGCCAGCCTCGGACCGGCCGGTTGACACACAGATTTCGAACGTGCTCAGGCCGCCGGGCTTGAGAGACTCCCCGACGTGCCGGACACCCCTTCACCGCCAACCGCCCCCGACCCGGTCGCGCTGCTCCGCAGCCGGAGCTATCTGGCGCTCGTGGTGTTCGGCGCGATCCTCGGGGTCTTCGTCGCCGTGGTCGCCTACTTCTTCCTGAAGGCGGTCGGCGAGGCCCAGCACTACATCTTCGCGACGCTGCCCGGCGAAGTCGGGTACGCGACCACGCCGACGTGGTGGCCGCTTCCCTGGCTCGCGCTGTGCGGTCTGCTCGTCGCGCTCACCATCCGGTACCTGCCCGGCACAGCCGGGCACAAGCCGGCCGAAGGGTTCAAGACGGGTGGCCCCGTGTCTCCGATCAACCTCCCGGGCATCGTCATCGCGTCGTTCGCGACGCTGAGCCTCGGCGCCGTACTGGGGCCGGAGGCACCGCTGATCGCGATCGGCAGCGGTCTCGGCGTCCTCTTCGTGCGGCTCGTCAAGAAAGACGCTCCCGCTCAAGCGAGCATCGTGATCGGCGCCGCGGGCAGTTTCGCCGCGATCAGCACCTTGCTCGGCTCGCCGATTGCGGGAGCGTTCCTGCTGCTGGAGGCGGCCGGACTTGCCGGCCCGCTGCTCGGGGTTGTCCTCGTGCCCGGCTTGCTCGCCGCCGGCGTGGGCGCGCTGATCTTCGTCGGCCTGGACAGCTGGACGGGCTTCGGGACGTTCTCGCTCGCGATCCCGAACATTCCGCCGTTCGGCTCTCCCGACGGCGCCGAGTTCCTGTGGGCGATCGCGATCGGCCTCGCAGCCGCCGTGCTCGGTGCCGCCATCCGTTGGCTGGCCCTGCTCCTGCAGCCGATCATCGAGCGGCGCATGGTGCTGCTGATGCCGTTTCTCGGCCTCGCGATCGCCGGGCTCGCGATCGCCTTTCAGGAGGGATCCGGACACGGCTACACCAACGTGCTCTTCTCCGGGCAGAGCGCGCTTCCGACACTGGTCGGCGACACCGCCAACTGGACGGCCGGCGCGCTGACCCTGCTCATCGCCTGCAAGGGCCTCGCGTACGGCCTCTCGCTCAGCAGCTTCCGCGGCGGCCCCGTCTTCCCGGGCATGTTCATCGGCGCCGCGGGCGGAATCCTCTTCTCGCATCTCCCCGGGCTGCCGCCGATCGCCGGCGTTGCGATCGGGATCGGCGCGTTGACGGTGGCGATGCTCGGCCTGCCGTTCACCTCGGTCCTCCTCGTCAGCATCCTTCTCCCGGCCGACGCGGTACCGCTGATGCCGCTCGTGATCGTCGCGGTCGTCGTCTCGTACGTCGCCTCCGCACACTTCGCACCGCCGAAGCCCTCGGCTGCCGCCGAGACACCCGCGCCGGCGTAAGTCAGGGGCGGCTTCCGCGGGCAGCGGCGTAGAGCTACTCCTCGGGGTCTTTCGCGGCGCGGATCTCGACCTTGCCGGCGCGCACGCGAGCTTCGTAGCGCGGCTGCGCGTAGACGGCCGGGCCTCCCTCCACCTCGCCGCTGCAGAGATCGAAGCGGGAGCCGTGCCAGGGGCAGATGACCGTGTCGCCTTCGCGCTTCCCGTCGGCGAGCGGGCCGCCCATGTGCGAGCAGACCGCGGAGATCGCGCAGACTTCGTTCGTCTCCTGCAAGCGAGCCACTACGACCGACTCGCCCTCGAGCTCGACGCCGACGAGCTTCCCGCCGTTGAGATCTGCCTCGTCGCAGACCGGCGCGTAGCGGTCGCGCGGGCTCTCGAACGCGGTTCGGTTGACGCGGACGCCGAGGCCGTAAGAGAGATGACCGCCGAGGTGGGCGGAGAAGGCGGCGCCGGCATAGGCAACTCCCGACAATACGCGCCCGAGGCCGCGGTGCCCGTCCCGCCGCGCGACGAATGACGCGACGTTCAGCGCCAGCGCCATCGAGTTGAGCAGCGCGTGGACGGTGCCGATCCGGCGCGAGTCGTCCTTCAGATGGCTCCAATCGTTCAGGCCGGTGAGCGCGGCCGGGACGGAGCCGACGATCCCGACCGCGAGCGCGCTGTCGGCCGCCAGCGAACCGACGAGGTCGAGCGCGAGCGCCGTCGTCCAGGCGCCGAGCGGAACGTCGGTCAGCGCCGGGTGAAGCGGATTGCCGAGCCAGACGCCATCGAGCGCGTTCCGCACCGGCTTCGGGACCGCTCGCACGGCCTCCTGGACGGGCTCGGCGACCCCGTCGAGCGGTTCGGCTAGATCGGCGAGCTGCTTCGCAATCCGCAGATTTGTCACGCGGCTTCGTTGAACGACTCGATGAAGCGCGGGATGATCCGCTCCCGGACGATGTCCGGCGCGTTTTCGGCCAGCCACTTGCCGGCAGCGTCCGCGGCTTCCTCGGCCATTGGAACGACCGCGTCCGACGCGGACTCCCACACCGTGTCGAGGAGCGCCGACCGCGAGCCGCCGCCGTTCCCGTTCCCGTTCTCGCCGCCGTCGCTGTCGCCGTCGCCGTTGCGGCGTGCCAGCGCGTTGGAGCTCCCGCTGCTCGCGAGCGCCTTCCTGAGCGCGTAGACGCCGGCGCCGGCCGCTGCCGCGACCGCGACGGTTGCGAGTGCGCCGTCTTTTTCGTCTGTGACGGCCATCAGGACGCGCTCTTCGACTTGTTGCCGGACGACTTGTTGCCGGACGACGAGCGCGAGCGCCCGCCGCTGCGGTTCCCCTTGAGGTCGCCGATGCGCGACATCAGCGTGTCGTTCACGCTGCTGAACGTCTGCGCCGCGTCGTCGGCGTGCTCGCTGATCGCGTCCGCGATCTGGGTCAGGCGCTCGAAATCGCTGCCGTTTTTGAGCTCCGAGCGCAATTCGCCGACCAGCTGGTCCAGATCGTCGGCGACCTTCTCCATCTCCTTGAGCGATGCCATGTCTACTCCTTTCAGTCGTCTTCTGAGTCGAACGGATTCCCACCAGCGCACTTCTGAACCTCCTCGCGCTACATGAGGCTCCCGAGGGGGCCGAGGTCGAGGTTGAGGTCCTCGTCGGCGAGCTCGAACTGCTGCTTCAGCTCGTCCATCCGCTCGGCGAGCCGCATGAAGGTGAGGCCGAGCCGCTCGATCTCGTCGTCGTCGAGGGAGCCCTTATCCATCAGCCGCAGCGCCTGGCGCTCCATCAGCTGTCGCAGCAGCTCGATCAGAGTCAGCACGAGCTGGGCCAGACCCTTCTCCACGCTCTCGGGGTCGGCATTGACGCGCCGCGGGAACGGGCTTCCGCCGTCGCCGAGCGAACGGGCGAGCCGCTCTACGTCGCCGCTCGAGGCGAGCAGCCGGGATTCGAGGTCGGGGATGCTCATGTGGCGGCGGCGAAGCTGTAAGGGGCCCACGGCCCGGTGCAGACGGCGTCGAGTGCCGGATGCGACTCGAGCAGCCGTGCGACGGAGAGCGAGAACCCGTCGACCCCGTCGCGCTCGACGAGATAGCCGGCGTCGCGGTTCGTGCGGACGCTGTCGCGCGCT
>DASXKE010000203.1:0-3398 GCA_036496985.1 Gaiellaceae bacterium | reverse complement strand
CGGAAGCGCACAGCTCGTGCTGGGCCGGTCCTTGCTCGAGCAGGAGCGCCTCGATGAGGCCGAGACCGCGTTCGCCGCTGCTGAGGCTTGTTTCGGCGAGCTCGGCTCCGGAAGCCACCGCGCAGCCGCGTGGGTTGCGCGCGGCGACCTCGCCGCTCGCCGGGGAGATCACGAACGGGCGGCCGAGCTGTACCGGACGGCCGCGGAGGCTCTACAGGATGTTCGGTTCTGATGTCTGCTTCGAACGGTGCTCGCGTCCAAACAGGGGAGGGGAGGTGACGGCTTGACGAAGGCACGCCTTATGTATCTGCTGATCGTCGCAGCGTTCTTCGCCTACCTGCTCGCTGCGCTCAGCCCGAACGGCATGAGCGACGGCGGCGGCTTCTAAGCCGCCTGGGAAGAGGGCGCGCGACCCGCGCTGCGTTTCCCAGGTCGCCCACGGTGGCATGAAAGCCCCGTGGGCGCACGTCTCGAGCGCGCTCGGCGTGCGCTGACCGTCGGGCGGGTCGCACAGCAGAGCGGACTGCGACGGATCCTGGCCGAGATCGGCATGGTCGGCCGACGCGAAGCGACGCGCGAGGGAGCTCGCGCGTTTCGCTCTGGCCTCGAGGAGCTCGGGACGACGTTCATCAAGCTCGGGCAGCTTCTCTCGTCACGCCCCGACCTCTTGCCGGACGTCTACATCGAGGAGCTGGGCCGCCTCGTGGACGACGTTCCGGGCGTACCGTTCGCCGAGATCGAGGCTGTGCTTCGCGAGGACTTCGGCGAGGACGCCTTCGTGAGCCTCGACCCGGAGCCGCTCGCTACCGCTTCGATCGCGCAGACCCATCGTGGCCTGCTCGCCACGGGCCAGGAGGTCGTCGCCAAGGTGCGGCGCCCGCGCGTCGTCGACCAGGTCGAACTCGACCTCGCCGTGCTCCGCTCGACGGTTCGTCTCGCGGTGCGCCACTCCGAATCGGCGCAGCGAATCCAGCTCGAGGAGCTCGCCGACGAGCTCGAGCTGCATCTCCGGGCGGAGCTCGACTTCGTCGAGGAGGCGCACAACACGGAGCTCGTGCGACGGCTGATCGAACGGTTCGACGGGCTCGTCGTGCCCCGCGTGATGCGGCCGTACGTGACCGAGCGTGCGCTGGTCCTGGAGTTGATCCCCGGCGCCAAGGTGGAGGCCGGGCATCAGCTCGAGCCCGAGCGCGCCGTCTTCCTCGCGCGCGAGTTCTTTCGCGCGTATGTCTTTCAGGTCGTGGTCGAAGGCGTCTACCACGCGGATCCTCACCGCGGCAACGTGCTGCTCACGAAAGACGGACGCTTGGCGCTTCTCGACTTCGGGCTGCTCGGCCGGCTGGACGAGGACACCCGTACCGGACTTGCGCTGCTGCTGCTCGCGCTCGCCCAGAACCGCGCCGACGACGTTGCGGACCTCGTCGTCTCGCTTTCGCTCACGACGAAGAGCTCCGACCTGGCCGGCTTCGTGCAGGACGTTCGCCGCAAGCTCCCGCGCTTTCATCACCGTCCGCTTGCGTCGATCGAGACGGGACGTGCCCTCGGCGATCTGCAGCGGGCCGCGATTCAGCGCGACATCCGGCTGCCGCCGTCCTTCGCGCTCGTCGGCAAAACGCTTGCGCAGGCCGACTCGATCGCGAGGTGTCTCGATCCGGAGCTCGATCCGATCGCGCTCATCGAGGAAGAGGCGCTCGAGGTGATGACTCGGGAGGTCGAACACCGGCTCGAGCCGAGCCGCTTCGCGGCGTACGCCTTCACACAGCTGGCGCCGCTTATGCGGCTACCGGGCCGGATCGGAAGCGTCATGTCCGAGCTCGAGCGGGGGACGCTGACCATAGGCGTCGTTCCCACCGGGCTGGAGGAGCTCGAGGCCAACCTCCGCTCGATCGCCAACCGGGTCGGCGCGGCGATGATCATCGGCGCGCTGCTGCTTGCGTCTTCGCTGCTCGTCCGGGCGCACGCGGTCGAGTGGCTCGGCGTCGCGGGATTCTGTCTCGCCGCGGTCCTCGGGCTCTACATGATCTGGAAGATCGTTCGCACGCCCGGCGAGCTCTAGGGGACGTCGCCGTTCGACGAGCCCATGCGCTCGATCACGACCTGCGGGATCCGCGCGTTCGGGCTGAGGCGGAGGCACATCCGCACGACCTCCGCGCAGTCCTCGGGCCGGATCATCTCGCCGGGCTCGATCCCCGACCATTCCGCCATCGGAGTGTCGACGAAGCCCGGACAGAGCGCGATCGCGCGGACACCGTCGGCGTCGAGCTCTTCGTTCAGCGAGCGGGTCAGCGCTATCACCGCTGCCTTCGTGGCTCCGTAGGTCGCGAGTCCCGGCGTCGGGAGGGTGCCTGCGATCGAGGCGAGGTTCACGACCCAGCCTCTCGACTCGCGCAGCAGAGGGATCGCAGCCTGCGTGACGAGGAACAGTCCGCGCAGATTGACGTCGAGCTGCATGTCGAGGTGCTTCGCCGGCAAGTCCTCGACGCGCCCGCCGATCCCGACGCCGGCCGAGTTGACGAGCACGTCGAGCCGGCCGAACCGGTCGCGATGCTCGGCGACGACGCGCGCGCAATCCTCCTCGTCGGCCATGTTCGCCGCGCTCGCTGCGGCGCCGAGCTCGGCCGCCGCAGCCTCGACGCGCTCGGCTCGCCGTGACACGAGCGTCAGCTCGAAGCCCTCGTCGCGCAGCATCCGCGCGATCGCGAGCCCGATGCCCGACGAGCCGCCGGTGACGAGTGCAGCTCCTGCCATTGCACCTACAGTAAACGCGGTGGAAGCGGCAAGCCTCACGAGCCTGACCGTCGGCGGTGGGTGCGCCGCGAAGTATTCGGCCGCGCGGCTCGAGGAGCTGTTGAAGGGCTTTGTCCCGGCGGAGGCGGAGGATCTGCTCGTCGGCCTCGATCCGGCCGACGATGCCGCCGTCTACCGGCTCGACGACGAGCGCGCTCTCGTCTTCACCGTCGACTTCTTTCCGCCGCTCGTCGACGACCCGGCGCTCTTCGGCCGGATCGCGGCGACGAACGCGCTCAACGACGTGTTCGCGATGGGCGGCACGCCTCTGCTGGCGCTCTCGGTCGCTGCCTTCCCGGAGGAGCTCGACACGGCGCTCGTCGCCGCTGTCTTCGCCGCGGCGGACGAGCAGGTCCGGGCCGCGGGGGCCATCCTCGCCGGCGGTCACACGATCCGAGACACCGAGCCGAAGTACGGCCTCGCGGTCGTCGGCACCGTGCGTCCCGACGGCGTGTGGATCAAGAGCGGTGCGCGGCCCGGAGATGCGGTCTTCCTCACCAAGCCGCTCGGCACGGGGCTCGTGCTGGCGGCGAAGGGCGACCTCGCCGAGGCGGCCCGCTGGATGACGACGCTCAACGACCGCGCGGCGCAGGCGCTGCGGCCCTTCTCCC
>DASXKE010000202.1:0-68765 GCA_036496985.1 Gaiellaceae bacterium | reverse complement strand
AACACGAAGCCGTCGTCGAGCTCCCGCAGGAGCCGCTCCGTCTGCTGGATCCCCTCGATGTTCGACTTCGTCGGTAGGGACTCGTCGATGTCGCAGCCGGCAAAGATGTCGCCGATCTTGCCGACGCCGTGCACCTTCTTGCCCGCCTCGCGGACGAGCGTCAGATAGTTCGGCCTGCGCGGCTCGAGCGAGAAATCGTGCCGGTTCGGCGTCCGGACGTAGTTGCCCGGCTCTCCGGTGAATGGCCTCGCAATGACGCGACCGACCGCATGCTTGCCAGTGAGGATCTCGCGTGCGACCCGACAGCCGTCATAGAGCTCCTCGAGCGGGACGGTGTCCTCGTGAGCCGCGATCTGGAAGACGGAGTCGGCCGAGGTGTAGACGATCCACTTTCCCGTCTGCTGGTGCTCCTCCCCGAGCTCCTGGATGATCTCCGTCCCCGAAGCCGCCTTGTTGCCCAGCACACCGCGGGCGGTGCGGTGCATGAACGGGTCGATGACGTCGTGCGGGAAGCCGTGTGGATAGGTGGGAAAGGCCTGGGCGGTGACGATCCCCATGTGCTCCCAGTGGCCTGTCGTCGTGTCCTTGCCCTTCGATCGCTCGAACAGTCTGCCTGCCACCGCCTGCGCACCCGGCTGCGGTGGACAGCCCTCGAGCGGCTCGACGTTGCCGAGGCCGAGCGCCTCGAGACTGGGTAGGTCGAGGCCGCCGACCGCTCGTGCGACGTTGGCAAGCGTGTTGGATCCTTCGTCGCCGTACTGGCCCGCGTCCGGCAGCTCGCCGGCACCGACGGCATCGAGCACGATGACGCACGCCCTGGGCACCGGGCTATTCTAGGGAGCGCATGGAGAATGTCCTCGGCCTCCTCGGATTCGTCCTCTACGTCGCCGCGATCGTCGGGCTCGCAGCCGCAGTGACGTGGCTCGTCGTGAGGCTGACTCCGCCCGGCAAGCCCCGCGGCTCTTCGCAGAGCTAGACGGGCGCGAGCGGCAGGACGTCGCGGAGCGGCGTGTAGTCGAGCCCATGCGCCTCTGCAACGGCCTCGTGCGTGATCTTGCCGTCGAGAACGTTGACGCCTCGGCCGAGCGACGGATCGTTCGCCACTGCGTCCGTGAGCCCGTGATCGGCGATCGCCTCGACGTACGGCAGTGTCGCGTTCGTCAGCGCCTTCGTCGACGTGACGGGAACGCCGCCGGGCATGTTCGCGACGCAGTAGTGGACGATCCCGTCGACCTCGTAGACCGGATCCGAGTGCGTCGTGGGGTGCGCCGTCTCGATGCACCCGCCCTGGTCGATGGCGACGTCGACGATGACGGCGCCAGGCTGCATCTCCGACAGCATCGCGCGGCTGATGAGCTTCGGGGCTCGCGCACCCGGGATGAGAACGGCGCCGATCACGACGTCTGCGTGCGCGATCGTCTGCTCGATCTCGAGGCTCGACGACATCAGCAAGCTGACCCGGCCGGAAAGGATCTCGTCGAGGTGCCGCATCCGGTCGATCGAGCGCTCGAGGACCGTGACGCGCGCACCGAGCCCGAGCGCGATGATCGCGGCGTTGTAGCCGACGATTCCGCCTCCCAGCACGACGACGTGACCGGGCTGGACGCCCGGCGTTCCGGCGAGCAGCACGCCGCGGCCACCAAGCGGCTTCTCGAGGAAGTGCGCGGCCGCCTGCGGTGCGAGCCTCCCGGCGATCTCGCTCATCGGCGCGAGCAGCGGCAGGCGGTGGGCGTCCTCCACGGTCTCGTAGGCAACGGCCGCGATGCCGCTGTCGACGAGGGCGCGCGTGAGCGGCTCGTCGGCTGCAATGTGGAGGTAGGTGAAGAGCACGAGCCCCTCGCGCAGGCGCACATACTCCGGTTCGATCGGCTCCTTGACCTTGAGCAGAAGATCGGCCTGTCCCCAAGCGTCGTCGACCGAGACGATCCGCGCGCCTGCGCGTTCGTACTGCTCGTCCGGGAAGGCGCTGCCCTCTCCGGCGGTCGTCTCGACGAGAACTTCGTGGCCGCGCTGGATCAGCTCACGAGCGCCTGCCGGCGTGAGCGCGACGCGGTACTCGTCGGTCTTGATCTCCTTGGGAACACCGATACGCAAGGCTCGAAGACACTATCTCTCCAGGGGTAGGCGACAAAGCGAGGACGAAGCTGGAGGCGATTCGCGATCGGCCGGCACGGCTTCGACACGCATTCGGCCGTACCGTCGGTGGCGAGGGCGGAGGGATCAACGCCCCACCCTTGGGTGGGGTGTGCAAAGACAGCCGCGCCGAGAAATCAGGGACGTCAGGACGTCGCGAGAAACAGCAACAGACCGGCGAGCGTCTTGGCGTCCTCGATCTCCGGCAGGCGGTCGCGGATCTCGGTGACCCGCCAGCGGACGAGCTCGAGCTCCTCGTCCTCCTCGGGCGCCGCCTCACCGCGAGCGACACCCTCCGCCGCGAACAGATGCATCCGCTCCCGGCAGAAGCCGGGAGTCGTCCAGAACGCCGCCAGCTCACGCCACTCGCCGCCCGTCAGCCCGCACTCCTCGCGGAGCTCCCGCTTCGCGGTCTCCAGTGGCTCCTCGCCCGGCTCCGCCGTTCCGGCAGGCAGCTCGAGCAGCCGCTCCCGCGTGGCCTCGCGAAGCTGCCGCACGAGCGCGACGTACCCCTCCTCGTCGACGGCGACGATCGCGACCGCCCCCGGATGTTCGACGATCTCGCGTTCGTGGTCTCCCCACCGTTCGACCGTCAGGCCGAGCAGCCGACCTTCGTAGACGCGCTCCGCAGAGTCCGGCTCGAGGCTCATGCGCGCGCGGCTTCGGCGAGCGCTACCGTCACGTCGACCATTGCCTCGAGATCGGCGACGGAGACGTGTTCGTCGGGCGTGTGGAAGCCGAACACTCCGTGCGACAGGTTCACGCAGCGGCGGCCTCGCCCGTTGAAGACGTTCGCGTCCGCGCCACCGCCCGACAGTCCGTAGCGCGGCTCGAAACCGCAGCGCGCGAACGCCGCCGCCGCGAGCGCGACCGCCGGCTCGTCCTGCTTCAGCTTGTAGCCGTCGTAGCTCTTACGCATCGTCGTCTCGACCTCGCACTCGCCGTCGGTCGCCGCGAAGCTGAACGCGTCGAGCATCTCCTGCACCACCTCGGCGAGCTGCGCCTCGTCGTGGGAGCGCGCCTCGGCCGAGAACATGCACCACTCCGGAACGACGTTTCCGGCCGTGCCGCCCTTGATCGTGCCCACGTTCGACGTCGTCAGCTCGTCGACCCGGCCGAGGCGAAGGTCGGCGATCGCCTTCGCCGCGGCCTGAATCGCCGAGCGTCCCTCTTCGGGCGCCATCCCCGCGTGGGCCGACCGGCCGTGGAACCGCACCTCCATCGCCCGCGACCACGGAGCGCCGAGCACGACCTCGCCCATCGCCCCCTCCTGGTCGTAGACGTAGCCCGTCCGCGCGTGAAGGCGATCGTGATCGAAGGCATACGCGCCGACGAGGCCGACCTCTTCCTTCGGCGTGAATACGAGCTCGATGCCCGCGTGCGGCATGTTCTCGACGACCACGCGCCGCACGCCTTCGAGCATGGCCGCGACTGCCGCCTTGTTGTCGCAGCCGAGGATCGTGCCGCCGGCGTTCCGGACGGTGCCGTCCTCGACGACCGGTTCGAGGTCTCCGTCGGGCGGCACCGTGTCCATGTGCGCGCAGAGAAAGAGCGGCGTGCCCTCGCTCGTCGGTTCGACCCGCGCATAGACGTTGCCGGCGCTCGAACCGATCCGCGGGCCGCAATCGTCTTCGTCGGGATCGAGACCCAGCTCGCGCAGGTAGCGCAGCACGACGTCCGCGACAGCGCGCTCCTCGCCCGGTGGGCTCGGAATCGCTGCCAGCTCGAAGAGGACGTCGACTACCTCGGACACGCGTCGATCCTAAGCGCCGAGGTCTAGACCGCGACGTGTTCGCCGGCCCGCAGCCGGGCACGGTCGAGGGCAGCGCCGACGAAGCCGCGGAAGAGCGGCGTCGCCCGCGTCGGCCGCGACTTGAACTCAGGATGGAACTGGCTCGCGACGAACCAGGGATGATCGGGCAGCTCGACGATCTCGACGAGCCGGCCCTCCTGGAACGTGCCGCTCACGACGAGCCCCGCGTCGACGAGCCGCTCGCGGTAGCTGTTGTTCACCTCGTAACGATGCCGATGCCGCTCGTGGACCGTGGCATCGCCGTACAGGTCGCGCGTACGCGTCCCGTCGGCCACCTCGACCGCCTGCGCTCCAAGGCGCATCGTGCCGCCGAGGTCTTCGATCCCCTTCTGCTCCGGGAGGAGATCGATCACCGGATACGGCGTCTCGGGATCCATCTCGGTCGAGTTCGCGCCTTCGAGGCCCACCACGTGCCGCGCGAACTCCGAGACGGCAACGTGCATGCCGAGGCAGATGCCGAGATACGGGATGCGGCGCTCGCGCGCGACCTGGCAGGCGAGGATCTTCCCCTCCCAACCACGTGAGCCGAAGCCGCCGGGGACGAGCACGCCGTCGACACCTTCCAGGAGCTCCGCCGTCTCGTCGTACGACATGTCCTCGGCGTCGACCCACCGCACCCGAATCGCGCAACCGTGCTCCAGCCCGGCGTGCTTGAGCGCCTCGTGGACTGACAGGTAGGCGTCCTGGAGCTTCACGTACTTGCCGACGAGCGCGATCTCGACGACCTCGCGGCGGGAGTGGATGCGCTCGAGCAGCTCGTCCCATTCGGACAGATCCGGCTCGCCGAGCTCGAGGCCGAGCCGCTCGCCGACCAGCCGGTCGAGGCCCTCGCGCTCGAGGACGCGCGGCACCTCGTAGACGTCGGGGACGTCCGGGCTCGCGACGACGGCTCCAGGGTCGACGTCGGCGAAGAGCGCGATCTTGTCCCGGATGTCGCGCGAGAGCTCCTCGTGCGAGCGGCACACCACGACATCCGGATGGATGCCGATGCGGCGCAGCTCGTTCACCGAGTGCTGGGTGGGCTTCGTCTTCAGCTCGCCGGCCGCCTCGATGAACGGCACGAGCGTCACGTGGACGTAGACGGCGTTCTCGGTACCGACCTCCCGCCGGAACTGGCGGATCGCCTCGAGGAACGGGAGCGACTCGATGTCGCCGACGGTGCCTCCGATCTCGGAGATGACGACGTCGGTCGGGCTCGCCTCGGCGGCGCGGCGGATGCGCGCCTTGATCTCGTTCGTGATGTGCGGGATGACCTGCACCGTCGCGCCGAGGAAGTCGCCTTTGCGCTCCTTGCGCAGCACGGTGTCCCAGATCGCGCCCGCGCTGTGACTCGCGCTGCGCAGGAAGTTCTCGTCGACGAAACGCTCGTAGTGGCCGATGTCGAGGTCGGTCTCGGCCCCGTCCTCGGTGACGAAGACCTCCCCGTGCTGGAACGGGCTCATCGTCCCGGGATCGACGTTGAGGTACGGATCGAACTTCTGCAACTGCACGCGCAGACCCCGCGCCTTGAGCAGCCGACCGAGCGAGGCGGCGACGATTCCCTTGCCCAGAGCCGACACGACGCCCCCAGTCACAAAGACGTACTTCGGGGCCCGCGCGCTCACGGGATTTCAGGGTAGCAGCGTCGGTGGACGCGGTCGACGCCTACTCGGCCGGCGGACGGACGAGCGCGGCGAGCCTCGCAAGCGCCTGCGACGGCATCGTCCGCCCCATGCCTCCGAAACGTGGGGCCTCGATGCCGAGGGTCGCCTGCGTCTGGCGGTCCTCCACCTCGACGAGGTCGAGCTCGACGTCGGCGCGCTCGCCGGAGAGCTGGAACGCGATGCGCTTGAACGGCACGACCTCGAGGAAGATCAGCGACCCGCCCAGCTGCGGTCGCTTGCCGAAGCCCGACCGGTCCGAGCCCTCGAGGTGCCAGTGGGATCCGGGGGCGAGTGCGCGCCGCACCGTCGGCCGTGCGCCGACGAGCCCCGGCCACCATTCCGGCCAGCGCTCCGGCTCCGCGAGCACCGCCCACACGTCGTCGACGGGGGCGGGAAGCGTGCGGCTAGCCGCGTACCGCGGCAAGGAACTCCTCTCCGCCCAGCATCCGCTCGAGCTCCGCCTTCCGCTCCTCGTCCCCGAGCTGCTCGATGCGCGTGTGCGTCGGGTCTCCCGCTGTCTTCTCCACGCGGAAGTGGCGATCGGCGAGGGCGGCGATCTGCGGCAGGTGGGTAATGGTCACGACCTGAGCGTGCTCGGCGAGGCGCCGGAGCAATCCTCCCACCGCGTGAGCTGTCTCGCCACCGATGCCCGCGTCGATCTCGTCGAAGACGAGCGTGTCCCCGCCCGCGACGGCCGCGATGGCCAGCGCAATGCGCGAGAGCTCGCCGCCCGACGCCGTCTCCGCAACCGGCGCGAACGGCAGCCCCGCGTTCGGGCGGACGAGGAACACGGCCTCGTCGGCGCCGGTCGCTCCAGGCTCGTCGCGCTCACGGAGCTCACAGACGAACTCGCCGTCTCCCATGCCGACGCCGCGCAGCTCGGCGGCCACGGCGTCGGCGAAGGCGGGCGCTGCGGCGTTCCGCTCCGCGCGCAGCTCGAGCGCGAGCGCCTGGATCCGCGACTCGGCCTCGGCAAGCTCGCGGGCGGCGAGCTCAGCCGGGTCGGACCCGTCCTCGAGTGCGGCTAGCTCGGCCTGCGCCTCGTCGCGCCGCGCAAGAAGCTCGTCGTCGGTCGCGCAGTGGAAGCGGCGCTTCGCCTGGGCGAACCGGTCGAGCGCTGCCTCGATCTCCTCTAGCCGACCGGGTTCCGCTTCGAGCGAGGCCAGGAAGGCGTGGAGGTCGGACGCTGTCTCGCGCAGGCGCAGCTCGACGTCGCGGAGCTCGTCGCCGGCGCGCTGCAGCTCGGGTGCGAGCCGCTCGAGCGGCGCGACCGAGCGCTCCGCGAGCGCGACGAGGTCGGTGGCACCGTCTCCGTCATCGGGCGTCAGCGCGGCGGCGGCAGCTGCCGCGCCCGCGCCGAGCTCGGCGACGTGCCGATGCCGCTCGCGCTCGGTTCGCAGGCGCTCCTCCTCCCCGGCGTCCATGCCTTCGGTGTCCTCGACGAGCGCTCTCAACTCGGCAAGCCGGGCCTCGGCCACGGCCGCATTCGCGGTCAGCTCGTCATGCCGGCGCCTCGCCGTCTGCAGATCGCGCCACGCTGTTCGTGCCGCGGCGCGCCGGGCGAGCTGCTCCTCGCCGCAGAACCGGTCGAGTACTTCGAGCTGATACGACGGACGCGCGAGCCGCCGCTGCTCGAACTGGCCCGACATAGCGACGACGTGCTCGACGGCTGCGGCGACGTCCTCCCGCGCCGCGGCGCGTCCCCACGCGTAGGCGCGCGTCCGGCCGTCGGCGAAGACACGACGCGAGATGACGAGCGCGTCCTCGTCCTCCGGCCGCAGCTCCGAGAGCTCGTCGAGATCGTCGTGGAGGTCGAGCTCCGCCTCGACATATGCCTCGTGCGCGGCCGCGCCGACGTACGAGTCGTCGCCCTTCGCGCCGAGCAGAAGGCCGAGCGCCTGGGCGAGGATCGTCTTGCCGGCGCCCGTCTCTCCCGTGATCGCGTTCAGCCCGGGCGCAAGCTCGAGCTCTGCCTCGCGAATGAGGACGAGGTTCTCGATACGGAGCCGCCGGAGCACGCAAGCGATCGTAGACCCGCGGGCCGACGCCGCCCATCCGCTCTTTAGGACGTGAACGTCTCGCGGTAGCGGCGGAAGAACGTCGTCTCGGGCAGCGTCGCCAGGAGGCTGCGCTGCTCGCCGAGCCGGATCGAGAGTGTCCGGTCGGGTGCGAGCGCACCGCTGTCGCGCCCGTCTACGAGAACGGCGGCGCCGGCGTCCGGCGTTGCATTCCGCACTGTCAACTCCGCACCGCGCGGCACGACGAGCGGCCGGGCATCGAGCGAGTGCGGCGCGATGAACGTGATCGCCATCGCGTCGAGCCCGCGCACGAGGACGGGGCCGCCGTTCGAGAGGTTGTACGCCGTCGAGCCGGACGGGGTCGAGCAGATCATCCCGTCGCACGACACAACCCCGAGGTCCTCGCCTGCGATCGCCCAGCCGAGCTCGATCATCCGCCCGAGCTTCGAGCTCGTGGCGACGACGTCGTTGACCGCGGCGAACATCTCGCCGTCGAGCTGCGCCTCGAGCGTCGGCTGCTCGATCGTCCGGTACTCGCCGGCGAAGACGCGCGCGAGGTCAGCTTCGAGCCGCTCCGGTGCGATCGAGGCGAGGAAGCCGACCCGTCCGAAGTTGATGCCTATGACCGGGATGCCCGTGCCGAGCAGGCGCGCGAGCGTGCGCAGGATCGTCCCGTCGCCGCCGACCGCGACCACGAGCTGGGCACGGTCCGGCTCGTCGACGAGCTCGACGCCCGTCTTCTCGGCCACCGCACCGACCCGCCGCACGGCCTCGCCGACGTCGACGCGGCCGTGCGCAACGACCGCCGCGGTCTCAACCGGCGAGTGCGTGCTCGATCCGCTCGTCGAGGTCATCGGGAAGCGTCGGGTGCTCGGAGTTCTCGAGGTGGAGGAAGAGCTCCCGGTTCCCTTTCGGCCCCGGGAGCCCCGAGTCTACGACTCCGCGCACGCTCGCCCGCCACGACAACGCCGCCTCGGCGACCTCACGCACCACGCGGCGCCGCACGTCGTCGTCGCGAACCACACCTCCCTTCCCCACGTCGGCGCGACCCGCCTCGAACTGCGGCTTGACGAGCACGACCGCCTGCCAACCGGGCGCACAGAGGCGAAGCACCGGCGGGAGCGCGAGACGGACCGAGATGAAGGAGACGTCGCAGACCGCGAGTTGCGGCTTGAACGGCAGCTCCGAGAGCGTCCGTGCATTCGTCCGCTCGAGCACCGTGACGCGCTCATCGCCTCGGATGCGCGGGTGCAGCTGGCCGTAGCCGACGTCGATCGCAATCACCCGGCTCGCGCCTCGCTGCAGGAGCACGTCGGTGAAGCCGCCGGTCGACGCCCCCACGTCGACGCAGTCGAGGTTCGTCGGATCGACGGCGAGCGCGTCGAGTCCGTGCGCGAGCTTCTCGCCGCCACGCGAGACGTACGGAGGCGGTTGCTCGACGACGAGCTCCGCATCCTCGGCCACCGGCTGGCCCGGCTTGTCGTAACCGGACACGAGCCCGGCGAGCACGATCGCCTGCGCCTGAGCCCGGGACTCCGCGAGGCCGCGCTCGACGAGGACGACGTCGAGGCGCTTCCGCGCCACGCTAGTCCGGCGCCGCGGGCTCGAGCGGCTTCGACGGCAGGCGCCGCGTGAAGTACAGCCCGGCCGCGGCCAGGATCGCAACTCCGAGCAGCGCCCGCTTCAGCCCGTCGAGCTGCGCGTTGCCGTAGTCGGCCGCCAGGGCGTCCGCCTGCTCGGCCGGGAGGCCCGCGTCGACCGCGGCCTTCTGCACCTGGTCGACCGGGACGATGTCGATGCCCTTCTTCGCCTGCGTCGTGATGCTCGTCCGCACGTCCTGCGGCAGCGCCGGGTTCTCGGAGACGCGCGAGACGAAGCTTGCGGTGAGCGACGTGAGCAGGATGGCGCCGATGAGGGCCGTGCCGAGCGACGCGCCGAGGTTCTGGGCCGTGCCCTGGAGGCCCCCCGCCTCGTTCGCGCTCTCGGGTGGTGCCGACGACATGATCACGTTGCCGACCTGCGACATCAACAGCCCCGCGCCGATCCCGAACAGGATGAGCGAGAGCGAGAACGCCGTCCCGTGGAGCGTCACGTCGATCGTCCCCATCAGGACGAGGGCGGCGAGCGTCATCGCCCCGAGCCCGGCCTGACAGACCCATTTCGGCGCAAAGCGGCCGGCCAGCCGCGGCCCCGCGAGCGCGGCCACCAGCATCGATACGGACATCGGGAAGAGGCGCTTGCCGGTCTCGAACGCGTCGAGCCCGAGCACCACCTGCAGGTACACGGGCAGCACGAAGAATGTCCCGAGCAGGACGAGCTGCATCATCGCGAGCGTCCCGAGCCCGGCACCGAGTGTCGGGATCTTCACCAGTCCTCGCTTGAGCAAGACGTCCTTGCCCTGGCGCTCCCGCCGCTCCTCCCAAGACTTGAAGAGCGCGAGGAAGACGAGCCCGCCGAAGATGAGGAACGGTACGGGCGAGAAGCCGAACGGCGTGATCTCGTGGCCGCCGATCGTCGGCGGCGACTTCGGCTGGATCCAGCCCCACGTGCTGCTCTGCAGGATCCCGAACACGGCGAGTCCGAAGCCGAGCGCGGAAAGCGTCGCGCCGACCACGTCGAGCTTCGGCCTGTGGGCGACCGCCGGCGCAGGGATCATCCGCCGCCGGAAGAGCAGCACCCCGATCACGATCACGACCTCTCCCGCAAAGACGTACCGCCAGCTGAGCTCCGTGGTCACCCAGCCGCCGATCAGCGGGCCTGCCGCGATCGCGGCTCCGGCGACGCCGCCGATGACGCCGTACGCGAGCGCGCGCTGCTTCCCCTCGTAATTCGAGGCGATGAGCGCGGCGATCGCCGGGATCACCATCACGGCGCCGATTCCCTCAACCAGCGACCAGCCGATCAGGAGCACCGTGAGGTTCGGGCTCAGCGCCGTCGTCAGGGACCCGCAGGCGTAGACCGCGAGGCCGATCGCGAAGATCCGGTCGCGGCCGAACATGTCTCCGAGCTTCGCTCCGACGAGCATGAACGCCGCCATCACGAGCGTGTACATCGTGATCGCCGTCTGCACGCCCTGAATCGACGTGTTCAGGTCGTGGACGATCTGGGAGATCGAGACGTTCATGACGCTCGAGTCGAGCACCATCACGAACTGCGCCGCGCCGAGGATCCCGAGCGGGAGCCAGCTGCGCTTCGCCGGGGCGCTCTCGGCGGCCGCCGTTACCGCGCTCATGCCGTCCGCACCGCGAGCCCGTCGACGATGTCGCGAAGGACCGTCGTGTCCGAGTCGATCTCGTCGAGCCTCTCACGTGCCCGCTCGGCCGCCTCGTCGGCGTAGCGGCGGGCGCTCTCGGCTCCGTGCTCGCGTACGTAGCCGTCGGCGTCGAGGATGTCGTCGACGATCTGGAACAGGAGCCCGAGCTCCTCCGCAAACGCCCGCCATGGTGTCTGATCGTCCTCGGGCAGCGCAGCCGCCCAGAGCGCCATCGTCACCGACGCGTAGAAGAGCCGTCCGGTCTTGAGGCGGTGCACCGCGGCAAGGTCGTAGCCCTCGACCATCGTGTCGAGGTACTGGCCGCCGATCATGCCGAGCGTCGCCTCGGCGAGCTCGCGCGCGACGGCCGACGACTCGTAGCGCGCAGCGAGCCGGAACGCCTCCGCGACCAGCGCGTCTCCGGCAAGGACGCCGACTCCCTCGCCGAACTTCTTCCACGTCGAGGGTTGGCCGCGCCGTTCCTCGTCGTCGTCCATCGCGGGCAGGTCGTCGTGGACGAGCGAGAACGTGTGGACGAGCTCGATCGCGAGCGCCGCGGGCATCACCTGGTCGACCGGAGCACCGAGCGCCTGGCCGACCGCAAGCGTGATCACGGGCCGCACCCGCTTGCCGCCGACCTCGAGGGCATAGCGCACCGACTCCGCCTGGCCGTGCAGCTCCGGCCAGAGCTCCAGCCGCTCGAGCGCCTCGTCGACGAGAGCCTTCAGCTCCTCAGGCCCGTGGAAATCAAGCATCGGCATCGCCCTCCGCCGCCCTTTGCGCGCGCGTCAGCTCGTCTTCGACCGCCTTTGCAAGCTCCGAGAGCTCGCCGAGCAGCTCGATCGCGCGGTCGGGCGAGCGGCCGTCTCCCTCGCTGAGGTGCTCGAGCTCGGCCCGCACGGCCTCGACCCGCGCCAGCAGCTCCTCGGCCCGAGTCAGCGATTCGTCAGCGTTCAATTTCCCGCTCCCGGCGCCAGCAAAGCCGGCACCTCCGCTCCCTGATGAGCTCCGTCGAGCCTACGCTCAGCTTCCCGCTCCCGGCGCCGGCAAAGCCGGCACCTCCGCTCCCTGCTGAGCTCCGTCGAGCCTACGCTCATGTTGTCTGCCCTTCCCGCACGAGTTTTCCCAGGATCCCGTTCACCAGCCTCGCAGCATCTTCGGACGCGTAGCGCTTCGCAAGCGTCACCGCTTCGTCGAGGACGACCTCGAGCGGCACTTCCGCCTCGTCGAGCTCTTCGAGCGCGACCCGGAGGACGTTGCGCTCGACCGCGCCGAGCCGGTCGGCCGTCCAGTCGTCAGAGGCGGACGTGATGCGCGCGTCGAGCGCGGCCGCGTGCTCGCTCACCGCCTCGGCCAATCGCAGCGTGTAGTCGTCGACCTCGCCCTCGTAGAGCGAGCCGAGTGGCCGGCCCGTCACGTCCCACTGGAACAGCATGAAGACGGCCGCACGGCGCGCCTCGCGGCGGCTGACGGCGCTACCGGCCACGTTCGAGCTGCTCCACCGTCACGTCGACCGCCTCGACCTCGACGTCGAACGTCCGCGCGAGCATGTCGGCGACCCGCTCCTGCACGGCCACGGACACGTCCGGGAGGACGCGGCCGTACGCCACGGCGAGCTGCAGCTCGGCCCGCGCGCGGCCTCCCTCGAGCTCGACGCCGAGCCGCCGGCGTCCTTTGCGCAGCTGTGCGCCGTCGACCGACGCAACCGCCCGCCGCACCACCTCGGTCAGCGCCGCCTCGCTCACGCGCACCGACCCGCCGCTCTCCTGCACGAGTACCCGGCTCACGAGCCCGCCAGTGCCGGGAGCCGCGCGCCGGCCTCCTCGAGAAAGGACGTCGAGTAGTCGCCGCTGCGGAACTCGTCGCTGTCGAGGATCTCGCGGAGCACCTCGCGCGTGGTCGGAACTCCGGCGATCTCGAACTCGTCGAGCGCGCGCAGCGCGCGTGCGATCGTGAGGCGGCGGCTGTTGTCGACCACGATGAGCTTCGCGATCAGCGAGTCGTAGTACGGGCTGATCGTCGTCCCCTCCTCAACGAACGTGTCGATACGTACGCCCGCGCCGAGCGGCGGCCGGAACCGCTCGATCCGCCCCGGAGCCGGCGCGAAGCCGCGCGACGGATCCTCGGCGTTGATCCGCAGCTCGATCGCGTGGCCGCGGCGTGGCCCTGCTCGGCCGCCGTGGGCGAGCTCGGCGCCGGCGGCGATGCGGACCTGTTCGCGGACGATGTCGATGCCGATGATCGATTCCGTCACCGGGTGCTCGACCTGGAGCCGAGCGTTCAGCTCGATGAAGGAGAACGAGCCGTCCGGCCCGACGAGGAACTCGAACGTGCCGGCGTTGCGGTAGCCGATGTGCCGGCAGGCGAGCTCGGCGGCGGCCTCCATCTCCTCGCGCCGCTCGTCGTCGAGCGCCGGCGACGGGGATTCCTCGATCAGCTTCTGGTGGCGGCGCTGGACGGAGCATTCGCGCTCGCCGCAGGTGAGGACGTGGCCGTGGTGGTCGCAAAGCACCTGGATCTCGACGTGGCGCGCCGGCGTGATGACCTTCTCGACGTAGAGCGACCCGTCGCCGAACGCGGCCTGAGCCTCGGCCGACGCGCGCTCGTAGGCGTCACGGACCTTGCCTGGCTCGGCGACTGCCCGCATGCCCTTGCCGCCTCCGCCCGCCGCGGCCTTGAGCAGCACGGGGAAGCCGAGCTCCTCCGCAGCCGCGAGCGCATCGTCTGGCCCGGCAATCCCCTCGGCGCCGGGCACCAGAGGCACACCGGCGGCGCGCATCTCAGCCTTCGCGCGCGCCTTGTCGCCCATCCGCTCCATCACGTCCGCCGACGGACCGATGAAGACGAGGTCGTTGTCCTCGCACGCGCGGACGAAGTCGGCGTTCTCGGAGACGAAGCCGTAACCGGGATGGACGGCTTCGCAGCCCGTGGTCTCGGCCGCCGCGATCAGAGCGGGGATCCGAAGGTAGCTCTCGGCCGCGGCGGGCGGTCCGATGCGGACCGCGCGGTCGGCGAGGCGCACGTGAAGCGCGTCTTCGTCGGCCGTCGAATAGACGGCAACCGCCTGGATGCCGAGCTCGTGCAGAGCCCGGATCACGCGCACGGCGATCTCGCCGCGGTTGGCCACAAGGACACGGTTGAACACGGCGAGAGTCTATGGTCAGGCCGTGAGCGTCCCCGAGGCTCAGCTCGAGGAGACCGAGCACGGACTGGTGTGCAAAGGAGACGGCTGGTTCGTCCTCAACGCCCGCGACGTGCGCTGGCGCCGGACCGGCGACGCGCGAATCTCGAATCTCGCCGGCGACACTCGCTTCGAGCAGTTCGGCATTGGAATCGAGGTGCTGGGGCCGGGCCAGCCGATGGCCTGCTATCACCGCGAGCGGGATCAGGAGGGATTCCTCGTCCTGCGAGGCTCCGGAACCCTCGTTGTCGAAGGTGAGGAGCGTCCGCTGCGGCAGTGGGACTACTTCCACTGCCCGCCCGGCGTGGCCCACGTCATCGTCGGCGGGCCGATCATCGTCGTCGCGGTCGGCGCGCGACAGGATGACCGAACCGAGTACGTCGCCGACCCCGTCGCGGCGAAGTACGGCGCCGCACCTGCGCAGACGACCACGGATCCTGGGGAGGCCTACGAGGGCTGGGAGCGGCCGGCGCTCACGCGCTACGACGGCTGGCTGGACTAGAGCGCGGGCCGGCCGACGAGCGGCTCGAGCTCGAACAGGAGCTGCCCGAACTCGACGGGCGACGCGTTCTCGACGTGCACGCCGCGCACGACGCCCTCGACCTCGGCCTTGACCTCGTTCATGAGCTTCATGGCCTCGAGGATGCAGAGCGTCTGGCCCGGAGCGACGACGTCACCCTCCTCCACGAACGATGGGGCGCCCGGCTGCGGCGCGCGGTAGAAGGTGCCGACCATCGGGGACTCGACCCGGACGAGGGCGCTGCCGACCGCCGACGTAGCCGGCACGTCCGGCTCCGGAACGGCTAAAGGCGAGTACCCGGTACCGGTACCGCTCCCGTCCGCCGGCGATTCGGGCGTCGAGCGAACCGAGATTCGCATCCCGTCCTCCTCGATCGTGACCTCCCCGATACCCGACTCCTCGACGATCCGCACGATCTCCCGCACCCGCTCTGCTCGCTTCTCGTCGACCGCCGCCTTGTCGTCGTCGCGCCGGCCGCGCCCGCGGATGCCGCGCAACAGCTGCTCGGCATCTTCGCCGAACAGTCCGAGCAGCAGCAGCTCCTCCTCGCTCGTCGCGATGCCCTCGGCGCGCTCACGCACCTCGTCGAGCGGCGGCGTGACGTCCTCCTCGCTCTCGGGGTCGGCCGTCAGCTGGACGACGCGCTCGAGCGCCGGGTCGACCGGAGCGGGCGGCCTGCCGAAGGCGCCGGCCACGAGGCTCCGCACCTCGTCGACGACGACGAGGTAGCGGCTCGCAGAGAGGACGTTGATGATCGCCTGCGTCGCGAGCACCTGGCCGATCGGGGACGCGAGCGGCGGCCAGCCGGTCTCGGCGCGGATGCGGTCGAGCTCCGCCAGCACCTCGTCGAGCCGGTCGCCGGCGCCCTCCGCCTGCAACGAATGGTCGATCCCGGCCACGACGCTGGCGGGCAGGTCGTGGCGCGCGGCGAGCACGGCGATGCGCGGCACGAGCGGAGTGACGAGCTCGTCGCCGATGTGCTCGTCGACGAGGTCGGTCGCCTCCCAGAGCGCGTCGACGTCGACGCCCGGGTTCAGTCCGGAACCGCTGAGCGCCTCCGCAAGCGCCTCGCCCGAGACCCGGTGCAACGTCAGCGCGAGCGGATAGATCGCGCAGGCGATGAGCTGTGCGCCCGCGCGAGACGCCGCGAGCGAGACGGCGAGGGCGCTGCCGCCTGCTCCCTGCGCGTAGATCCCGACCGGAAGCCCGCTCGCGTCGGCGAGCGCGTGCACGAGCTCCTCGGCCGTGTGCGGCTGCAGCGAGCCGGTCGGGTCGTGCAGGAGCACGCGCACCGCGCCGAGCTCCGGCAGCATCCTGGCCCGTTCGATGAGCGTCTCGATCTCGGCGGCGCCGCCGTGGCTGTAGACGAGCCCGGCCTCGAAGTCCCGGTCTGCGGCGATGATCGCCTCGGCGGCCTCGCGCAGGTTCGAGACGTCGTTGAGCGGGTCGTGGAGCCGGAAGACGTCGATGCCGTTCGCCGCAGCCGAGGCGACGAAGCGGCGCGAGAAGTCGGCGTCCACCGGGCGCGAGCCGACGAGGAAGCGGCCGCGCAAGGCGAGCCCGAGCGGCGTCTTGACCCGCGCCTTGAGCGCGCGGATCCGTTCCCACGGGCTCTCGACCCCGCGCTTGACGGCCGAGTCGAAGCACCCGCCGCCCGAGACCTCGAGGTACGCGAAGCCGGCCTTGTCGAGGATCTCGGCGAGCCGGAGCTGCTCGGAGGCCGGAACGCGTCCGGCGAGCGGCTCCTGTCCGAGCAGGCGAATCGTGGTGTCGGCGAGCGACGGCACGGCGAGACCTTACCGCGGGCTGCCGGAGCTCCTTCCGGTGCGCTCCTGCTCGAGCCTCCCGGCGATTGCGCTCGGGCCGTCGCGGGTGTTCGAGAGCAGCGTCCACGTGCCGTCGCGATCCGGATCGTGGGCGCTGCGGAAGGCGACGCCGGAGTCGGATCCCACGAGCAGCGCCGCACCGCTTTCGGCCGGAAGCCAGAAGCCGAGCCCGTAGCCGCGGTCGGCGCGAGCGTCGCTTCGCTTCCTGAGCATCTCCACGAGTGTCTCCTCGCCGACGATCGAACCTGCGAAGAGTGCGCGCCAGAACTTCGCCACGTCCGCAGCCGTCGTGTACGCGCCGCCGTCGCCGCTGCCGCGGATGGGCAGATGGAACACGTTCGTGCGCCACGCGCCGTCGACCTGCACGTAGCCGAAAGCCGCACGCCCCGGCAGCTCGTCCGACCGCAGGAACGCGGTGTCGCTCATCTCCGCCGGACTGCAGACGAGGTCGTGGACAAGCTCGTGGAACGGCGCCCGGGCCGCGCGCTCCGCGATGAGCGCGAGCACGACGTACCCGCCGTTGCAATAGGCGAAGCGCTCGCCGGGCTCGAACTTCTGGGCGTGTCCGTCGAGGGCGTCGAGATACGACTCAGTCGAGGCGAGCTGCTGCACCGGAACCGGCATGAGGTACTCGGACAGGTCCAGGTCGAGCTCCTCGTCGAGGTAGTCGCCGATCCCCGACCGGTGCGCGAGCAGGTGTTCGACCGTGACGCGATCGTCGATCAGCGGGAGATCCGAGCCGAGGATCGATCGTGCCGTCGTCGAGAGCTCGATCACTCCGTCCTCGACGAGACGCATCACCACGAGTGCCGTGAAGCCCTTCGAGCCGCTCGCGACGCCGAATTGGGTGTCCGCTTCGTTCGGGATTCCGTGCGCGCGATCGGCGAGCCCGTAGGCGCGGATGACCTCGATGCCATCCTGGCCGTCGACGCGGACGACTCCGGAGAAGCCGGTGTCGGCGGCGATCGCCCCGAGGTCGCGGGCGAGCGCGGCCATCGCGAGTCAGGCGCGCGAGATGTAGCGGCCTTCGCGGGGATCGACCTTGAGGCGATCGCCCACGTTGACGAACATCGGTACCTGGACGACCGCGCCCGTCTCGAGCGTGGCCGGCTTCGTCACATTCGAGACCGTGTCACCTCGGACGCCCGGCTCGGTCTCCACGACCGCAAGCTCGACCGAGGACGGAAGCTGCAGGCTCGACGGCTTGCCGTTCACGCTCAGCACCTGCACCGACGCGTTCGGCTGCATGTACGGCAGCTCGTCGGTGAGGTCGGCATGCGGCAGCGCGAACTGCTCGTACGTCTCCGCGTCCATGAAGTGCACGTCGGAGCCGTCGTCGTAGAGGTACTGGACGTTCTTCGTCTCGGTGTGGACGCGCGGGAACTTCTCGCCGGCGCGGACCGTGCGGTCGACGACGGCGCCTGCGTCGAGGCTCTTGAGCTTCGTGCGGACGAACGCGCCGCCCTTGCCGGGCTTCACATGCTGGAACTCGACGATCCGCCACACCTTGTTGTCGAGCTCGATGTGCATCCCGTTCTTGAAGCTGTTCGTGTCGACCGTCTCGGCCATCGGCCGGAGAGGGTAGCGGCGCCGCTAATCCTTGGCGCAGACGTGCATCCCGAGTCTCCTCGCGCGTGCCTGGACGCGCCTGTCGAGGATCCTGATCCGGCGGACATCGCGCTTGAACTCCCGAACCGTCATATCCCCGTACGAATCGCGCAAATGGGTCGCGACCAGGTCCTGGCCGTTCTCGGCGGCGAGGAAGCGCCGGAACGCGGCACTGTCGGACGGAGGCGGCGTCAGTCCGCGAAGGGCGAAGTTGAGGCGCTCGGCCGACTTGAGGCTGAGCCGCAGGTTCTTCAGGAACGTTTCCGGGTTCGTGGCGGGTTTGAGCGTGCGGTCGTAGCGAAGGTCGCCTGCACACGCGCGGTCGGCGAGGTAGACCAGCCGGCCGTGGGTCAGCGTCGGCGCCGTCGGCTTGAGGTTTTCCTTGGTCAGCACACCGCAGCCCGAGAGCGCGAGAGCCGCCAAGAGCAGATACGCGATACGCCGCATCGTCCGAAAGTGACCGCTCTTTGAGGCGCTGTCAAGACGCCGAAGTCGAGCTCTTACGAGACGGTCAGAAGCTCCTTCGTGAAGCGGACGGGGTTCTCGATCCCGCCGGCCGTCACGATCACGTCGTCCTCGATCCGGATCCCGAAGCGGCCCTCGAGGTACACGCCGGGCTCGACGGTGACGACGTTGCCGGCGCCGAGCGTGTCGGTGCTCTCGGTCGAGAGCCGCGGCGCTTCGTGGACGTCGAGCCCGAGCCCGTGTCCGAGACCGTGGCCGAACGTGCCTGCGAACGCGCTGCCCTCGATCACGTCGCGCGCCGCGGCGTCGACGTCGAGGCCGTTCGCGCCCGCCCTGATCGCGTCGAGGCCCGCCTGCTGCGCGGCGAGCACGACGTCGTACGCTTCCCGCAGCTCGGCGTCGAGCTCTCCGGTGGCGAGCGTCCGCGTGTAGTCGGACGCGTAGCCGCCGATGCGGCAGCCGGTGTCGATCACGACGAGCTCTCCCTCGCCCATCACGCGATCGCCGGCGCGCGCATGCGGCCGAGCGCCCGTCGGGCCTGAACCGACGATCGCCTCGAAGGACTCGGCCTCGGCGCCTTCCTCGTGGTAGAGCCTCGTGATCTCCCACGCGACGTCCCGCTCGGGGCGGCCGACGAACCGCACCTCGCTCACGAGCCGCTCGAACATCCGGTCCGTGATCGCGCAGGCTCGCCGAAAGCTGTCGAGCTCGCCGTCGTCCTTGACCGCGCGCAGCTGCTCGACGAGCCCCTGGCGCGGGACGAGCTCGAGGCCGCCGCCACGAAGCTGCTCTGCAAACGAGAACGGGAGGACGTTCGCCTCGAAGCCGAAGGTGCCGGAGAGGTTCTCGCCGAGCCAGGCGATCAGGGACCGCTTCGTCTGCACGGCCTCGACGCCTTCGGCCACCCGCGCCTCCTCGATATAGCGGAAGTCGGTGAAGAGACGCGCGCGATCGGGCTCGACGAGGAGCGCGGCGTTGGAGCTGTCCAGGCCGGTCAGATAGAGGACGTTGACCGGGTTCGTGATCAGCAGCGGCTCTTCGAGCATCGCCCTCAGCCGTTCGATCCGCTCGCTCATGCGGCTTTCTCCTTCAGGAAGTCGAGTGCCAGCTTGTACCCGTCCGGCCCGTGCCCGATGAAGCGGGCGGCGACGAGATCGGCGACGACCGACTTACGCCGCCACTCCTCACGCTCGTCGACGTTCGAGAGGTGCACCTCCACGATCGGAATCGTGAGCGGCTCGAGCGCGTCGTGGATCGCCCACGCGTAGTGCGTCCACGCGCCCGGGTTGACGATGACCGCGTCGACCGTGTCGTAGGCGTCGTGGCACCACTTGACGTACTCGCCCTCGTCGTTCGACTGCCGGCACTGGACGGTCAGCTCGAGATTCCGCGCCCACTCGTAGATGCGGCTCTCCAGCTCCGCGATCGTGAGACCGCCGTACAGCTTCGGATCGCGCATCCCGAGGATGTTGAGGTTGACGCCGTTGAGCACTGAGATTCTCATGCGATCAACCTATCGAGTTCGCGGCGCACGTCCTCCTCGGGCACCGCGACGTTCCAGCGCGGCCCGTCGTCGCCCAGCAGGACGAGCCGGAGCTCTCCGCCGCGGGCCTTCTTGTCCCGGTGCATCGCCTGCCAGGCGCGCTCGCGGTCGACTCGAGCGGGCTGCGGCCGCAGGACGTCCTCCACGACTCGCGTCTCGCGGCCGGAGAGGCGCAAGGCAGCGAGCAGCCCGAGGGCGACGGCGCGCCCGTGGGTCAGTCCCTCGTAGCCGGCCGCTGCTTCGAGCGCGTGCGCGAATGTGTGGCCGAGGTTGAGCATCGCCCGCTCGCCGCGTTCGTGCGGGTCGCGGAGACAGATCGCCGACTTGAACGCGGCACAGCGCCGCACGAGCTCGTCGTCGGGAAGCTCCCAGTACGGCTCTCCGGCGAGCAACCCCGTCTTCACGACCTCGGCCATCCCTTCGAGCCGGTGCGCCTCGGACAGCGTCTCGAGCAGAGCGGGATCGATCACGGTTCGGTCCGGCCAGTTGAAGGAGCCGACGAGGTTCTTCCCCTGCGGCAGATCGATCGCCGTCTTGCCGCCGATGGCCGCGTCGACCTGTGCGACCAGGCTCGTCGGGACCGGCGTCCAGGCGATGCCGCGGAGATACGCCGCCGCCGCGAAGCCGGCCGCGTCGGTCGTGCAGCCGCCGCCGAGCGCGACGATCGTGCCGTTGCGGTCGAGACGCAGCTCCTGCCAGAGACGGTCGAGAGCGGCGAGCGTCTTGGCCTCCTCGCCCGACGGCAGCTCGTGGGTCTCGGCGAGGCGCGAGCCGAGCGCGAGCTGCGCGTCCATCCCGTGGATGCCCGCGACCTGCGCGTCGGACACGAGCGCGACGGCCCCTTCGCCGGGTACGAGCTCGCCGAGCCGCTGCACTGCACCACGCTCGACGCGTACGCCTGCGGCGGCGAGCACCACGTCGTCCCTGTCGCGTGCGGACGCGTCGGCCACCGCGGCGTAGAGCGGTGCGCGGAGGTCGAAGCGGCGACGAAACTCGGTCTCGTCCTGCGCGAGTGGCCGCTCGCTGCGGTTCACCCGCTCCCACGCCGTCTCGACGTCGATCTGCAGATGCACGACGATCGCGCGGTCGTCGCGGACGAGGTTCGGCGTCTCGACCGCGCCGCCGCCGACCGCGATGACGGTGGGCTCGTGCCGCGCAAGCGCCTCCCTGACGAACCGCGCCTCCAGCTCGCGGAACGCAGCCTCCCCCTGCGTCGCGAAGAGCTCGGCAATCGGACCGTGCGCCGCGGCAATCGCTCCGTCGACGTCGACGAACGGCCTGCCAAGCAGACGCGCGACGTCCCAGCCCCGCGTCGTCTTGCCGGCTCCCATGAAGCCGACGAGGACGACATGCCTGTCTAACGTGCCGTCCAGTCGATCCGCTCCAGATACGCGCGCCACGCGCCGACGAAATCGCCGATCGCGTCACCGCCGAACTTCTCACGCGCGGCGCGGGCCAGCTCCCACGCGACCGCGGCCTCGGCGACGACCGCGAGCGCCTCGACCGCCGAGACGTCGCTCCGCTCGACGAGGGCGTCGGCCGCCTCGCCGGTCTCGAGGTCGACCGAGCGGAGCGGGCGCATCAGCGTCGGCAGAGGCTTCATCGCGGCACGCACCACGACCTCCTCGCCGTTCGACATTCCGCCCTCGATGCCGCCGGCGCGGTTCGTCTCGCGGTGCAGGCCACGCTCGTCGCGAACGATCTCGTCATGCGCCGCCGAGCCGCGCAGTCCGGAGAGCGCGAATCCGTCGCCGATCTCGACGCCTTTCACCGCCTGGATACCCATCAGCGCCGCCGCGAGCCGCGCGTCGAGCCGGTCCTCGCGTCGCGCGTACGAGCCGAGCCCCGGCGGGACGCCGTGCGCCTTCACTTCGACCCGGCCGCCGAGCGTGTCGCGATCCTTACGTGCTTCGTCGACAGAGTCGGGATCTGCACCAGCTTCGGCCAGCGCAGCGCCCGCGACCTCGATCCCGATCTCGGCGAGCAACGCCTTCGCGACGGCCCCGGCGGCGACGTAGACGGCCGTGTGCCGCGCGGACGCGCGCTCGAGCGCGTCGCGAACGTCCGCGAGCTCGTGCTTCTGCACGCCCGCGAGATCAGCGTGGCCCGGTCGCGGAAGCGTGACGGGTCTCGTCCCTTTCCCCTCGGGCTCGCCGTCGGGCGGCCAGGGGCTCATCCCCCAGGTCCAGTTCTTGTGGTCGCGGTTGCGGACGACGAGCGCGAGTGGCGTGCCGAGCGTGCGGCCGTGCCGAAGCCCCGCGAGCACCTCCACCTCGTCGGCCTCGATCTGCTGGCGCGGCGAGCGGCCGTAACCCTGCTGGCGGCGGCGGAGGTCGGCGTCGATCGCGTCGCGGTCGAGGGCGAGTCCGGCCGGCAGGCCCGAGACGATCGCGACGAGCGCAGGGCCGTGCGACTCTCACGCGGTCGCGAGCTCGAGCGTCATGGCGGGGAGCGTAGTGGCCTAGAGCCGGGAGAGCACTCGGGAGACGAGTCCGCGATGTGGCCGCGTCGCCGCCGTGTCGAGGAAGCGGGCGAGCCGGGCGGCCTCGTCCGGGTCGAGCGAGATCGCCGCCTGCGCCTCCTCCCCGTGCCAGACGCTCAGGCGCGCATGCCTCGGCTCTGTCAGGTAGACGGAGACGCGCAGGCCGCCGTCGCCGACGTCGGGATGGCCGCGGAAGTACTCGACGATCTTCGTGCGCTGCGACTTGCCACAGTGCGGGCAGAAGCGGAAGTCGTCCTGAACTGCTCCTCCGCATCCGCGACAGCTGCGCATGTTCTCGTTCTATGCCCCTAGCGGCATCAGGTCAAGCCGAGAGCGCGGCGCATCTCGCCGACCGGCGCCGCCTGCCCCGTCCAGAGCTCGAAGCTCGCGGCTCCCTGCGTGACGAGCACCTCGAGCCCGTCGAGGACGCGCGCTCCCGCCGCGGCCGCCGCCACCGCAGTCGCGGTTCGCGGATACGGAAGGTCGATCAGCGTCTGGCCCGGTCCGAGATCGAACAGCACCTCGTCACGGACCGGCGTGGCGTGGATCACGAGGTCGAAGTCGCCGACCTCCGGAGGCCACTCGCCGCGCCGCGAGAACACCCGCGCGTCCGGCAGCGCGTGACGAAACGCAGCCGCCGCGCCGCCGTCGCCCACGATCGCCGGCTTGTAACAGTCTGTTACTTGCTCGAGGATCGCAGCGTCGGTCGAGAACCCCCGGCCTCGCGCGATCGTGTTCACGGACGCCAGCTCACTGCCGAGGATCCGCGCCACGTCGAGCTTGTACGGCGCCGTGACGTTCGCGTACTCGACCTCGCGCACCGCGGCTTCCAGCTCTTCCGGGCGGACGTCGCGGAGGACGTACTCCCAGTCGAGCCCGGCCGCCGCGAAGGCCGCGTTCTGCATCCGCGGCGACAGCGAGTGCGCCACCGGATGGCCGAGGAGTACGACGAGCTGTCGCTCAGCCGTAGCCATGCGCGGCCTTGTACTCATCGAAAGCCGTCGCACTGGCGGTGAAGAAGCTGTGCACCTTGTCGGGCTCGGCGACGAAGTACAGCCACGGCCCGTTGGCCGGATGCGCCGCCGCCTCGATCGACGCGAGGCCGGGGTTTGCGATGGGCGTCGGTGGCAGGCCCGCGTGAAGGCGGGTGTTGTACGGCGTCGGATTCGCGAGGTCGGACTCCGTCAACGACTTCGTTCCCGGAATGTGCAGCGCGTAGCGGATGGTGGAGTCCATCCCGAGCGTCATCCCGAGGTGCAGCCGGTTGTAGATGACGCGGGCAACCTTTGGCCGATCGCCCGGCGCGACCGCTTCCTTCTCGATGATTGACGCGATCGTGAGCACGTCGTACGCCGTGAGGTTCTTGCTCCGTGCGTATGCGAGGTTGACCGTCCCCCACTGCGAGTCGAACTCCTGGAGCTGCTCTTGCACGAGCTCCGCCGACGTCGACTTGCGGTCGAAGTCGTAGGTGTCGGGGAAGAGGAAGCCCTCGAGCGGCAGCTTCTTCGGGCCGAAGCCCGGGATCGAGCGCTTGCGGGCGGTCGCAGCGAGATATCCGCTTTGCGAGAGCTTCACTTTGCGATGTCCCTCGCGCGTCGCGATCTTCGCGACCGTCCCCGCGCGCGCGGCCATCTGCGCGCGAGTGAATCCCTCAGGGAACACGATCCGGAACTGCCGCAGCTGGCGGACGGTCGTCGGCGGCGGTGCGGCGTGCCGCGAGCCGTGGATCGCGAACGCTGCCGCGGTGCCTCCTCCGAGCAGCAGCACGAGCGCGACCAGCGCGACGACGCGGCGGGCGACGATCCGCCGGCGCGACGGCCCTGGAGGTGTCAGCTGGCCGCCGGGCTCCACCGCTCGAGCCAGCCGGAAAGAAGATGCGCAGCCGCGAGGGCGTCCTCGGGCGCTGCTCCCGCCGTCCTCTCCGCGAGGTCGGTCGTGAACCGTTCGTCGTAGAGCTCGACCGGGACGTCGAGAATGGGACGGAGCGCCTCGACGAAACGCTCGGTCTCGGCGGCCTGCTCGCCTCGGGTGCCGCGGAGCGTGAGCGGCAGGCCGACGACGACGCGCTCGACGTCCTCCTCCCGCACGAGCCGCGCGAGCTCGGCGAGCCCGTCGTCGGTACCGGCCCGCTCGACGACGCCGAGCGGACGCGCGAGCGTGCCGGTCGGATCGGAGACCGCGACCCCCGTGCGGGCCGAGCCGTAGTCGAGTGCCATCACCTTCACCGCAGCATCTTTATGGCGCGACGAGCTCCTTCGCGGCAGCGAGCGCGTCGGCGATACCGTCGGGGTTCTTGCCACCGGCCTCGGCGAGCGTCGGCTTGCCGCCTCCGCCGCCTCCGATGTGCTTGCCGAGCTCGCGCACGACCTGCACCGCGTCGAGCCCGCGCGCGACCAGCGCGTCGTCGAAGTTGACGACGAGGAAAACGCGGCCGTCGTCGCTCGAAGCGACGATCGCGCCGCCGGCTTTCTCTTGCTGCCGGATCCGGTCGGAGAAATCCCGCAGCGGTCCGCCCTTGAGGCTCTTGACCTCGATGAGCAGGACGTCTCCCTCTTTGTCCTGGGAGATGATCTCCGTCTGCTCGGACTGCTTCGGCTGCTTCGACTCCTTCCTCGCCCGTTCGAGCTCGCCGCGCAGCGCATCGGCCTCTCTTGCGCGCTCGTGCAGCAGCGCAAACGCCTCGCCTGCTGTGACGGCCTCGATCCGCCGTGAGCCGGCGCCGACCGAGCTCTCGGACAGGACTGCGAACGGTCCGATCTCCGCGGTCGACCGCACATGCGTGCCGCCGCACAGCTCGAGCGACCAGCCGTCGACGTCGACGACGCGCACGACGTCGCCGTACTTCTCGCCGAAGAGCATCATCGCGCCGAGGTTTCGTGCCTCCGCGAGCGGCGTCTCGAAAATCCGCACCGGCAGGTTCGCGAAGACGTGCTCGTTGACGCGCTTCTCGACCTCGGCGCGCTCTTCCGGGCTCAGCGGCGACGGATGCGTGAAGTCGAAGCGGAGCTTGTCGGGCCGCACGGCCGAGCCGGCCTGGCGAACATGGTCGCCGAGCACCTCCTGCAGCACCTTGTGCAGCAGATGGGTAGCCGTGTGGTTCGCCATCGTGGGATAGCGGACGTTCCACGGCACGACGGCACGGACGCGGTCTCCCTCGGCGAAGCCAGAGCCTTGAAAGACGAGCTCCTGATCGTCCACGAGCCGAAGCGCCTCGACGAGGTCGGCGCGCGAGCCATCGTCTTTCTCGATCCAGCCGGCGTCGGTGACCTGCCCGCCGCCCGCCGGATAGAACGGCGACTCGGCGAGCTTCACCTGGAAATAGCCGGCGCCCAGGTCGGCGTACGCGGTGATCGCAGTGCGCACGTCCAGCTGCTCGTAGCCGACGAAATCGGTGCGCGGCGCTCCGGCGAAGCGCGGCTCGTAGCGTGCGGTGCCGCCCTGGCGCGACGTCTCGCGGTGCCCTTCCATCAGGCGCTCGTACTCCTCCTCGTTGAGCGCGAGGCCGCGCTCGCGTGCGAGCTCCTGCGTGAGCTCGCGCGGGAAGCCGTACGTCGCCTGCAGCTCGAAGGCGTCGTCGCCGCTGATCTCGCCCTTCGCCGCCGCCTCCTCGAAGATCGTCATCCCGCGCTCGAGCGTCTCGCCGAAGCGCTCCTCCTCGGCGGCGAGCACGCGGTGGATCTCGTCGCGATGCTCCACGAGCTCGGGATAGGCAGATCCCATCTGCTCGATCACGACATCCGCCAGGCCGGGCAGGAACGGAGGCTTCATCCCGATTCGCAGGCCGTGCTGGGTCGCGCGCCGCACGATGCGGCGCAGGACGTAGCCGCGGCCCTCGTTCGACGGCGAGACGCCCTCGGCGACGATGAACGTCATCCCGCGGCCGTGGTCGGCGAGCACCCGATGCGCCTTCGTCGCATCTGTCGACGAGCCGTATGCGACGCCCGACTCCTGCTCGACCCAGTCCATGATCAGCCGGTAGCCGTCGGTGTCGTAGACGGACACGGCGTCCTGCACGACGCGCGCGACGCGCTCGAGCCCCCACCCGGTGTCGATGTTCTTGGTCGGAAGCTCGGTGAGCTTGCCGTCGGCATGGAGCTCGTACGACATGAAGACGAGGTTCCCGAACTCGAGAAAGCGCTCGCAGCGGGTGCAACCGGGCAGGCAATCGTCGTTTCCGCAGCCGACGTCCTCGCCCCAGTCCCAGTACATCTCGGAGTCGGGGCCGCACGGCCCGGGGCCGCCGACCGACCAGAAGTTCTCGGAGGAGGGCAGTGGCACGATCCGCTCAGGCGGCATGCCGATCCGTTCCCAGTGCCCGATCGCCTCCTCGTCGGCCCCGAGCCCGAGACCCGGATCGCCGGCGTGGACGCTCACCCAGACGCGATCCCAGTCGAGCTTCAGTCGCTCCTGGATGAACTCGGTCGCGTAGGCGATCGCGCCCTCCTTGAAGTACTGGCCGAACGAGAAGTTGCCGAGCATCTCGAAGAAGGTGAGGTGGTACGTGTCGAGCCCGACCTCGTCGATGTCGGGCGTGCGAAAGCACTTCTGACAGATCGTCGTCAGCGGCGCCGGCGGCTTCTCGCGGCCGAGGAAGAACGGCATCTGCGGCTGCATGCCGGCGGTGACGTAGAGCGTCGAGCGATCGTCCGCGCGTGGGATCAGGGACGCAGATGGACAGCGCAGATGGCCCTTCTCCTCGAAGAACGCCTGGAATCCCTCCCGCAGCTCGGCTGTCGTGCGCACGGCGGCCATTCTAGGAGCGGCCGTCGGAGCCGACCGGAGACGCGGTTAGCATCGGACCGTGCGTAGGCTCGACGGAGCACGGCAGGTAGCGGAGGTGCCGGCTTAGCCGGCGCCAGGAGCGGGATCAGTGTCGCTGGATGTACTGACGCCGGTCGCGCCGCGCCGCCGGAGGAGGCGCCGCTATCGCGCCAGGAGGATCGCGCTGCTCGTCCTCGTCGTGCTCGCCGCCGCTGCGGCAGGCGTCTGGTACGGACGGCGTGCCGCCGCGAAGACGCCGCACCATCCTGTGGCAGCGCCGCGCCTGCAGACGAAAGCGCCGGCGACGAAGACAGTCCCCCACTCCACGGCCACCGTCCGGCAGAAGCCTCCCCGCCTGCTCTACGGAACGCCGCTCCTCGCGGGAGCGCACGTCCGCGTCCGCGCGCCGGCTGCGATCCTCGTCGACGCCGACACGGGCCGAGTCCTCTGGGCCGAGCGTGCGCACGAGCGGCGAAAAATTGCGTCGCTGACGAAGATCATGACCGCGACCCTCGCGCTGAAAGAGGTGCCGTGGAAGAGCACCGTCAGGGTCGCGCATTCGGCAACTGCAGTCCCGCTGGTGCGTGAGGGACTTCGCACCGGCGAGGAGGTCAAGGCGTGGAAGCTCTTCTACTCGCTGCTCCTCTACTCCGGGAACGACGACGCGCAACAGCTCGCGATCTCGAGCGCCGGCTCCGTCCATGGATTCCTGCGCCAGATGAACGCCGAGGCGAAGGCGCTCGGACTGCACGACACCCACTACACGAGCCCGAGCGGCGTCCGCGACCGCGGCAACTACTCGACGGCGTGGGATCTCGCCGCTCTGACGCGCTATGCGTTCCGTGACCCGCGCTTCGACCAGCTCGTGCGGACGAGGCGGATCCAGGTCCGCTGGTCGGCGCCGACCAACTCGAAGATCTATCTCAACAACAACGCTCTCCTCAGCGAATACACCGGCGCGAACGGCGTCAAGACGGGCTACACGCACGAGGCGGGCTGGTGCCTCGTCGCGGCCGCCACACGGCACGGGAGGCGGCTGATCGCGGTCGTTCTCGACTCGCCGAACCTGGACGCCGACGCGACGCGCCTGCTGAACCTCGGTTTCTCGCGCGGCTAGGGCGGCTACCGTTCCCAGCGCGGCGCCGGAAGCGGCGCTGCGGAAGTGCCTATGAGATTGCCGACGCTCGCAGCCGGGACCGATCTCGCAGTCGATCTCGGGACGGCGAATACCGTCGTCTTCCGTCGCGGCGAGGGAATCGTCCTGTTTGAGCCCTCGGTCGTGGCGATGGATCAGCAGACGGGCCAGGTGTACGCCGTCGGCGAGAAGGCACGGCAGATGCTCGGCCGCACGCCGGCGACGATCGTGGCGACGCGGCCGCTGCGTCACGGCGTGATCGCGGACTTCGAGACGACCGAGCAGATGCTCGGCCACTTCATCCGCCGCGTCGGCGGCAACGGGCTGCGCCGCGCCGTGATCGTCTGCGTCCCGAGCGGCCTGACCCAGGTCGAACGCGACGCGGTCGTCGAGGCCACACTGGCGGCGGGAGCGCGCGAGGCGCATCTGATCGAGGAGGCCATGGCGGGCGCGATCGGCGCCGAGCTGCCGGTCGAGGACGCGGTCGCCTCCCTCGTCGTCGACGTCGGCGGCGGCACGAGCGAGATGGCGGTGATCGCGCTCGGCGGGATCGTCGTCTCGACCTCGTTGCCGGTCGGCGGCTACGACCTCGACGACGCGATCGTCCGCTTCGTCCAGGACCAGCACCGGCTGCTCGTCGGTCACGAGCAGGCCGAGCGGGTCAAGCTCGAGGTCGGGAGCGCGCTCGGAGGACACGCGAGAGGAGCCGAGACCGAGGTGGCCGGCCGGTACATGTCCACGGGACTGCTCGCGCGCATCACGCTCGGCGAGGACGAGGTCCGCCGGGCACTCGAGCGGCCGCTGACGCGCATCGTCACGGCCCTCAAGGAGCTGCTCGAGCAGACTCCGGCGCAGCTCGCGTCGGACATCGCGGATCGCGGCATCACGCTCGTCGGCGGCAGCACGCTCCTGCCGGGCTTTCCAGAGCTCCTGCGCGGCGAGACCGGCCTCCCTGTGAATCGCGACCGCGAGCCGCTGACGGCGGTCGCTCGCGGCGCCGGCGCCGCACTCGGAGAGCTCGACACGCTCAGGCGCTCGGCGCGCCGCAACCGCTCGCGCCGCGGCCGTCGCTGAGGGCAAACTGTTTCGGCTGAACGGGAGTAAAAAGTGACATGACGATCGCAAGACGCATCCTCGGAGCACTCCTTGCCCTCACCGGCATCGTCTGGCTGGGCCAGGGGCTCAATCTGATCTCGGGCTCGTCGATGACCGGCAGCACGTTCTGGGCGGTCGTCGGGGCGCTGTGTCTCGCCGGCGGGCTGTTCCTGCTTGGCTGGCCGTGGCGCCAGCCACGCGAGCGCGCCGAGCCGCCCCAGCCGTAGAGCTGCCGATACTTCGCAGCCCGAACCGGGCTCACGGCAACCGAGCCGCCTGCCGATAGAAGCTCAATGCAGGAAGCCGGCCAGAAAGCCAGCGTCGACGGCCTTCGCCGCGAGCTCGCCACCCTCGAAGCCGAGGAGGCGCGGCTCTCAGCGGTTCGTCGCCATCTGCAGCATCAGATCGACTTCGGCTTCGAGAGCGCAACGACGCGCGAGCGCGAGCGCGAGGTCTCGAACGAGCGGCAGGAAGTCCATCGCCGCATCGACTCCGTCCGCGAGCTCCTTCACTCGCGCCAGGACTCCTAGCGAGAGCCGCCGAGAGCGGCGGGAGCACGGCCGCTCGACTCGACGCCGCGCTTCAGCAACAGCGAAGAGGCGCCGACCGCCGCGCCGACCAGGGCCGGCCCCTTGAGAGCGGCGAGGTAGTAGCTCAGAAGAAGCGGATCGAGCAGCAGCCGCGCGCAGACGGTCGCGAGCGGCGCCGCCCAGACGCCGTGCGGCGAGTCGCGCAGGAGCCGGGCGACGGCGACCCCGGCCCCGACCGCAAAGAGTCCCTGAGCCAGTCGCAGCGGCCAGCCGTACGGAGTGCCGGCGGCGACGAACAGAGAGATGGGCGCCGGAGGACGAACCTGCCACTGCAGCGAGAACATCGCGAAATGGCCGCCGAGCAGGAACGGGAGGAACAGCGCAGCAGCCGTCGCCCCAGCCACCACGGTGCCGATGGCCGCCTCACGGCGCCGCGGCGCGAGCGCGAGCACGGCGACGCCGAGGATCCCCCACGTCTCCAGCCCCGCGCAGAGGCCCACGAGCAATCCGGCTCGGCGCGCGTGGCCCCGGCGCGCGTCGGCGGCGGCGAGAATCCAGATCAGTGGGAGCACGGCGTCCGCGGGATGTCCGGCCACGTAGCCGACGCGCGTGAGGCCCGTCGCTACCGCAAACAGACCGGCGCCTCCGTAGAGCACCGGGTTCGTGACTCCGGTTGCCCGAACAGCCGCCACCACGAGGAGTGCAACCGCCGGCGCGAGCACGAGCGTGAGCGCCTCGCTCGAGCGGCCGAGCGAGCCGAAGAGTGCGAGCTGCAGCGGGCCTGCCTGGACGACCGAGTGCGAGAACGCATGGCTCCACTGACCGGACAGAAGCGTTCGTCCGGCCGCGATGAAGATGTGTGCGTCGCCGTCGCCGTAGCTCAGTCCGTGACGTAACGCGTCGATCATGGCGGCGGCTGCCGGCACGACCCACGCAGCGACGTGGCTCAAGCGCCCGGCACGGGCGCGGGGCCGTTGCGCCACGGCGAGCTCTCCCACGAAAGGCGTTCCCACTCCGAGCTAATCGACATCCGGCTCCTCGGTCCTTAAGTCGAGGGAGAATGCTTCCCGATGGCGTCCGTCGATCTGAGGGCCTTTGTGCGGGCGAACCTGCCCGAGCCGCCTGTGCGCGTGCTCGAGATCGGCGCCGGGACGGGGAGCCTGGCCCGCACGCTTCGTGCCGTCGGCTACGAGGTGCTGGCGATCGATCCACGTTCCGAGAGCGACGACGTCCGCCGTGTCGCCCTCGCCGATCTCGACCAGCCCGCCGGCTCATATGCGGCCGCGGTTGCAATCGTCTCGCTCCACCACGTCGATCCGCTCGAGGAATCCTGTCGCCGGCTCGGCGAGCTGGTCGCCCCCGGCGGGACGCTCGTGGTCGACGAGTTCGACGTCGCCGCGTTCGACGTCACAGCTGCCGCCTGGTGGCTGGAGCAGCGCGCGGCCCTCGGCGAAGCACCGCCGAAGACCGCCGAAGAGCTCGTCGCAGAGCACCGCGACCATCTCCATCCGCTCGAACGAATCCTCGCGGCGCTCGAGCCGGACTTCGAGCTCGGCCAGCCGTTGCGCGGTCCGTGGCTCCACCGCTGGAACCTCGGCGACACGCTGCGGGGAGTCGAGGAAGACGCGATCGCGCGAGGTCGACTTCCAGCCACCGGCGCACGCCTCGTCGGACGCCGTCGCGACGTGTGAATGAGCGTTCCGTTTAGACGAGGATGTTGACCGCGCGAGCGGCAACGAGGAGCACGGTCACGACCGAGAGCGTCGATTCGGCCGCCATCAGCGCTTTCGCTGCCCGCGTCAACGGCATCGAGTCGGTGGGGCTGAACGCTGTCGCATTTGTGAGCGAGACGTAGAAGTAGTCCCAGAGACGAGGAGCCCAGCCGTCGCGCGCGAGCTGGGGGTTCTCGTCCTGGGGGAACTGGAAGTCTGGCCTGCGAGGTTCATTGGTGAGCGCCCTCGCAACCGGGCCTCCACAATCGAGCTCCCAGAAGGCAAGGCCGAACGCGATCGCGTTTGTGAGCCAGACCGCGCCGCCGCTGGCTAAGAGCTGGGCTCCGGTGATACGGGAGGCAGAGTGCGCAATCAGAGAGGCAACGAGCACGACAACACCAAGGACGGTGAAGACCCAGACGACGGCAAGGAGGCCGATCACGATCTCGCGCCTATGGTCGTGACGGACGAGGCGATTCAGGCCCAGCACCAGCGTGGCGGACAACAAGACATAGGGCGCTGCGACGACAAGCCACATCCACCAGAGCGCCTGCCCGAGGTATTCCCAGTCGGCATGCTGGGCCACAAGGGCCAACGCAATCAGGATCGCAGCCGCAGCGAGCGCGAACGGGGCCGCATCGTCACGTGCCTCCCGCGCCGCCGCGTGCAGACGAGCCAAGCCGAGAGCTTCGGTCGCGGACGGAGGTTCGGCGGCGCCCATCGCCGGACCAGGATGCGACCATCATCGGACGGTGCCGAGAACGCCATAGGTCCGCGGTGAACAGTCCACCGGGTCTGGCAAACGCTGTGCTGAGCGCAGCTCACTCGGCTGGGCCAGTGTTCCGGAATGACCCCTGAGCGGGGAGCTTGACACTGCGGGTGATGCTAGCGATACTGGCTCCATGCGCGCGCTAATTGCCGAGGCGAAACGGCGGGCGCGGCAGCGGCGGCTCGCTGTTACAGCGCTCATCGTCGCGCTCGCGGCCATTGCCGCTGGAGTTGGGTTTGGGCTGCACTTCCAGAGGCCGAGCAGTTCGCACCAGGCGTCCGCTGGGTCCGCCCGGAGTGGTCGCGAAGCGGCCTTGCGCGAGGGCGAACGCAACCTCCGCCAACAAACCCTTGCGGCCGAGGCTGCCGCGTCAGCAGCTGCTAAGGCCGCGGCTGATGCGCCAACAGCTGCTCGCGAACAAGGCCCGCCTGCGGCGTCAGGTACGAGTCGGTTCACGACGCACCGGAACGGCACCCTAGGCGCGTAAACCGTCGCCTGGGCCAGTGATCCGGAATGACCCCTGAGCTGGTCTGAGTAGGCGCGCATGGTCGCCTCTGCGTTAGGCGGCGATAATCGGTGGATGGACGAGGATCCCAAGACGCTCGACGCTTCGGGGTCTCGCCACGTCACTGAGGATGAGCAGACTCTCCTGCCGCCGCCGACCGAGACTCGGGAGGCGGGGATGCCTGACTGGCGGTGGCTACGCGCCCTGCAAACCAGGCAGGCGCAGTTCGAGCAGAGCGCCGCTGGAAGGTACTGGGCGCATCTCTCGACCGCCGATTTCATGAACAGCTCTTTCGCGTTCGCGGCGCTGGCCGTGCTCTCCGCCTTTCCATTCCTTGCGGTCACCTCATCGGTGATCGGCGGAGACATCCGAAGGACGATCGTCGCCCGGATGGGCTTGAACACCCAAGCCACCCACGATGTGGACGCGTTGATCTCGACCGGCAATCAGGCCGTCGCCACGCTCACCTGGGTCAGCGCGATCGTCCTCGTGCTGGGAGGGATCGGGATGTCCTCCACCCTCTCCTCCTGGTATCACCGGATCTACGAACGAACGCCCCCCAAGGGCTTCCTCCTACACCTCATCTACCAGCTCGCTGGAGTAGCCGCCTTCACGCTCTACATCACCGTTGAGGTGTGGGTCTTCGACAAAGCCCGCCCCGTGGGCGGTCGCGGCCTCATCTTCCTGCTCACGTTCGCTTTCGCCGTGCTTTTTTGGTGGTGGTCGGCCTACATGTTCCTGTACCGACAGGTCCCGCTTCGTCGGCTCTTCCCGGCTGGAGTGGCGACAGGAATCTGCATTACCGGCCTGGGAGTGGTGTCTTCGTTCGTGTTCTCGGGCCAGGTGACCTCAGGGCAGCGGAGCTACGGCCCAGCCGGCGTCGTGATCACCCTGATCAGCTTCCTCGTTGGCTTCGGTGTGTGTCTCCACGCAGGCGCGGTCTTCGGTCGAATGTGGGAGGAGCGGCAGGACGAACGGGCCGCCCTCGACAACCGCAGCGGCCGAGAGTGACGACGCCAGACTGTGATCAGTCACTTGCGCGAGCGTCCTCACGCCTGACGGCTAGCGGGCCAGCGACTCCTCGTCTTCCGCGATCGTCTCGCGGATCTTCTCGAGCGAGCGCCGGATCAGACGCGACACGTGCATCTGCGAGATGCCGACCTGCTGCGCGATCTGCGACTGCGTCAGCCCGTCGAAGAAGCGGAGCTGGAGGATCTTCCGCTCGCGCTCGTCGAGCGCCTTGAAGCCCGGCGCGAGCACTGCGCGATCCTCCGAGACCGCGTACTGGTGCTCCTCGGTGCCGAGAGACTCCAGGGGGTCGAGATCGTCGTCGTCGCCTCCTCCGCCGCCCACCGAGAGCGACAGCGACGTGTAGGCGCGACCGGATTCCAGGGCTTCGAGCACTTCCTCTTCCTCGACGCCCGCGGCCTTCGCGAGCTCGGGGATGGTCGGCGAGCGGCCGAGCTGCACAGTCAGCTGCTCGACGAGCCGCGAAAGCTGGACATTGAGCTCTTGCAGGCCACGCGGCACCCGCACTGCCCAGCCCTTGTCACGGAAGTGGCGCTTGATCTCACCGATGATGTTCGGCGTCGCGTACGTCGTCAGCTCGACACCGCGGTCGAGGTCGAAGCGGTCGATCGCCTTGATCAGCCCGATCGCACCGATCTGGACGAGATCCTCGAGCTGCTCGCCGCGGTACGAGTAGCGCCGCGCGAGGGAGCGCACGAGCGACATGTACTGCTCGATCAGCTGCTCGCGCGCCTGGAGATCGCCGTTCTCGTGGTAGCGGCGCAGCAGGATCTTGTCGTCGATCCGCGTCATTCCGCGACCACCCGCTTGCTCAGCTCGACCCACGCGCCGCCGTCACGCTCCTCGACCTCGTGCGTGTCGCAGACGGTCTCGAGGACGCGCCGCAAATCCAGCCCGCCGTCCGACTCCGCCGCGTGGACCTTCTCGGGCGGGAACGGCCCGAGCGCTGCGTGCAGTACGCCGTCGTCGGCCGAGAGGGAGACGACGAGCTCGTCAGCATCGTCGCGAAGGGCGAGCAGCGCCTCGATCCCGACCTGGAGGTCGTCGAGGTCGTCGTACGTCACATCGAGCCTCGTCGCGAGCCCGCCGGTGACGAGATGCGCGATCGGCCTGAAATCCTCCTCGGCCGGGATGATCAGCCGGATCTCTTCGGCGTTCATTTCCCCGCGTCCCGCAGCTCCTCGGCGAGATCTCTCTCGCGTCGGGCCGCGGCCTCCTTCCCGGCCTCAACCGCGTGGCGCCAGTCGCGGCTCACCTTGAAGTCGGCGGCGCCGAAGCTCACTCCGGCGGCCATGCCCGAGACCTTCTGCACCGGACGTGTGATCGCATAGTTCACCGCCCGCACAGCCGTGTCGACGCTGTCTGCGGCGTCCACGGCGCTGTCGGTGATGCGATCCACCTTGTCGAGCTGCACATTCACCCGGTCCACGCTCCCTCCAACCTTGTCGACCACCGGGAGAACGGAATCTCCCGCTCCACGGATGAACGTGGAAACCTGCGCGGCGGTTCCGGCCAGTCGCACGAGGAGGAACGCGAGCGTGATGCCGACGGCGAGCAGAAACACGGCGAGCCCCAGCCGCCAGAGGTCGCCCCATGTGAACGCCGCGACCAGCATCCGGGTCCGATCTTAGTGGGATGCGCCGATCAGGCCATATCCGACGACTACATCGCCGTCGTAGAGCACCGCGGCCTGGCCCGGCGCGACGCCGAAGACGGGCTCGTCGAGCTCGAGGCGGAAGCCGCGGGTGGTCGCCTCGACGCGGGCCGGCACCGCCGGCGAGCGGTAGCGGAGCTTTGCCTCTACCCGCTCGGCCGCTGCGTAGAGCCGCCCGCGCGCGGTCACCTCGGTACGCGCAAGCGCCGAACGCGGGCCGACGACCACGGCATTTTCCGCCGGCCGCGTGCCGAGCACGTAGAGCGGCTCCGGCGCGGCGAGCCGGAGGCCCCGCCGCTGGCCCGGAGTGAACCGCCAGTACCCGTCGTGGCGCCCGAGCTCACTCCCGTCCTCCGCCACGATCGTGCCCTCCTCCGCCTCCAGCCCCTGGCGGCCGAGGAACGCGCGGTAGTCGTCACCGGCCAGGAAGCACGCCTCCTGGCTGTCGGGCCGGCGCGCGGCGGCAAGTCCCGCGCGGTCGGCCTCGGCGCGGGTCGCGTCCTTGTCCTGCTCGCCGAGCGGAAACGCAATGCGTGCGAGCTTGGCGGGATCGAGGCCGCCGAGCATGTAGCTCTGGTCCTTCGCGGGATCTGAGCCGCGCGCAAGGAGGAGCCGTCCGTCGCGCTCGACGATGCGCGCATAGTGGCCGGTCGCCAGGCGATCGGCGCCGGCACGCCGCGCGAAGGAGAGGAGCTCGGCGAACCGGAATCCGCCGTTGCAGCGCGTGCAAGGGTTCGGGGTCTCGCCGCGCGCGTAGCTACGAACGAAGGGAGCGACCACAGCGCGGCGGAACTCCTCGCGCAGGTCGAGCGTCACGTGCGGCACGCCGAGCCGGTGACACGTCTCACGAGCCGCGATCACGCTTTCGGGCGAGCAGCAGGCGCGCTCGGAATCCGGGCCTGCCGGGTCGAGCCACAGGCGGAGCGTCACGCCGATCGCGTTCGGCAACGAACGCAGGAGCGCGACGGCGCTGTCGACGCCGCCGCTCATCGCGACCGCCAGACGCCCGGGCGACGGCTCGGCGCGGAAGACCGGCCCGAGCGCGTTCGCGAGCGCGTCGACCGCGAGCGTCTCCCCGCCCACCGACGCCGCTTCGAGGAGCGTCAGCCCGGCGAGGTCGCGATCGAGCCCCGGTGCGTACGCCTCCACGATCCGATCGTCGTCGACGTGCAACCGGACTGCCGCCCACTCGCCGGCGCGGCTCGAGTCTCCGAAGATCTCCTGCATGGCGCTCACCGTAGATGAGCGCCCGGTCCCGGCGTCCAAACCGAACTATGTGATCCTGGTCTCCCAGGTGGGTGCCGTGCCTACTGTCGGCAAATGCCTTGGCAGGACGCCGGCTCCCTTTCACGTAGCGTTGGATCTACATGTGTGCCCGATTCGGCGCACGGGACCGAGCTCGGAGACTGTAGCGCGCGTCAGTCGATTTCGGCTTCGATCAGCTGCGCGGCGAGGCGTTGCGCGTCGCGGGCCGGCCGCCCCGACTGTTCGATCAGCGCCTCGGCCTGCGCACCGGCGAAGACGAGCATCAGCTGGCGCGACAGGGTTCCCGGATCTCTCGCGCCCGCCTTTTTCGCCCGCTCACGCAGCCAGCGCCGCACGCGCTCCTTGTGACGGCGAACCACGGTGTGCGCCGGGTGGGCCGGGTCGGGGAGCTCGGAGGCGGCGTTCGTGAAGGGGCAACCACGGAAGTCGGGCGAGCCGAGAATGGGCCCGAGCTGGGCGAAGAACGCGTCGAGCTGCTCGCACGGGTCGGTGACCTCGCGGTCGATCGTCGCGGTGAGCATCCGGTAGACGGGCAGGTCGAGCGATTCGTACGCCGCCGTCACGAGCCCGTCCTTCGAGCCGAACCGCTGATACAGCGTCCGCTTCGACACCCCGGCGGCGCGACTGAGCTCCGCAACGCCCGTCGCGGTAATGCCGCACTCGTGGAAGCGATCGGCCGCAACCGCCGCTATCCGTGTGTCTTCAGCATCCATCTTGGCATCATGGTACCGATCGGTTTCCTACTGCTGTATAGTCGCGACCAACCAGAAACCGATCGGTTTTCAGGAGGTCGACATGCCACATGTGATGGTTCGGTACCGCGTCCAGCCCGACCGTGTCGCCGAGAACGAGGAACTCGTCCGCGCCGTGTACGAGGAGCTTGCGGCCTCGCAGCCCGACGGCCTGCAGTACGCCACCGTCAAGCTCCCCGACGGCGTCACCTTCATCCACATCGCCCAGCACGGCGAGCCCAACCCGTTGTCGACGAACGCCGCGTTCCGACGATTCCAGGAAGGGATCAGAGACCGGTGCGACGAGCCGCCAGTGGTGAGCCAGGTGGACGAGATCGGCTCGTACCGGCTCTTCGAGGCAGGGCGATGAGCGGGACAGGATCGAAGGACGATCCCTGGCGGCTGAAGACTCCGCCGCTGACCTCGGACTACGAGATGTTCCTCGACGAGCGCGACGGACGGAAGGTGCTCGTGTGCGTGGTCGGCAAGACGACCCTGCTCTACGACGCCCGGGCGATCGACGATCTGCACGCGATGCTGACGGAACGCGGCGACTGGGTCGAGCTCGGGAGCTCCGACGAGCAGAAGCCCGCGCGAGATGGGACGGTCGAGGCGTGGGGACGCTCCCCGGACAACCCGGTCGGCGGCTGGTACGGCCTCAAGAACGGCCTCCGCGGCCGCTTCGGCATGTACCTGCCGCCGCTCCTCGAGGCACTGGGGAAAGCCGAGGTCGAGCACAACCCGCGAAACAACCGCATGCGCGCCTTCTAGAGCGGCGAGAACTACTCGGGCTCGGGGTCGAGCAGCCGCAGCCCCAGCTCGCGCAGATGGCCTGCCTCGGCGTCGCTCGGCGCACCGGTCATCGGGTCGACGCCGGCCTGGTTCTTCGGGAAGGCGATCGTGTCGCGGAGGTTGGGTTCACTCGCGAGCACCATCATCGTCCGGTCGACGCCCCACGCGATGCCGCCGTGCGGCGGTGCGCCCATCGCGAGGGCGTCGAGCAGGAAGCCGAACTTTGCGCGCTGCTGCTCGGGGCTGATCCCGAGCAAGTCGAAGACGCGCGCCTGGATCTCAGGCTCGTGGATCCGGAAGGAGCCGCCGGCGAGCTCGTTCCCGTTGCCGATCAAGTCGTACGCGAGTGCTCGCGCGGCGCCGGGATCCTGATCGAAGCGCTCCTCCCAGTCCGCCGTCGGCCGCGTGAACGGATGGTGGACGGCCGTCCAGCGATCGTCGGTCTCCGACCACTCGAACATCGGGAAGTCGGTCACCCAGAGCCACGACCAAGCGCCCTCGTCGATCAGCCCGAGCGTCTCGGCCAGGTGGATGCGCAACGCTCCGAGCACCCGCGACGTCATCGGCCAGGCGTCGGCCGCGAAGAGCAGCGTCTCTCCGGGCTTGCCGTCGAGCGCTACGAGCGTTTCCTCCGAGAGGAACTTCGCTATCGGCGAGCGCACCTCGCCCGACTCGTCGTAGATCAGGTAGGCGAGCCCTTTCGCCCCCCAGCCCTTGGCGAACTCCTCGAGCTCGGCGAGCTCGGCGCGCGAAAACGTGCGCGGCGCTCGAAGGAAGCGGACGGCCTCGGCCGACGCGAACACGCCGAACTCCGAGCCCCGGGTGGCCTCGGTTGCGTTTTCGATCTCGAGCCCGTAGCGCAGGTCGGGCTTGTCGGTTCCGAAGCGGCGATCGGCCTCATCCCACGTCATGCGCACGAACGGCGTCTCGAACTCGACGCCGAGGCACTCCTGCCAGATCGTCTTGACAAGCTGTTCGGTAAGGCCGATGAGCTCCTCGTGGTCGGGAAACGCCATCTCGACGTCGAGCTGTGTGATCTCCTGCACCCGGTCGGCACGAAGGTCCTCGTCCCGGAAGCAAATCGCGATCTGGAAGTAGCGCTCGAAGCCGGCGATCACGAGGAGCTGCTTCGCGATCTGGGGCGACTGCGGAAGGGCGTAGAAGTGGCTCGGCTGGAGTCGCGCCGGAACGAGGAAATCGCGCGCGCCCTCCGGAGTCGGCTTCCAGAGGATCGGCGTCTGGATGTCGACGAAGCCGGCGTTCTCCATCAAGCGCCGCATGATCCCGACCATCCGGCCACGCAGCCGGATGTTCCGCTGCAGCCGCTCCCGCCGCAGGTCGAGCCAGCGATAGCGAAGGCGGAGAGTCTCGTCGACGTTCTCCTCGTCGAGCTGGAACGGGAGGGGCGTCGACCGCGAGAGGATCCGCAGCTCGTCCACCTGCACCTCGATCTGACCCGTCGGCAAGTTGGGGTTGATGAGCTCCGGCGCGCGCGTCACGACTTCACCCGTCGCCTGGAGGACGAACTCGTTCCGGATCTCGTGCGCAATCCCGACGGCCTCGGACGAGCGCTCGGGATTGATGACCAGTTGCACTTTCCCGGCGGCGTCGCGAAGGTCGACGAAGACGAGCCCACCGTGGTCGCGGCGCGTGTCGGCCCAGCCCGCGACCGTGACGCGACGGCCGGCGTCGTGCGCCCGCAGCTCACCGCACATCACGTCACGCCAGGTCATCTAGATCTCCGCGAGCGAGCTTACGACGCGGTCCTCCTCCCCGCGCCGACGCACCTCGTACGTGCCGTCGCTGCGCACGACGACGACCGTCTCCGCGCCGAGGCGCTGCGCCTGCGTGAGCTGCCCCTTCATCGAGCGGCCAGCGTAGTCGGTGTCCACCGACCGACCCTCCGCCCGCCACTTCGCGATCTGCGGGAGGAGCCGACCGCGCAGCTCGAGCTCCTCGAAGGCGACGAAGAGATCGAGCCGCGGCGCCTCCGCGGTCGCGCCTTCCCTCTCAATTGCGAGCAGCAGCCGCTCGATCCCGGCGCCAAAGCCGATCGCGGGCGTTGCCGGCCCACCGACCGCCTCGACGAGGCCGTCGTAGCGGCCGCCGCCGCAGATCGTGGAGTTGACGTTCTCCTCGGGGCCGACGAACTCGAAGGTCGTACGCGTGTAGTAGTCGAGGCCGCGCACGAGCGCCGGGTCGAGGACGTACCGAACGCCGTACGCGTCGAGGTGCGACCGCACGGCGTCGAAGTGCTCACGGCAGGCGTCGCAAAGCGAGTCGCCGATCTTCGGCGCGTGGGCGAGAGCGGCGAGGACCTTCTCGTTCTTGACGTCGAAGACCTGGAGGACGCTCGTCGCGCGTTTGTGCGCGATCTCCTCGTCGACGAGCTCGGGATGGGCGTCGAGCCACTCGTTGAGCCGTGCCACGTATTGCGGCCGGCAGTTCGCGTCACCGATCGAGTTGAGATGCAGCTCCCATTCCGTCACGCCGAGTCGGCGCAGAAGTTCGGCGTAGTACTGGATCACCTCGGCGTCGATCGCGGGATCCGCCGAGCCGATCGCCTCGAGCGAAAGCTGCCAGTGCTCGCGATACCGGCCGCGACCGGGCCGCGAGTACCGGTACATCGGCGCGATCGTGAACGCCTTGACGGGCTGCGGCTCCTGCGCGAGGCCGTGCTCGACGTACGCCCGGGCGATCGGCGCCGTCCCCTCGGGGCGCAGCGTGATCGAGCGGCCGCCGCGGTCCTCGAACGAGTACATCTCCTTGTGCACGACGTCGGACGCCTCGCCCGCTGTCCGCTCGAACAGCGCCGTCTCCTCGAACCCGGGCGTCGCGACCCGCGACCAGCCGTACTGCGCGGACTGCTCCTCGATCGTGCGGAGCACGCGCCACCACAGATGGTCGCGCGGCAGGACGTCGTGCGTCCCGCGCGGCGCCTGGAACTTGGTCATGCGCGCAGTTCAGCCAGGAACGGATTACGTGCGAGCTCGACGCCGAGGGTCGTCTCGTGGCCGTGGCCCGGATGGACGACTGTCTCCGGTGGAAGTCGCTCGGCGAGCATCCGCACCGAGTCGAGGAGCGTGTCCCAGTCGGCGCCGGGCAGGTCGACGCGGCCGACCGAGCCGGCGAAGAGGAGATCGCCGCTGAAGAGCTCGCCTTCGGCGTAGAACGCGACGTGCGCGGGCGAGTGACCCGGCACCGCGAGGCACTCGAACGAGATGCCTGCGACCTCGACCGTCTCGCCGCCGCTCACGAGATGCTCGGGCGCGTGAGGGCGTCCCGGCACGCCGGCCGGCGCGAATTCCGGGTAGCGCTCGAGCCGCTCTCGCTCGCCTTCCGGCATCCAGACCTCGGCGCCTGTGCCCTCGGCCAGGTCGGCGACGCCGCCGAGGTGGTCGAAATGCCCGTGCGTGACGAGGATCGCGGCACACGACGTGCCGAGCCGTGCAAGCTCGAGGCGAAGGTTGGCCGCGTCGCCTCCTGGGTCGATGACCGCGCACTCGGCCGCGCTCCGTTCGCGACGGACCACGTAGCAGTTCGTGTCGAGCGGGCCAAGCTGGTATCTGTCGACCGCGAGTGGCACGGCGGCGAGTCTAGTGCAGCACTGGCCAGCCGCTCGCGGGGTGCGGGATGCTCGCGCCGTGGCCCGGCGCAGGCCACCATCGCGGCGACCGGGCCGAGCCTCGCGTCAGCGCCGCTTAGCCGGCCGCTTCGCGGCTTCCTGGTCGGCGCGCCGCTGCCAGCGCATGTGCGCGAAACGATCGATCGCGTACTGGGCCGGGATGAAGATCACGGTGTAGATGCCTGCCAGGAGTAACGCACTCGCGAGGCTGTGGTTGCCGTTCTTCGTGCCGAGGAGATAAATGACCGCGAACAGCGCGACGCCGATGATCACCGAGCGCTTCACGGAACGCTGCCAGGACGGCGCCGGCGGAACGCGCACCTGTCTGCTGCCGCGCTGAGGCTGAGCTTTCGCCTTCGCCTTCGGCTTGCTGTCCTCGGACTTCTCAGGCTTTGCGGCCGTCGACTCGACGTAGTCGTCCGGAGGCTCGACCTCGTCACCGGTGTCGGGATCGACCCAGACGGTCTCGTAGTCGTGGCGGCGGTCCTTCGCCGCGCGGCGCCGTTGCTTCCTCGTCGGCATGGGCGGCTAGCGTAGCTCGCCCCCGACGACCACTCTGGCAACGACGCGACCGCCGAGGTGGTAGGCGAGGTAGCGCCAGTCGAGCGCGTCGAGCAGCGTGACGTCGGCCCGGAATCCTGGCGCGAGGCGGCCGCTGCGATCGGCCCGGCCGAGTACGTGGGCGGCGTTGACCGTGCACGCGGACAGCGCCTCCGCCGGTGCCAGGTGCAGCTGCGTGGCCGCGAGCGAGCAAACGAGCGGAAGGCTCTGGCAGAACGCGCTGCCCGGGTTGAAGTCGGTCGCCAGCGCGACTGCGGCGCCGGCATCGACGAGCACCCGCGCAGGGGGCATCGGCCGGTCGAGAAAGAGCGCGCTCGCCGGAAGGAGCACCCCCACCACGTCGCTCGCCGCGAGCGTCCGGATCCCCTCCTCGCCGGTTGCCTCGAGATGGTCGACCGAGCGCGCACCGAGCTCAACCGCCAACGGGATCGCACCCGACTCCGTGAACTGGTCTCCGTGCAGTCGCAAGGCGAGCCCGGCGGCCCGGCACGCCTCGAGGTAGCGCCTCGCCTGCGCGACATCGAAGGCTCCGCGCTCGAGGAATACGTCGGCCGCTTCGGCAAGCTCCGCGGCTTCGGGCAGCACCTCAACGATCGCGAAGTCGAGGTAGGCGTCCGCAGCGGCGAACTCCGGCGGGACTGCGTGGGCGCCGAGCCAGGTCGGGATGCCACCCGCGTCCCGGATCGCGCGAAGCGACGCGAGCTCCGTGTCACGGTCGAGCCCGTAGCCCGACTTCGCCTCGAAGGTCGTCGTGCCCTCGCGGAGCATCCACTCCCGGTGTTCCAGGACAGCGGCCAGCAGCTGCGCCTCCCCGGCAGCGCGCGTGGCGCGAACGGTCGAGAGGATGCCGCCGCCCGCCGCATGGAGCTCTTCGTAGCTCGCCCCGCCGGCCCGGAGTGAGAACTCGTCGACGCGATCGCCACCGAACGCCGCGTGCGTGTGGCAGTCGACCAACCCTGGAACCGCGCACTGCCCATGACAGTCAACCTCCAGGACCTCGCCGTCGAGTACCGGCAGGTCGCGCATCCGCCCGACGGTCTCGATCGTCTCGCCGGCGCAGAGGACGAAGGCGTCCTCGAGGACATCAATCTCTCCCAGCGCGGATCCCCGCAGCGGAGCATGCACGCCGGCCGGCGTCGCGAGCTGCGCGAGGTCGCGCAGCAGTAGGCGCGGCGTCGTCTCGCTCACGCCTCGTCGGGGACGCGCGGAATCCGCAAGCCGCCCTCGTCGGCAGCAGCGAGCGCCTCCGGATAGCCGGCGTCGACGTGCCTCATCACGCCCGTGCCCGGGTCGGTGGTCAGTACGCGCTCGAGGCGTTCGGCCTGCGCGTCGCTGCCGTCGGCCACGACGACCATCCCCGCGTGGATCGCGTTGCCGATCCCGACGCCGCCACCATGGTGGACGCTCACCCACGTGGCCCCCGCCGCGACGTTGATCAGGGCATTGAGGATCGGCCAGTCGGCAATCGCGTCGGAGCCGTCGCGCATCGACTCCGTCTCGCGATAGGGCGACGCCACGGACCCGGCGTCGAGGTGATCGCGTCCGATCACAACCGGCGCCTTGACCTCGCCGCTGCGGACGAGCTCGTTGATCGCGAGGCCGGCTTTCGCGCGGTCGCCAAAGCCGAACCAGCAGATCCGGGCGGGAAGCCCCTGGAAGGCGACTCTGTCCGGAGCCAGCTCCAGCCAGCGCTGCAGGAGCGGATCGTCCGGGAACAGTCCCCGCAGCCGGTCGTCGATCGTCGCGATGTCCGCCGGGTCGCCCGAGAGTACGGCCCACCGGAAGGGACCAACGCCGCGGCAGAAGAGCGGCCGAATATAGGCCGGGACGAAGCCCGGGTATGCGAACGCACCCTCTACACCACCTTCACGCGCCTCACCTCGCAGGTTGTTGCCATAATCGAAAACATACGCACCGCGCCGGACGTAGGAGAGCAGCGCTTCGACATGCCGCGCGATCGACTCGCGGGCGAGCCGGAGGTACTCGTCGGGATCGGACGAGCGCAGGGCAGCCGCCGCGTCCACCGAATAGCCGCGCGGCACATAGCCGTTCAGCGGATCGTGAGCGGCGGTCTGGTCGGTGATCAGATCGAACTCGTCGCCGCGCGCGAGGAGCTCGGGCACGACGTCCGCCGCGTTCCCCAGCAGTCCGACCGAGAGCGGCCGACGCTCTGCCGCCGCCGCGCGGATCCGAGAGAGCGCGTCGTCGAGCGACTCCGTCGCCTCGTCGAGGTAGCGCGTCTCGAGCCGACGCTCGATCCGGTGCGGATCGACCTCGATACAGAGGATCGCCGCGCCCGCCATCGTTCCGGCCAACGGCTGCGCGCCGCCCATGCCGCCGAGTCCGGCAGTCAGGATCGTCCGCCCGCGCAGATCGGCCGAGCCGAAATGCTTCTCGCCTGCCGCCGCGAAGGTCTGGTACGTCCCCTGGAGGATCCCCTGGCTGCCGATGTAGATCCACGAGCCGGCCGTCATCTGGCCGAACATGGTCAGCCCCTCCGCCTCCAGCCGCCGGAACTCGTCCCAGGTCGCCCACCTCGGCACGAGCAGCGAGTTCGCGATCAGCACGCGAGGCGCGCCCTCGTGCGTCGTGAAGACGCCGACCGGCTTGCCGCTCTGGACGAGCAGAGTCTCGTCGGGGCCGAGTTCGAGCAGCGAGGCGACGATCGCGCGCAGAGCCTCGTGGCTCCGTGCTGCTTTGCCCGAGCCTCCGTAGACGACGAGGTCCTCCGGCCGCTCGGCCACCTCGGCGTCGAGGTTGTTGAGCAGCATCCGTAGCGGAGCCTCCGTCGACCACTGGCGCGCGTTCAGTTCGGATCCGCGCGGCGCGCGGATCGAGGTGAGATCGCCGCAGAGAGCGTCGACACGCGCGGCGAGGCCTGCGGTCGTGCTCATGAGAGCGTTCCGGCGGCGGCCTCGACCGCTGCGAGCAGCGACCCGTCGCGAATCGAGGTGGCAACCGCTTCGATGTCGCCGGCGAGCGAACGGTCGTCGCGCAGCCTCGGCGAGAGCTCGCGCACGGCCGCACGTGCGGCGCGTCCGCCGGCTCCCGGCTCCAGCGGCGCATGGAACTCGACGGCCTGCGCACCCGCGAGCAGCTCGATCGCCACCGCCCGCTCGCAGTTCGCAAGCACCTGCCACGCCTTCAGTCCGGACGCGTTCCCCATCGAGACGTGATCCTCCTGTCCTGCGCTCGTCGGGATCGAGTCGACCGACGCGGGGTGACAGAGCACCTTGTTCTCGGAGACGAGGGAAGCGGCCACGTACTGCGGGATCATGAAGCCGCTGTTGAGCCCGCCGTCGGTGGTGAGGAAGGCAGGCAGGCCGTCGGAGAGATTCGGGTTGACGAGCCGCTCGACTCGGCGCTCGGAGATGCTCGCGAGCTCGGCGACCGCCATCGCGAGCGCGTCGAGGGCGAAGGCGAGCGGCTGCCCGTGGAAGTTGCCGTTCGACACGAGCACTTCGTCGTCGACCAGCACGAGCGGGTTGTCGGTGGCGGCATTCAGCTCGACGCCGACGGTGTACTCCGCGTACTCGAGGAGGTCGCGGCACGCCCCGTGCACCTGCGGCGCGCAGCGCAGCGAGTACGCGTCCTGCACCTTGTCGCACCAGCGATGCGCCTCGATGATCGCCGAGCCCTCGAGGAGGCGCAGGACGTTCGCGGCTGCGACCTGCTGGCCGCGCAGCGGGCGGAGTATGTGGATCTGCGGCAGGAACGAGGTGCGCGATCCCTGGAGCGCCTCGACCGAGAGCGCGCAGGCGACGTCGGCGGCCTGTGCGAGACGTCGTGCCCGCACGAGGCCGAGTGCGAGCATCGCCGCCATGAACTGCGTGCCGTTGATGAGCGACAGCCCTTCCTTTGCCTCGAGCTGAACCGGCTCGAGCCCGGCGCGCGCCAGCGCATCGGCTCCGGTGAGCCGTTCGCCCTCGAACCAGGCCTCTCCCTCGCCGACGAGCGGGAGCGCGAGATGGGCGAGCGGCGCGAGGTCGCCGGAGGCTCCCACCGAGCCCCGCCCGGGCACGACCGGAAGCACGCCCCGGTCGAGAAGTGCGAGGAGTAGCTCGACCGTCTCGACGCGGGCGCCGGAGGTGCCCTTCGCGAGGGCGTTCGCGCGCAGGAGCATCGCCGCGCGCACGACTTCGTCGGGATACGGATCTCCGACTCCGCAGGCGTGCGAGCGCAGCAGTCGCAGCTGCAGCTCGGCGGTCTGCTCCTCGGGGATCGCAACGGCCACGAAGCGGCCGAAGCCGGTGTTGACGCCGTAGGTGTGCTCCCGGCTCCCGTGCGCCGCACGCTCCACGAGCTCACGGGCGGCGCCGATCCTCTCTCGTGCCCGGTCGGTCAGCTCCGCCCCGGCCCGTTCCACAGCAACGGCCCAAACGTCGTCGACGGTCAGGTCTTCGCCCGTGAGGCCAATCGCCGTCCGCCGCGCCACGAAGCCGAGTCTACGGCCGACCGCGAGGCGCCGAGTCGGCCTACGCGGGCGCGTTCGCGGCGAGGAAGGCCGTCACGTGCGGCAGGACATCGTCGCTGCGGAGGAAGGCGTTGATGTGCCCCTGCCCGGCAATGCGGACGCGGGCGCCGTTCGACATCCGCTCCACCGCCTGCTCGACGAGGTCGTCGGGATCCTCGAGCTCCCCGGTGAGAAAGAGTGTCGGCGTCGAGAGCTTCCCGAGCGCCTCCCACTCGTCCCAATCCCAGTCGGGCAGCGCCAGGAGCTGATCGATGTACTGCCCGACGTCGGTGGCGCGGATTCGCTCCTTCATCCAGTCGGGAATGGGATCGGGTTCTTGTTTGCCGAAGCGTTCGAGCAGCGTTTCCCACCCGCGCTCGCGAAACTCCGGAACCGTTACGGCGAGCCAGTCGGCGAGCTCTTCCGGGGAATCCGCGGGTGCTATGCCGCCGCTGCCGAGCAGCGCCCACACCCGGCGCGGCTGCTCTTCGCAGAGCTTGATACCGGGGCTGATGCCGGCCGAATAGCCCCAGAACGCGACCGACTCGAGGTCGAGGTGGTCGAGCAACTCGACGACGTCGGCCGTCAGGCGGTCGACGTGGTACGCGGCCGGCCCGCGCGGGCAGTCGCTCGCGCCGTGGCCGCGGTGGTCGAAGAGGATGCAGGTGTACGACGCGGCGAGCGGCTCGACGTAGCCGGCCGCCCGCCAGAGATCGGCGTCGCAGCCGGCACCTGTGTGGAGCACCAGCGCAGGGCCGTCACCCTCGAGGACGTACGCGAGCCGCACCCCGTCAGACGAGGTCAGGAACGCCATCGCCGCAATGCTACTCCGGCAAAAGCCGCAGTTCCAGGACGTGCGCCGGATCGAGGCCGGCCACGAGGAGAGAGTCCGCGGCCGCGACCACAGCGCCCGCCGGGAGCAGCCCCACGAGCTCCGAGCCGGTGACCCGAAGCCCTCGCGCGCTCGCCTCTCGCTGTACCGCGGCGACGACCTCGTGCAGCGGCGAAGCGCGCCAGTCCTCGATGTTGAGGCTCACCTGGACATGTCCAGCCCTCGGGAGGCGAAGCCCGAGCGCCCGAACTCCCGGGAAGCCGCCGTCGCGCTCGCGCACGGCGCGCGCAACGTCTCGCGCCGCATCGAGATCGTCGCTCGCGAGATCGATGTTGAAGGCGATCAACGGCGACCGCGCGCCGACGAGAACGGCGCCTGCCCGCTCGTCGAGCCGCGCCGGCCCGAAATCCGGAACGAGCTCGCCCGCGTCGACGCGCCGCTGGAGCTCGGTCGGCCCTCCACGCCGGAAGAAGGCGGGGCCGCGCCCGGACGCAAGGTCCGCGTAGAGGAGGACCGGAAGTGCGAGCTCCTCCCCCACCCGCCGCGCGAGCTCGAGAGCCGCAGAGCGGGCACGATCGGCATCGGCCTCCCGGATCGGGACGAGCGGGACGACGTCGGCGGCGCCGATGCACGGGTGAGCTCCCTCGTGTCGACGCAGGTCGATCCGCTCGCGGGCGCACGCGATGCCCGATAGCAGTGCGGCGACGAGCTCGCCTTCGCTGCCGACGAGCGTGTACACGCTGCGGTTGTGGTCTTCGTCCGAGTGGACGTCGAGCAGGCGCGCGTGCGCCGAGAGCGCCTCGCCGATCGCCTCGATCGTCGAGCGGTCGCGCCCTTCGGAGAAGTTCGGCACGGCCTCGAGCGGCAGCATCGGCTCGGACCCTACGCTCCACGCCGGTGACCGCCCGCAAGTCCTCCTACCGCTCGCTCGCCTCGCTCGAGCGCGACCTCGCCCGCTGCCGCGCGTGCGCCGAGGCCGGCTTCCCGCTCGAATCGCTCCCCGTGCGTGCGCCCGGCGCCCGCCAACGCGCCTACCTGTTCGGCCAGGCGCCCGGAGTCGTCGAGGGAGAGGAGCGGCTTCCCTGGCGCGGCCGCGCAGGCCGGACCCTGCGCCGCTGGCTCGAGCTCGAGGAGGACGGCTTCTACGCGACCTTCTACTGCGCGTCCGTCACGCGCTGCTACCCGGGCCGCGCACCGTCCGGCCGCGGCGACCGGGCTCCGGCGCCGCGCGAGCAGGAGCTGTGCTCCTTCTGGCGCGAATGGGAGCTCGAGCTGCTGCGACCGCGGCTGATCGTCACCGTCGGCGGGCTCGCGCTGCGACGGATGCTTGGCTTCAGCTCGCTCACCGACTGCATCGGCGAGCGCTACGAGCTGGCCGGGACTCCGGTCGTCCCGCTCCCCCACCCGTCAGGCGCGAGCGGCTGGCTCAACGATCCGGCGAACAAGCAACGGCTCGCCAAAGCCCGAATGCTCGTCCGGGAGGAGCTCAAGCGGCTCGGGCCGTGAACCAGCGCGCGTCGAGCCGCCGCTCGAGCCGAAGCCCCGCGCCGGCGAGCGCAGCGCCGAGCTCCGCTTCGTCGGCGAAGACCCGCATCTCGAACGTGTGCCGCCATGTCTCGCCGGCGACCTCGTACTCCATCTCGCCGTGCACCAAACCGTCCTCGACGCTGTCGACCCGGAGCCGCGAGACAACCTCCCCGAGCAGCGTCTCGCCGTCCTCCGGCGTCCAGCCCAACGGGAGCCCTTCGCAGATGACAAGGTCGGAATGCCGCCGGCACGTCTCGAGGAAAGCGCGACGCTGCGCCGGTTCGGCCGTGACGAGGTTGCTTGCAAGGAGCACGGCGTCGAAGCGGCGGCCGAGGTCGAGCCCCTCGATGCGCGCCTGAACCGTCTCTGCGTCGCGGACGTGAGCCAGCATCTCCACCGACTCGTCCACCGCCGTCACGTCGTACCCGAGCCGCACGAGCTGGCGCGTGATCCGCCCCGTCCCGCAGCCGAGCTCGAGCACCGACGCGCCTGCGGGAAGCACCGAGGCGACGATCTCGCCCTCTCCCAGCTCCGGCAGCCGCGCGTAGACCTCGACCGGGCTGCCGTCGGGGGCCGCATTCATCGCCGAAGAGCATAGGACTCCGTCGCTACATTCAAGGGAGTGAGCGCGGTTCCGTATCGCCGCACCTTCGGGCGGCTCCTGTCCTTCCTGCGTCCGTACAAGCGCGGGGTCGTGATCTCGATCGTCCTCGCAGTCGGCTCGCAGGCGTGTCAGATCGCGCTCATCTGGGTGACCGGACGCAACGTGATCGACGGGGCGCTCGAGTCGGGCGACACGAGCCAGCTGTGGCTCTACGTCGCGGTGATCGTTGCCCTCGGAATCGTCTCGTCCGTGCTCATGTCCGGTCGCCGTCTCATCTCGGGCAAACAGGCGCTCGACGTCGAGATGGACCTGCGGCAGAGCCTCTACTCGCACCTCGTCCGGCTCTCGTTCGGGTTCTACGACCGCAACCAGACCGGGCAGCTCATGTCGCGGGCGACCGTCGACCTGCAAGGCGTGCGCTTCTTTCTCGGCTACGGCCTGATCTTCTTCTTCCAGAACGCGCTCACCGTCGTCTCGGTGACCATCGTCCTCTTCTTCCTCGAGTGGCGGCTCGCGCTCGCCGTACTCGCCGTGACGCCGTTCCTGATCGCGCTCGCCTACCGCTACAGCCACGTCGCGCACCCGACGCTCCGCAACGTGCAGCAGAAGCTCGCCGACGTCGCAACCGTCGCGGAGGAGAACATCGTCGGCGTCCACGTCGTCAAGGCGTTTGCGCAGGAGCCCGCGGAGGAGCAGAAGTTCGCCGCGCGCAACGACTCGCTGTTCGCCGAAACGATCCGGGCGAACCGCCAGCGCGCGACCTACGTGCCGCTCCTCTCGTTCCTGCCATTGCTCGCGCAGGCCGCAGTGCTCCTGTTCGGTGCGCGGATGGTGGCGCACGGGTCGCTGTCAGTCGGGTACTTCGTCGCCTTCAACCTGTTCCTCGGGATGCTCGTCATGCCGCTTCGCGGACTCGGGATGTGGATCGGCCAGGCGCAGCGGGCGACCGCGTCGGGCGAGCGCATCTTCCAGGTGCTCGACGAGCCGGAGGAGGTCGCAGACAAGCCCGAGGCCGTCGACCTGCCGCCGGGCGACGGCGAGATCCGCTTCGAGAACGTCTCGTTCTCGTACCTCCCGGGGCGGCCGGTTCTCGAGGAGGTCGACCTCACGCTCGACGCGGGAACGACGCTGGCGCTCATCGGCCACACCGGGTCGGGCAAGACGACGCTCGCCTCGCTCCTGCCGCGCTTCTACGACGTCGAGGCAGGACGAGTCCTCGTCGACGGGGCGGACGTTCGCGACGTCAGGCTCGCCTCGCTGCGCCGCGAGATCGGCGTCATCCCCCAGGATCCGTTCCTCTTCTCGACGACCGTCCGCGAGAACATCGCCTTCGGCCGCCCGGAGATGACGGACGCCGAGGTCGAGCGCGTCGCGCGGCTCGCGGAGGCGCACGAGTTCGTCGAGCGGCTGCCGCAGGGCTACGAAACGGTGATCGGAGAGCGCGGCATCACGCTCTCGGGAGGCCAGCGGCAGCGGGTCGCCATAGCGCGGGCGCTCGCAATCGACCCGCGCATCTTGATCCTCGACGACGCGACCGCCTCGGTCGACGCCACGACGGAGGCGCAGATTCGCGTCGGCCTGCGCGAGGTGATGAGCGGCCGGACGACCCTGATCATCGCGCACCGCCTGTCGACGATCGCGCTCGCCGACGAGATCGTCGTTCTCGACGAAGGCCGGATCGCAGCGCGCGGCACCCACGACGAGCTGCTCGACACCAGCGGCATCTACCGCGAGATCTACGAGCACGGCCTGCTCGAGCGGCAGTTCGCCGACGCGGTCGAAGCCCGAGCCGACGTGGAGGAGGTCGCCTAGTGCGCGTCCACCAGGCCGGAGGCCAGCTCATGCGCGAGCGCGGCGCCAAGGTCGACGACTGGTCCTGGGGCACGACGCGGCGCCGCTTCGGCGTCCTCTGGCGGCTCACCATGCGGTACCGCACCCGTGCTGTCCTCTCCGTCTTCTCCCTGCTGGCGGCGACCGTGACGGCCCTCGCGCCCGCGCTCCTCGCGAAGGCCGCGCTCGAGGACGGGATCAACCACAAGACCGGGACCGAGCTCGTCGTCGTCATCGCCGTCTTCGTCGCAGCGGCCCTTGCGAACTGGGGCATGACCTACGTCGAGACGTACATGACCGGCTGGGTCGGCGAACGGATCCTGGCCGACCTCCGCACCGAGCTCTTCGGCCACCTGCAGCAGCTCTCGCTCGGCTTCTACGAGCGGAACCGCGCCGGCGTGCTGATCAGCCGGATGACGAACGACGTCGAGGCGATCGACCAGCTCGTCACCGACGGCGTGACGACGCTCGCGCAGAGCACCCTCCTGCTCAGCGGCACGGCGATCATCCTCATCGTCCTCGACTGGCGGCTCGCGCTCGCCACGCTCGTCGTCATCCCGTTCATGACCCTCGCGAGCGCGTTCTTCCGCAAGCGGTCGGCACGCGCGTACGCGGCCGTGCGGGAGCGGCTCGGCCTCGTCACTGCGACACTCGCCGAGGACATCGCGGGCATGCGGATGGTGCAGGCGTTCACGCGCGAGGAGCGGGCGACCGACAACTTCCGCTCGGTCGCGCGCGACTACCGCGACTCGAACATGCAGACGGTGAACCTCAACGGGATCTACTTCCCGTTCGTCAGCCTCCTCGCCACGCTCTGTCTCGCGATCGTGCTCGGCTACGGCGGCCGCCGCTACTTCGAGCATCCGACGACGGCCGCGCTCGGGACGCTGCTCGCGTTCATGATCCTCGTCAACAACTTCTTCGACCCGATCCAGCAGCTGTCGCAGCTCTACAGCACGTTCCTCTCGGCGACGGCGGCGCTCGACAAGATCATCGGCGTCCTCGACGAGCCGCCGGAGGTCGTCGACCATGAGGGCGCGCAGAAGCTCGCGCACATCGAGGGCCATGTCCGCTTCGAGGACGTCCACTTCGCCTACGGCCTCTACGGAGGCAAGCAAGGCGAGGAGGTGCTGCACGGAATCGACCTCAACGTGCCCGCAGGGACGACGGTTGCGCTCGTCGGCCATACGGGGGCAGGCAAGTCGACGATCGCGAAGCTCATCGCACGTTTCTACGAGCCGACGGCCGGCCGCATCACGATCGACGACGTCGACCTCAACGACGTCGCGCAGGACTCGCTCCGGCGCCAGCTCGGCATCGTGCCGCAGGAGGGCTTCCTCTTCGCCGGAACCGTGGCCGACAACATCGCCTTCGCCAAGCCGGCTGCCCGTTCCGACGAGATCGTGCGGGCCGCGCAGACCGTGGGCGCGCACGAGTTCATCCTGCGGCTCGAGGACGGCTACGAGACGCAGCTCGGCGAGCGCGGCTCACGTCTGTCGCTCGGCCAGCGCCAGCTCGTCGCCTTCGCCCGGGCGCTCCTCGCCGATCCGCGAATCCTGATCCTCGACGAGGCGACGTCCTCGGTCGACATCGGGACCGAGCGGACGATCGAGCAGGCGCTGCGGACGCTCCTCTCGGACCGCACCGCATTCGTGATCGCCCACCGCCTCTCGACGATCCGAGACGCCGACCTGATCGTCGTGCTCGAACACGGACAGGTGATCGAGCAGGGCTCGCACGAGGAGCTCCTCGCCCTCCGGGGTCTCTACACGAGCCTCTACGGCGACTGGGCCGCGGCGTAGGCCTTCGCCATCGCGATCCGCTGCATCAGCGTCGGGTGGTTCTCGAGGAATATGTAGTCCCACGAGGGCGGGTTCGGGTCGTCGAGAGTCTGTGACGCGAAGAGCCGGAAGAGGCGAACTCCCGCCTGCGGATCGTGGGTCGCGCGAAGCGCCGACCAGTCCGCCTCCGCCTCGAAGTGCCGGCTGATCACGTTCTGGATCGGCAGCTGTGCGAGCTGGAGGACGACGTAGACGAAGATCGCGAGCGGAACCGCCTCGGGCACGCCCATTCCGCCGCGCCGTCTCGTCGTCTGCGCGATCAGGAACGCGACCGGGAACGCAAAGAGCGCGTACCAGCCGATTGATTTCCAGATGTGGTTGTGGGCAAGGTGGCCGAGCTCGTGCGCAAGCACGAAAGCGTCGAGCCGCGGCGTAAACGGCTGCTCGACGATCGGTTTCCAGAGGAAGACACGGCGACTCGCGCCGAGCCCAGTTGAGAACGCGTTCGGCTCGGCGAAGCCTCGGAGGACGCGCACCGGCACATGCACGTGTTCGATGCGCTCGAGCTTCGAGGCGTACGCGGCGTGGAGCGGCCGGCCGCCGAGCAGCCATGGCGCGACGAATGCAAGCAGGGTTCTCAGCCCGACGAAGACCGGCGCGGCCACGAGCCACCAGCGGTTACCGATCCGGCGTGCTCGAGCGAGCCCCATGACGATCGCGAGGGCGACGCAGAGGAGGACGAACTGCGATCCGAGCGCGAGCCAGTTGCCGATCGTCGCCTGCACGTAGCTGGCGGGGAGCCCGTAGCGGTGCCTCCACCAGACGTCCAACACGGCGAACGGGAGCTCGGCAGCCCACACGAGGGCGAACCCGATCATTCCCAGGAGCATCCCCGTCCCGATCGGACCGGCGGCCGACTCCCGTGTCCAGCGCATGCCGAATCGCGCGAACAGGCCGAGCATCACGAGCTGCGTGATCGTCTGCCCGAGCCAGAAGAGGCGCTCGACTGCGCTGTAGTGCTGCGCGCGCCGTAGGACCTGCGCCGGAAACAGCGCATGCTCGTCGAGGTGCGGCAGATGCAGCGTCGGAACGGTCGTCCGCCACAGCAACCAGGCGGCGACGGCCCAGACTGCGGCCGACAGCAGCAGGAGCAGCGTCGACCGGCTGCGTGTCACTCGGCAGGCAACGCGACGGGCAGCACGGTGGCCGCCTCGGCGGGCGTGTCCTCTCCCTCGAGCGGGCTCGCGTGCGGATATCGATCGGTCAGGAGGTAGATGTAGGCGTTGACCTGCGCGAGGTAGCGCAGCGAGTAGGCCGAGAGATTGCGCAGGCCCCAGGGCGCTGAGCCGGTAACGAGCGCGACGAACCACGTGAAGAACGCACACACGAACAGCGTGTAGCTGAGCGCGATGCTGACGATCCAGGCGGGAACGGCGAGGAAGAGGCGGAAGAGCGTCTTCCACCGGTTCTGCCGCTGCGGTTCCTCGGGAAGCACGAGATCGAGCGGATACGTGCCCGCCGCCCCTGTGAAGCCCGGGAACGGGTTGGCGGCGAGCGACGCGAAGGCGTAGACATGCAGCACGTAGCGGACGTATCTCGAGAGGAACCGGTGGAACGGCTCCGGTGAGCGACCCAGCACGAGCGTCGCGAACCAGTTGACGATCACGGTGAGCGCGGCGGCGATCGACCAGAGGTAGAGCCAGACGAGGTGCGGGATGACGAGCGGCAACCGGAAGAAGACCGTCAGCCGCGACCGGCGTAGATCGTGGGCGTCGCCGACGAGGCGCACCGGATGCTCCGGCGGAGGCTCCACGGACTGCAGGAGCGCGCCCGGATCGGTGTTCGGGTAGGTGTCGGTGATGAGCAGCGTGTATGCGCGCACCTGCGCGCCGTAGCCGACGCCGTAGGCGCCGGCGTCACGCAGGCCACGCGGCATGCGCCCGAGCACGATCGACGCGAACCAGCCGAGCACAGCGCAGGCACCGGCCAGCAAGCCCCCACCCCCGAGGCTCGAGTAGTTCCGCGATGACCCACTGCGGCCGCTGCGGGAGAAGGTGCCGTACGAGAAGCCGACTCCGCCTCCGAGCAGGGCGGCGAGCACGAGGGCGGGCAGCGCGAGGATCAGCCGGAGTAGGGTCTTCCAGCGCGACTGCCGCTGCGGCTCTTGCGGCAGCTCCACGTCGATCGGGTACGAGCCGGCCTCGCCCATGAATCCCGGGTACGGATTGGCCGTGAGATAGAGGTACGCGCTCAGGTGCACGCTGTACCGGATGTAGGCACAGAGAAATCGATGGAGCCACGCGGGAGGCTGGCCGAGGATAAGCGTCGCGAACCAGTTGAGGATCGAGCCGAGCAGAGCAAGGATCGACCAGAGGAAAAACCAGATGAGATGCGGGATCGCAAGCAGGATCCGCACGAGAACGGTCAGGCGGTTCCGTGAGAGGTCGTCGTCGACCACAAGCGTGACAGGGTGTGCGTCCATGGCGATATTCATCTCACATCCGTCAGACTGAGCCCGATGTCGATCGACAAGGAGACGGCGGAGCGAATCGACCAACCGGTCGACGCCGAAGCCGAGCACGAAGCGCGCCTCACGCCCGCCGAAGCGGTCGCGCGCATGAAGATCAACGTGCCGGTGCGCGGCAACCGCAAGCTTCGGACGCTCGTCGAGCGCGTCAACGCCGACGACCAGGTCAAGGGCTGGTGGCACGTCTCGAACGTCAACGCCGTCTCGCGGATGGCGATCAACGACCACTCCTGGGTTCACGTCCAGATCGTCACGAACATCGCGCTCAAGCTCCTGCGCCAGCTGACGAAACACGGCGTCGAGCCGGGGCTCGTCCGCGACTTCGGCCTCGAGCAGGACGACGCGGAAATCGTCGTCGTCCTGGCCGCGCTCTTCCACTGCGTCGGGATGTCGATCCACCGGCACGGCCACGAGGACTTCTCGCTCTTCCTCTCCGAGCCGAAGATGCGCGAGCTGCTCGACGGCCTCTATGACGAGCCCGACAAGACGGTGATCGTCTCGGAGGTGCTGCAGGCGATCATCAGCCACCGCGCCGACGGCGAGCCGCTGACGGTCGACGCCGGCATCGTCCGGGTCGCCGACGCGCTCGACATGGCGAAGGGCCGCTCGAGGATCCCGTTCGAGAAGGGCAGCATCTCGATGCACTCGTTGTCGGCGGCGGCGATAGAGGACGTCACGATCACCGACGGCGAGGAACGCCCGATCAAGATCGAGATCCTGATGAACAACAGCTCCGGAATCTTCCAGGTCGACGGCCTGCTGAAGGCAAAGCTCCGCGGCAGCGGCCTCGAGCCGTACGTCGAGGTCGTGGCGCACATCGACACCGAGACCGAGACCCGCCTCGTGCCGATGTACCGGCTCGAAATCTAGACAGGGCCCTCGCTACACTGCCGCCGACCCGGTGCGGGGTCGTCTAATGGTAGGACGCCTGACTCTGGATCAGGAAGTTGGGGTTCGAATCCCTGCCCCGCAGCTCCAGCGGAACCGAACGGCCGCGTCTCCCGTTGCTCTGTGAACGGAGGAGGTGCATGGAATGGCAGCTTGGATTTGGGTGGTGATCGCGATCGCCGTGCTGGTCGCAATCGGCGCGATCGTCGTCGGCGCGATGCGCAACCGCGACAAGCGACAGCGCCGCGAACAGGCGCAGGAGCTGCGCCAGGAAGCGGACACACGGACGCAGCAGGCCGAAGAGCGCGAGCGCGTCGCGCAGGAGCAGGTCCGCGAGGCCCGCGAGTCGCGGCGAGTCGCGGCCGAGGTCGGCGCACGCGCAGACCAGATCGACCCCGACTCGGACACGCCCGCAGAGGACGAGTAACGGAGTCTTGCCCGGGAGACGCCCGCCTGTGCGGGCTTCTCCCGGAACCGCCTCGCCCGATCGGACGAAGGGCACGTGCGGGGAATTACCGAGTGCAGGTCACGCTTCACGCGGATTCCGGCAGGCGCGCGCGTACGGATCATTCGCGCAATGCCACGGATCACCCAAGGAGCAATCATGAAGATCGCGACGCTCGCACTCGCAGTCACGGCGATCGTCTGCGCCGGAGCGTTCGGCACCGGTCAGGCGTTCGCGACGACTCATCACCAGTCGGCACCGAAGACGCTGAACATCGTCATGCACGACCCCGGCTGCCATTGGTTCTCTGTTCACGGAAAGTTCGCGAAGACGGCCACCGTCAACGCCTCTCACGTCCGGCTCGTCGATCTCGACGAGGCCGCACTGAAGGTCGCCTCCCGCACCGGGATGAAGCACATCCCGATGGGCAAGTCGATCGTGGTCGGCCGCGGCAACTACGTGATCATGATGGTCGGCCAGGCGCCCGACGACAACTATCTCAAGCTCACCGTCAACTAGCCCGGCGCGGCTTGTGCGTCAGTCGATCGCGCGGCGATAGAAGCCGCGCGATCCGACGGTCAGTAACGCAGCAACGGAGAAGACGAGCACGACGATGCAGATCCACGGCTGGATGTGCGGCACCTCGTCCGGCACCATTGCGCCGCGCAGCGCCTCGCTGACGTACGTCATCGGGTTGCAGGCAGTGACGATCTGGAACCAGCGAATCTGATCGAGCTTCGGCCAGGGGTACTGGGTGCAGCCGGTGAAGAGGAGCGGCGTGAAGACGAGCGAGAAGAGCAGGCTGATCCGCTCCGGTCTGACGAACGTCCCCATCACCAGGCCGAAGCCGGCGCCGACGAGAGCTCCGAGCAGCAGGCCTGCGAGCAAAAGAGGGAAGCCGGCCCAGCGCCACGGGATCGAGCCGAGGACGATGATCCCGAGCGGGATCATGATCAGCGTCGCAGTAAGCGAACGGAGGACGGCGAAGAGCACCTTCTCGCCCACGACGAACGAGGTCGGCATCGGCGCGAGCAGCCGGTCCTCGATCTCCTTCGTCCAGCCGAATTCGGCGACGAGCGGGAAGGCGAGCGCCTGCAGCGCCGTGATCACCGCCGTCAGCGCGAGCAGGCCGGGATAGAGCACATTCGTGTAGCCGTGCTTCGTGTAGTTGAGGCTCTTGAGCACGTAGCCGAACACGAAGAGCAGGAACAGCGGCTGCAGGATGACCTGCGCGAGAAAGGCGGGGAACTCCCGGTAGGTGACGTAGAGGTCGCGGCGGAGAACGGCGCGAAAGGCGCGCCACTGCGTTCCCTGCTGCAGCGCAGGTGCGGCGACCGCGCTCATCGCAGCGTCCTGCCGGTGAGGTGGATGAACACGTCCTCGAGGGTCGGCGCCCCGAGCTTCACGTCCTGCAGCGCGAGCCCGTGCTGGGAGAGGACCGCGGCCGCGGGCGCAACGCACAGTGCCGCGTCGCCCGTGAGATAGAGCCGCACACGAAGCGGCTGGGAGTCGGCCGACGACGGCGCGCCGGGGACGCCGTCGTCCTCGGCGGCGAGATGCACGGTCTCGACCGTCCCGACGCCGGCGAGCCCGGCGAGCGCGTCGACCACCGTGTCATCGGCGGGCCGGTCCGCCGTGAGCTCAAGAGTTCCCTCGCCTTCGAGCGTGCTGATCAACGCATCGGGCGTGTCGAGGGCGAGCAGGTGGCCATGATCCATGATCGCGACCGTATCGGCGAGGAGCGCCGCCTCGTCCATGTCGTGCGTCGTCAGGATGAGCGTGACGCTCGAGTCGCGCAGTTCGCGCAGCCGGTCCCAGACAAACAGGCGCGCCGCCGGGTCGAGGCCGGTCGTCGGCTCGTCGAGGAAGAGCACGCGCGGCGCGTGCATCAGCGCGCGGGCGATCATCACGCGCTGCGACTGCCCGCCGGAGAAGAAGTCGGGCTTGTCCCCCGCTCTGTCGATCAGCCCGAACTGCTCGAGCATCTCGTCGGCCCTCCGCTCACGCTCGCCAGCCGGGACTCCGTGGTACGCGGCGTGGAAGATCAGGTTGTCGCGGATCGAGATGGAGCGGTCGAGGTTGCTGCGCTGCGGCACGACCGCGAGCTGGGCGCGTGCCGTCACCGGATCGTGCATGACGTCGATGCCGCCGATTCGGGCCGCCCCGGCGGTCGGCCGGACACGGGTCGTCAACATCCCGACGGTCGTCGTCTTCCCCGCCCCGTTCGGCCCGAGCAACCCGAACACCTCACCCGGCGCCGCCGCGAAGGACACGCCGTCGACGGCGTTCACCGGCGATCTCGGATACCGCTTGACGAGTTCGACGACCTCGACCGCAAGCCCCGTGCTCTCCTCGACGACCACGTCGAGATCGTAGGCATCGGCCCCCTCGGGCACGCGGAGTGTTGACACGCTGTAACGAAATCCGGCAATTTCCGCGAAACGCCGACGGGTTCGGCACACTGGGGCGATGCGGCGCGGGGTCCGGCTCGTCATTCTCGTCGTTCTTCTGGCTGCGGCCGGCACAGCCTCGGCCTACGGCGCCGGGCCCGCGACAACCACGGTGGAGACCACCACGTCGGAGGCGACCACGACCGCGACGTCGACCACCACGACTGCGACAACCACCACCACCACCACCACCACCACGACGACCGCGGCAACCACGACGACGTCGTCGACGACCGCCGCCACGACCACGACGAAGACGAAGCCGGCGCCGAAGAGCTATTCGAGCCTCCCGGCCACGTATCTGTCGAACGGCTGCGTCGGAGCAGGCGCGGCCGCGATCGCCGAGCCGGGGCAGCGAGCACTGGCGCTTGGCACCCCCGCGTCCAGCCGCGGTGCGTCGGAGTATCCGACGCGGGCGCCGATCGTCCGCTTCGGCTACTCGAGCGGGGGCGGCTCCTCCTGCGGGTCGGGGCGCGTCTCGCTCGGTTCGGTGTCACTGTTCGGCGGAGAGATCACCGCGCAGAGCGTCTCCGCGGTGGACGGCCGCGGGACGGTGAGCGGCGTCGCCCTCTACGGCTCGGCGACGGCCCTGAGCGCCGGCGACTCGGTGCAGGTCGGCGGCTGGGGCCAGGTCAGTTTCGCGAGGACGGTCGGCCGGCTGAGGGCCCCGCTCGTCGTGGAGCTCAGCGCGGCGCATGGCGGCCTGCCCGCCGGGACGACGATTGCCATCGGCTTCGCCGCGTCGGGTCGGTCCGCCCACGGTTCGAGGGCGAGCGCGCACCACGGTCACCTCTCGAGCTCGCAGAAGGCGACGCGGGCAGCGAAGGCCAGGGCGAGGCAGAAGGTGATCGGGTTTCCCCAGGCGCCCGACCCGTTCGTCGACAACAATCTTTTGACGCCGGTCGTCAAGCACAACGCGGTCGTCTCGGCCGCGATGCAGTATCTCGGGATCAAGTACCAGTGGGGCGGCGCAACCCCGGCGACCGGCTTCGACTGCTCGGGACTCGTCACGTACGTGTTCGCGAAGCTCGGAGTCTCACTCCCGCACTACACGGTTTCGCAGTACACGTCCCCCGACGGGGTCTGGGTCTCGCCGCACCACCTCGAGGCGGGTGATCTCGTCTTCTTCGTCGGCTCCGACGGCACGCGCAAGGCGCCTGGACACGTCGGGATCTACGTCGGCGACGGCTATTTCATCGATGCCCCCCACACCGGCTCGTTCGTTCGCATCGACACCCTCAGCGACAAGGCGTTCGCGAACCAGTACGTCGGCGCGCGGCGGATCGAGGCGCAGTTGGTCGTCTCCCGTCACCTGCTCAGCGAGAAGAGGCCGACGACGACCGATGAGGCGCCGTTCCTGCACGCGCTGAGTTTCCAGGCCTCCGGCGCGTTGCCGTTGCCGGTCGCAGCCGCGATACCAACGGCGGAGCACATTCCGGTCGGCGGGAACGACATGCTCCTGCTCGTGGGCGGCCCACTTGGCGCGCTCTTCGCACTGTCCGCGGCAGGCGCCGGAGCGTTCTTCGCCCGGAAGCGACGCCGCGAAGATCCGCCCGAAGCGCCGCTACACTAGGCCACCGCCGGGCGCATTCGTCTAGTGGCCTAGGACACCGCCCTCTCACGGCGGCGGCACGGGTTCGAATCCCGTATGCGCCTCCTCAAGAAGCCCCTGCTCAGCGGGGGCTTTTTTCGTGCTTCCGCCTCTGGAGAATGGCCCCGGCCCGACATATGCTGCTGGACATGCACCGACGCCGCGGGATCTGGATCTCCGGTCTGCTCGCCGCCCTCATCGCGGCCGCTGTCGCGGTGCAAGCGAGCTCCGCGGCACGCACTCGCGCGGCCGGCTCCGCATCCCCCGTCGACGCCACCTACTCATGCCACGTCGGTAGCCAGCGCAGCATCAAGATCTACGGGGGCGTCACCCTTCCGCCGATCAACGGCCAGAAGCAGCCGGGGGTGTTCGCGCTGACCACGGGCGCGAAGAGCGTGACGAAGAACGGCACCACGACCACGCCGTCACAGATCGGCTTCGGTGCGCGGAAAAACAGCCTGCGGATCGACAAGTCGTCGTGCAAGCAGGTGAACAAGAAGATCCCGCTGAACTCGAAAGGTCTCTCCGGCCCGCCGGAGACGGCGACTCCGACCCAGTTCGGCCACATCAACATGAGGTGCGGGGCGGGAGGCTCGGTGCTCGTCCGGCTCCGGCTCACCATCGCGGGAGGAGTCCCGACGCAGGCACTCGTTGCGATGCGTAGCGCGAACGGGAAGAACCGCCCGCTCGCGTTCTACAAGTGGAGCCCGCGGAAGATCACCGCGTTGAGCGCCAACAACTGCTCCGACATCGGCTAGCTCTACGCGGCCGGCAAGGCGAGGCGGAAGGTCGACCCGGTTCCGAGCGAGCTCTCGACCTCGATCGTGCTTCCGTGGGCCTCGGCGATGACCTGGGAAATCGCGAGGCCGAGCCCACTGCCGGGAACCGCGTCCTCGACCGCATTCCGGCCGCGGAAGAAGCGGTTGAAGAGATCCGGCAGGTCGGCTGAGGAAATGCCTGCCCCGGTGTCGGTGACCGTGAGGACGGCCGCGTCTCCTTCGCCGCGCGCCGAGAGGCGCACGGTGCCCCCGTCCGGGGTGAACTTGACGGCGTTCGTGACGAGGTTGTCGACGACGCGGACGAGCTGAGGACGGTCGGCGACCACCCGCTTCGGCTCGGCCTCGATCTCGAGCGCGACGTTCTTCGCAGACGCCGCGGGACCGGCGTTCTCGGCGGCCTCGGTCAGGAGCTCCGGGAGATCGACGTACTCCGGCCGAAGCTCGAGCCGATGCGAGTCGGCCCGCGCGAGGAAGAGCAGCTGGTCGACGAGGACATTCAGCCGGCCGGCGTTCCGCTGCGCGATCCTGAGGTGGTTCTCGCGTGTCGGCGAAAGAGAGCCTTCGGCCGGGTCGAGGGACATCTCGAGATAGCCGCTGAGCGAGGTGAGCGGCGTCCGCAGCTCGTGCGACGCGGTCGCGACGAACTCGTCCTTCAGGTGGTCGAGCTCGCGCAGCCGCGTGTTCTGATCGCGCGTCTCGGCGACGAGACGTTGCACCATCAGCCCGGTGATTGCGGCGACGGTCGTGAGGACGAAGGCGCCGCGGAAGCCCGACGCCGGGTAGCGCGGCGCACCGATCAGCGCGAGCGGTACGAGCTGGGCGACCGCCATTCCAAACAAGATCACCGCCAGCTCGCGCCGCCCCGCGGTGATCGCGAGCCAGAGAACCGGGAGCAGCAGAAGACCGCCGAATCCCGAGCTCGATCCGCCGGCCGCCTCGCGCAGGAGCGCGACAAGGACGATGTACCCCACGGGGATCGCGATTGCGGCAATGCGCGGGACGCTCTGCGCGGCGAGGGCGAGACCGAGCAGAGCGCAAGCGAGCAGCCCTGCCGCAGAAACCTCGCGGAAGTCGAGGTGGCTGGGCGGGACGAAGAGCAAGGCGTATGCCGTGGCGACGGCGATCGCCGTGAACGGGAGCAGCTGCGTCGGCGGCTCGGCTTTTGCGCGCAGGTCGGAATCCCCACGCGCGAAGCGGGCCGCGAACTCCGCGGTGAAGGCAGACGCAGTCAAATTCGCTCCTCTACGGCCTAAGAATCGGAAAACGCGCAGGAGTCCCGTATCCCCCGGTGGAATGAGACGCGATGAGCGGTTCCCGGATCCTCGTCGTGGACGACGACGACGACATTCGCGGGCTCGTGCGCACGCTGCTGGAGCGAGCGGGACATCAGGTTTCCGAGGCGTCGGACGGACGAGCGGGTCTGCGCGAGCTGTACACGGCCTCGCCCGACCTCGTCGTCCTCGACGTGACGATGCCGGGTCTCGACGGCTGGGCGACGCTGGAGAGGATCCGCGAGGTGACGGACGTTCCCGTGCTGATGCTGACCGCGCGGGACACCGAGGTGGAGCGCGTTCGCGGGCTGACGGGCGGAGCGGACGACTACGTCGTCAAGCCGTTCGGCCGCCAGGAGCTGGTCGCGCGCGTCGAGGCTCTACTCCGGCGCTCGCGCGGCGGCAGCGACCAGCAGGAGACGTACGCGGACGCGCTGCTCAGCATCTCGTTCACCCAGCAGACGGTTCGCTACGACGAGCGCGAGGTCGCTCTGACGCCGCTCGAATACCGGCTCCTCTCCGCCTTCGTACGTCACCCGAATCAGGTGCTGAGCCACGATCAGCTGCGCGAGCTCGTCTGGGGCGACTCGCTCGACACGTCCCGCGACGAGGTGAAGCTCTACGTCGGCTACCTTCGGCGGAAGCTGTCTCCGGACGCCCCTCGGGGTACCCCGATCGAGACAGTTCGGGGCTTCGGCTACCGCTACCGGCCGCCCGGCTAGACCGCACGGCTACGCGGTTTTCGCGTAGTCGGTCCCGGCCGCCCCCGACCTCCGCCCGCAAACCTCCCGGTTTCCTACCGGGGACTCCGATCGTCGCTGCCAGGCACCCGGGAGCAATCCCACCCCGTCTTCATCCCCTGGAAAGGACAGAAACTATGTTGAGTTTGCGGCAGCGTCTGGCTCGTGAGGAGGGTTTCACCCTCATCGAGCTCCTCGTGGTTCTGCTCATCATCGGCATCCTGCTCGCGATCGCCATTCCTTCGTATCTGGGCTTCCAGAAGAAGGCGCAGCAGACCGCAGCGATGTCCGACGTCCGTGCGGCCGTCCCCGACGCCGAGGCGTACTACTCGGACAACAGCAGCTACTCCGGCATGACGGTCAGCGGTCTGCGTACGGCCTACGACTCGGGCATCGTGATCTCCGTCAGCGGCTCGCCCGGACTCGTGGGCGCGAAGCCGAGCGCGACCAACAGCCAGCTCTTCTGCATCTCGGCAGTCGACGGCGGCCACTGGGCGCACATCGCCGGGCCGGGAGGAACGGTGGTCAACGACACCACCGCGACTACGGATCCCTGCGCCACCTTCTAGGAGGCGCGGTAACCCGGACGCGAGCGAGGGCGCGGGAAGCCGCGCCCTCGCGGTTCGCCGATCTCGTCCGCTGCGGGTGATGCAGCGACGAGGCCAAGGGGCGAGATTGGCGGCGTGAGCGCCGACGCCAGCGCCGGCCCGGTCGAGGAGTCAGGCGGCGACACGCTCGTCGCGATCCTCCTCTCGATGGCGATGTTCGTGCTCGTCGTCGACACGTCCCTGATGAACGTCTCGATCTCGGCGGTCGTGCACGACCTGCACACGACCGCGAGCGGCGTGCAGTCGGCCATCGCGCTCGAGGCGCTCGTCTCGGCGGCGTTCATCCTGATCGGCAGCAAGATCGGCGACCTCTACGGGCGGAAGCGCGCGTACATCATCGGCCTGCTCGCGTACGCGGCCGGCGCGCTTTCGATGACCCTGTCGCAGAGCCTCCTGCCGATCGTCGTGTTCTGGGCAGTCGTCGGCGGGCTCGGCGCGTCGCTGCTGCTGCCTGCGATGCAGTCGCTGATCCACGGGAACTTCCAGGGAGCGATGCAACGCCGCGCCTATGCGCTGGTGGGCGCCGCTGCTGCGATCGCCGCTGCCGTCGGCCCGCTCCTCGGCGGCTTCATCACCACCTACCTCTCCTGGCGCGTCGCCTTCGCCGGCGAGGTCGTGATCATCGGGATCGTCCTCATCGGCAGCCGGCGCGTGCATGACGTGCCGTATACGGGAGAGCGCGGCATCGACCTCGTCGGCGCCGTCCTCTCCGCGCTCGGGATGGGCGGCGTCGTGCTCGGGATCCTCGTGTGGGAGGACGGCGGAGCTGCGGTCGGTGCACTGCTCCTGATCGGCGTCGGCTCACTCGGGCTGCTCGTGTGGTGGCTGAGGAAGCGCAAGCGCGAGGGGAAGCCCGCCCTGCTCGACATCGATCTCTTCAAGTCCCGCTACTTCCGCTTCGGGATCTCGGGCCAGACGCTGCAGCAGATCTCGCTCGGCGGACTGATGATCGCGCTCACGATCTACCTCCAGATGGTGCTCGAGTACAACGCCATGCAGGCGGGCCTCACCCTCGCGCCGCTCTCGCTGAGCATGTTCGCGGTCGCGCTGATCGCGGGCCGGAAAGCAGGGGACCGGAGCCCGAGCAAGATCATCCGCGGCGGCTTCTTCCTGCTCGCGCTGGGCGTCGCGATCCTGATCCCGATCATCCCGCGCGCGCATTCCGGCTGGTGGATGGTCGTGCCGCTGCTCATCGCCGGCACCGGCCTCGGCCTCCTCGTCTCACAGCTCAACAACTACACCCTGTCGCCCATCGAGGACGAGCGCGTGAGCGAGGCGGCCGGCGTCAACTCGGCCGGCGGCTCGTTCGGGTTGTCGTTCGGCCTCGCCTTCGCGGGAGCGGTCATGCTCTCCTCGCTCTCGCTGCTCTTCACGAACGAGGCGAACTCGAGCGACGTGCTCTCTTCGCGGCAGGCGACGCAGGTCTCCAAGGCTCTCGACAAGAACGCGGAGGTGATGACACAGACGCACCTCGAGGCATTGCTCGTCGGCAAGCCGCCGGCGGCGAAGGCGGAGATCCTTCACATCAACGAGACGGCGCGGCCGAAAGCGCTCCAGATTGCGCTCCTCGTGCCGCTGATCGCGTCGCTGATCGGGCTGCTGACGGGCTTCAGGATGACGCGGCTGCCCGATCCGGAGCCCTCGTCGGCGGCGGAGTCGGTGCTCGGCGGCTGACCCTAATCGTCCGGCGACGAAAGTACGCTCGCCGAAGCTTGTCCAGCCATCTGATCGACGCCAGGGGAACCGTCGAGCCGAACGTCGACCCTGAAGGCATCGAGACGCGGCTTCATGACGGCGTCTTTCTCTGGCTCGACATCGACAACCCGACCGACGCCGACTTCAAGCTCCTTCGCGAGACCTTCAAGCTGCACCCGCTCGCCCTCGAGGATTCGCGCAAGTTCGGGCAGCGCCCCAAGATCGACGAGTACGACGACTTCACCCTGCTCGTCGTCTTCGGCGCCATCGACGACCCCGACCGCCGCAGCGGGCTCGCGCCGATCGAGGTGCACTGCTTCTACTCGGAGAAGTGGCTGATCACCGTCCACGGGGGCGAATGCCCGGTCTTCGCAGACCTCCGGAACCAGACGCATCGCCACCTGCAGAAGTACGAGGAAGGGCTCGGCATCCTCTATCTCGTCGTCGACGAGCTCGTCGACAGCTTCCTGCCGCAGCTGTCCGAGCTCGACGACGGGTTCGACGAGCTCGAGGACACGATCCTCACCGACCCGCAGCCGGCGGCGCTGCAGCAGGCGATCACGATGAAGCGGCAGCTCGTGCAGCTACGGAAGATCGTGAATCCGCAGCGCGACATGTTCGGCGGGATCCTCTCCGGCCGCTACGAGCTGCCGGGCATGACCCCGGAGCACGAGAAGTACTTCCGCGACATCTACGACCACCTGATCCGCGTCTCGGAACAGCTCGACGACTACCGCGACCTCGCGTCCGGCACGACCGACCTCTACCAGTCGACCGTCGGCAACAAGATGAACCTGACCATGAAGCAGCTCGGGTGGGTCGCGACCTTCTTCCTGCCGCTCTCGTTCCTCACCGGCTTCTTCGGCCAAAACTTCACGCTGCTTGTCGGCACCATCATCCGGCCCGGCTGGACTTTCTGGGTGCTGGGCATGGGGCTCGACCTCGCGGCCTTCATCGCGGTTCTGCTCTGGTTCCTCAACAGCGAGCGCGGCAACCTGCGGCTGCGGATGCCCGATCTTCCCGCCCTGCCGCATCGCAGATGAGCACGCCCTTCTGGGCGGCCGAGCGCTGGTGCCAGGAGGAGAGCGGCAGGGTCCGCCACTCGTTCGAACTGATCGTTCTGGCGTGCGCGCTGCTGATGCTGCCGGCGGTCCTGATCCAGGACTCGTCGCTGCACTCGCCGTGGACCATCCTCTCCTGGGTCCTCGGCACATTTGTCTGGCTCGCCTTCACCGTCGAGCTCGCGCTCACGCTGCACCACGCCGACGACCGACGCGCCGCGCTCCGCGCACACTGGGCCGACGCGGTCGTCGTCTTCGCGATCTTTCCGGGCTGGGGCCTGTTCTTCGCGGCACTCGGGCCGGGCTGGCTACGCGGCTGGCGTCTGGCGCGCCTGTGGGTGATCGCCGCCCGGATCTTCCGCGCCGAAGGCCTGCTCACACGCCGCCGCAACCTGCCGTACGTCGCGGCTCTCACGCTGCTGCTCGTCACTGTCACCGGGATCGCCGTGCACGAGACCGACCCGACGCGCTTCCCGAATCCGTGGCGCGGCCTCTGGTTCGCGATCGTGACCGTCACCACCGTGGGCTACGGCGACACGTTCCCGACGTCACCGCTTGGCCGCGTGATCGCCTCGTTCCTGATGATCGTCGGCATCGGCTTCCTCGGCCTCGCGACCGCGTCGATTGCCGGCCACTTCGTCAACCAGGATGCCGAGGACAAGCACCGCGAGGCGATCGACAAGCAGGATCAGATCCTCGCCGAGCTCCGACGCCTGCACGACCGGCTCGACCGCGTCGAGGCACGGAGCTGACAGGGCCGGATCTGACCCTTTCGCAACGGGGCGCGCGAGCGTAACCTCGGAGGGGGCGGGCCTCGGTCGCGGCCCCCTTCTCCGGGGCCCGCCCCTTCACTCGCTTAGACGTCGGATCCGGCCGCCTGGTTCGAAGAATCGTGTAGCGACGTACGAGAACCGATCGGCGCGCGCGTGAGTAGTAGAGAAAGCACCGACAGAGCCCGGCCAACCTGACCCGTGGTCGTGCTCTCCGATAGGGGCGGCCCTCAGCCGTCCCGCTCCTCGCAGGGGGCGGCTGC
>DASXKE010000201.1:0-8110 GCA_036496985.1 Gaiellaceae bacterium | reverse complement strand
CCGGGAAGATCCGCAGCCGCGCGACCTTGCCCGCGAGACGCGCGGCCTGCTCCCCCCATCCTTTCGCGCGACGCCGAGCAGCACGCAGAGGCCCGGCCCGATCTCGCCGCCGGGTGCGACTCGCGCCCGCGCGACGCGCTGCACCACCGCACGCATCTAGTCGGGCGCCCGCATCTAGTCGAGCTCGCGGATGCGGGCGCGGTACTGATTCGAGTCCGGCTGCAGTGAGCTCGCAAGCTTGTAATGCGCGTTCGCCTCCGCCTCCCGTCCCTGCTTCTCGAGGCAGCGGCCGAGCGCGTAATGCGCGTAGTCGTCGACCGGCGAGAGCTCGAGCACCTTGCGGAACTCCTCCTCCGCTTCGGGCCAGCGGCGGATCCGGAAGTACGCAATCCCGAGCGCCTCGCGGATCGACGCTTTGTCCGGCTCGCGGAGCCTTGCCTTCTCGAGCGGGACGGTTGCCTGCGCCGCCATTCCCGCTCGCAGGTAGCGGCGCCCCTGCTGGTAGAGGCTGTAGGTCGATTCGCTCACGACGTGGTCGGGACGGCCGTACGCACCAGCGAGCGGAGTGACAGCAGGCCGCGCAGCCGGTCGCGCCGGGTGAGGCTGCGTCGCGCCGCCTCGAGAAGAGCACGGAGCTCACGCCGAGCTGTCGTGGCCGCAGGCGCAGCGTCCTCGGTCGGGCCGAACCGGGCGGCAGTCGCGGCTGCCACGAATGCGTCGGGTCTCAGTCCGAACTCGTGCCGGAACAGCTCGCCGAGATCGCCGAGCGTCGCGCTGCGAGGCGTCTCGATCCGCTGGTCGACGAGGAACGCGGTGAGCTCCTGACGGCAGGCCGCCGCCACTGCACGCGGATCGCGGCGAACGCTGCGACCGATGCGGAAGGCGATCTTGGCGAGCACGATCCCTCCGATGGCAACCGCAACGGCGGCGAGGAGAAGCAGCACCGGCAGGCTGCGGTCGCCGCTGTGACCGCTTCCCCCGAGACCGCTCAGCTCGGCGGAGGACGAGGACAGGGCGTGCCCGCCGTGGCCGGGCAGGAAGCCGTTCTGCGTACTGAGTTTTCCCGCGGTCGTCGACGATCCCCGTGCCGTGCTCCTTTCGTGACCCGTCGGAGCCGACGTCGATCCTCCGCTTCGAGCCCCCGCGGTGACCGCGGCCGCACCTCGAATCGAGCGCGGCGCAGCGCCCGGGACAGCCGGCGTCGGATCGAACGGGAGCCAGCCGTACCCCTTGAACCAGACCTCGACCCAGGCGTGCGCCTCGCGATCGTCGACGTTCCAGAGTTCCTCACTCTGATCGTAGGTCCCCCCGGCGAAGCCGACCGCGACCCGCGCCGGAACGCCGAGGTAACGGAGCATCAATGCCATCGCACCTGCGAAGTACTGGCAGTACCCGGCATGCGTCTTCGTCACGAAGTTGACGAGCACCGGCGAGATCACCAGCGGGTGGTTCGTGTAGCGGAACTTGCCGGAGGCCACGAACCAGTTCTCGAGGTCGGCGACCGCGTCGTATGGAGTTCGGGCGCCGCCCGCCACCTGCTCGGCACGGCGGGCCAACGGGACGTACGGGTTCAGATCCGGGTTCTGCGTGAGCAGCGTCTCGACTTGCGCGATGCGGTCCGGGGCTCCGAATGCAGGCAGCGTCACGCCGTGGCCCACGTCGAGCAGTCCGTCGTTCGAGAGCTCCGACGGATACTGCGGCCGCGAGCGACGCAGCTCGGCGGCGCTCGGCCGGGCGGTGTAGCTCCGCACCGTGTAGCGGAGGCCGTGCGGAAGGTTCTGGTCGAGCTCTGCGAAGCCCGGCTCCGTCTTGACCAGCGGGACGCCTCCGGCGGCCTTGAAGCGGATCGGGACGCTGCCGCCGACGAGGTGGGTGTCGGCGAGCGCGTTGATCGTCACACTCTCGCGGGTGTCGTTTTGGGGCCGTCGCGTGGTCGCGGGCTCGAGCGAGTCGGCGGGGCGAGCCGGCCCGGACTTCCACGCGTCGTCGGCGAAGTCGTCCAGTACCGTCGCGCGCAGATAGGTCGGCGCCCGGTTGGATCGCACCTGCAGCACGGTCGTCGGCTTCCCTGACCACTTGAGGCCGGCGTACTGCGCGTTCCAGACGAAACCGACGTCCTCGGGCCCGGTCGCGACGTGCGCGAGGTTCCAGGTCTGCCAGTGCACGAGCCCGTGCCGCGCCGCTGTCGCGGAGCCAACCGCGACAGCTGCCACGGCGATCACGGCTACCGCGGGCAGCGCGAACGCAGGCCAGCGGCGAGAGCCGAGACCGGCGAGCAGGACGAGCGCCGCGGCGAGGATCGCAGCGCCCATGGCGATTTCGTGCGAGGCACCGAGCATCGTGGCCGGCCACCCGGCACCGACGAGAAGCACGAGTGCGCTCGCCACCGGCTTCCGCTCGGCCACGAGCAACGTGACGCCGAGCGCAAAGAGAAAGATGCCCGAGAGCACGAGCTCGTTCATCGCCACGTGCACGCGCGGGTCGTACGGGAGATGCGTCCCGTAGAAGTCGCCGAAGCCGTCGCCGAACTTCGTCCCGAGCGCGGACAGCGAGTGCCCGAATCCGAATCCGGATCCCGGCCGGTCGAGGCGCCACGGAACGAGATCGACTCCTGCGGCGACCCGGGCTGCCGCGAAGGCAGCAAGCACCGCGGCGAGTAGCCGGAGCGAGCGGCGGCGAGGCAGAGCCGCCGCGAGCGCGAGCGCGAGGAGCGCGAGCACGTGCCACAACGACGTGAGCGGCTGCTCGAGGCGAAGCCAGGCCGTCGCGACGACGACGAGCGCCGGAGCGCTGATCGCGGCTGTCCGTGCCGCGCTAGACACGCGCCGCCTCCTTCGCACCCGCCCCATCCAGCGCGCGGGCGAGATCGTCGCCCTGTCGAACGACCGCGATCGGCACCCCCGCCGCCTGCAGGCGGAGGAGCGCGGGCTCCGGCCGACGCGGGCGTCCGGCGAAGCTCTCGGGCTCCACGTGGACGAGCGCGACCGGGCGATGCGTCAGCGCGCGCTCGAGCAGGCGGTCGACGAGGGAAGCGTCGATCCTGGAAGTGACGACGACGAGCTCGAGGGCACGCGCGGCTGCTCCGTCGGCCGATCGGAGGAGCGTCGCGGCCGGCCCGCGCGCGTTGGGCTCCGCCGCTGCAAGCAGCTCGAGCGCGCGCTGCCACTCCGGCCCGTCCGACGAGACAGCCTGCATCTCACGGCCCGCGGTGTTGAGGACGAGCACGCAACGCCGGGCACGCTGTACCTGCGCGAGCAGGAGCGAGCCGGCGACCCGGACCGCGACGTCGAAGGACGAGTCGGGCGACGTTCCGGCGACGGCGGCGGGATCTCCGTCAAGCAGCACGGCGACCTCGTCGCGCGGCGAGTCCTCGAGCTCCTTGACCATCAGCGACCCGCGCCGGGCCGTCGACGGCCAGTGCACCCGGCGCAGCGACTCGCCCTGCTGGTGGTCGCGAACGCTGTGGAGCTCGAAGCCGACGGGCCGCCGCAACAGAAGCCGTCTGCCGTGGTCGGCGCCGGCGCCGCCGTCGAAGAACAGCCGGCCGAGCTCGGTGAGTCGCGGGAAGACGACGAGCGACTGCTGGTCGTCGAGCGCCAGGCTCGACTCCGCGAGGCCGAACGGGTCTCCGATCGACAGCCGTAACGGGGCGAAGCGGTGGCGCCCGCGCGGCACGTCGTCGAGCCGGTACGACCCGGTATAGAAGCCTCCTCGGCCCGCTCGAAGCTCGACCTCTTCAGCGCCGATGCGCCCGACCTGCTCATGGGCGACGACGTTCGGCAGCGGAATACCGGGCTCGCGCTCGAGCACGAGCTCGATCCGGACCCCGCCACGCTCGACGAGGTTCTCGTGCCGCCAGCTTCGCCGTACGCGCGGCTGCCGCACGGTGGTCCGCACCCACGCAACGGCGAGCGGAACGACGATGACGAGGCCGGCCGCGACCGGATAGAGCGCCGGCGATCCGAACACGATTGCGACGATCCAGCAGACGACTCCGAGCGCGAGGACTGCTCGACCCCGGGCCGTCATCAGACGGGAACCGGAGTGTGCGCAAGCGCGTCGGCGACGAGCTCCTCCGCTCCGAGCGCGGCCGAGCGAGCCTCCGGCGCGAGGATCAGCCGGTGGGCGAGCACCGGCGCAGCGACGGCTTTCACGTCGTCGGGAGTGACGTACTCGCGCCCCTCGGCGAGCGCACGCGCCTTCGCCACCCGGAGCAGCGCGATCCCGGCGCGCGGGCTCGCGCCGAGGTAGAGGCGTGAGTCGGCGCGGGTCTGGCGCAGCAGGGCGACGACGTAGCGCCCGACGCTCTCCTCGACATAGACGGCGCGCGCAGCTTCGACCAGCCGCAGGACGTCGGCGGCGTCGGCGACCGCCGCGAGCGACTCGAGCGGGGGTTCGCTGGTCTGTTCGCTGAGCATCCGCGCCTCCTCGGCGAGCGGCGGGTAGCCGAGCGAGAGCCGCATCGTGAAGCGGTCGAGCTGCGCCTCGGGCAGCGGATACGTCCCCTCGTACTCGATCGGGTTCTGGGTCGCCATCACCATGAACGGAGGCTCGAGCCGGTACGTGGTGCCGTCGACCGAGACCTGCCGCTCCTCCATGCACTCGAGCAGAGCGGCCTGCGTCTTCGGCGAGGCGCGGTTCACCTCGTCGACGAGAAGGAGGTTCGCGAAGACGGGGCCGGGCCGGAACTCGAACTCGTTCTGCTGCTGGTTGAAGACATTGACGCCGGTCACGTCCGACGGGAGCAGGTCGGGCGTGAACTGGAGGCGCGCGAAACGGGCTTCGAGCGAGCGCGCGAGCGCCTTCGCGAGCATCGTCTTGCCGACGCCGGGGAAGTCCTCGATCATCGCGTGTCCTTCCGCGACGAGGCAGAGAACGATCAGGCGGAGCGTCTCGTCGGGTGCGTGGACGACCCGGCCGAGGTTCTCGACGATCGTCGAGATCTGCCCGCTCGGAACCGGTTCGACTGCACGCTCAGCCATTCCCCAGCAGGGCCTCCACCTCGTCGAGGACCGCGGCCGCGATCGCTTCCTTCGGTGCCTTCGCAGCCGTGCGCTCGCCGGATGCCGTGAGGAGGATCACCTCGTTGTCTGAGACGTCGAAACCGATGTCCGGTCGGGAGACGTCGTTGAGGACGAAGAGGTCGGCTCCCTTGCGAGCGAGCTTGTCTCGTGCGCGTGCGAGACCCGCGTCACCCGTCTCGGCGGCGAACCCCACGAGGACCTGGCCGTCGCGACGGCGCTCGCCGAGTGCTGCGAGGACGTCGATCGTCGGTTCGAGCTCGAGCATCCAGGTTGCGGTGTCCTTCGGACGTTTCGCCGCGAGTGCCTCGGCGGGCCGGTAGTCCGCGACAGCCGCAGCCATGATCACGACGTCGACGTCGGCCGCGCGGACGAGCGCCTCGCGCTCGAGCTCGGCGGCGGTCGGCGTCTCGACGACCGTCACTCCTTCCGGCGCCGGCACGGCGAGATTCGCGGCGAGCAACGTCACCTCGCCGCCACGCCTACGCGCCTCGGCAGCCAGGGCGACGCCCATCCGGCCCGAGGAGCGGTTGCCGACGAAGCGGACCGCGTCGAGGGGCTCGCGCGTGCCGCCGGCCGAAACAAGCACTGTCTTTCCTTGTAACAGACTGTTACTTGCGTAGAGGAGCGCGGTCGCCGCACCGAAGATCTCGTCCGGCTCGGCCATCCGTCCCACGCCGAGCTCTCCCTCCGCCGTCTCGCCTTCGTCCGGCCCGACGAGGACGACGCCGCGGGCGCGCAAGGTCTCGGCGTTCGCGCGGGTGGCGGGATGAGCCCACATTCGCGGGTTCATCGCCGGCGCGACGAGCATCGGCCCCCGGTGCGCGAGCGCCGCCTCGGTGAGGACGTTGTCGGCGAGGCCGTGCGCGAGCTTTGCGAGCGTGTTCGCGGTGCACGGCGCGACGACGAGGAGGTCGGCGCGCGTGAGATGGAGGTAGACGTCGTCCGCGGGCGGCCGCCGTGCAAGCGCGCGAAACGTCTCGGCGGTGACGAAGCGCTCGGCGCCGGGTGTCACGAGAGGCACGACGTCATGGCCGTCCTTGACGAGCAATCTGCATAGCTCGCACGCCTTGTAGGCGGCGATTCCACCGGTCACGCCGAGGAGGACGCGGGGCATGACGAAATGATGCCTACCCGCCGCAGGGGCGGCTGACGCGCGGGCTTCCGGCTACGCCGTGTAGTCGTACTTGAGCATGCCCTGGGAGACTTCCTCGAGGGCCATGGTCAGGTAGTTCTTCGACCGGCTCTCGACGAGGGGCGGCAGGTTGTCGCCGAAGGTGCCCTCACCGAGCTGCTGGTGGTAGTTGTTGATCTGCCGCGCGCGCTTCGCTGCCACGATCACGAGGGCGTAGCGCGAATCCACGTTCTGCAGCAGGTCGTCGACGCGGGGTTCAATCATCGCCGCGGCATGGTAGCTGCGGGACTCAGGAGGCCGCGGACCAACGCAGTCAGCTCGTCGGCCGCACGCTCGAGGACGTCGTTCTCGATCACGTGGTCGAACTCGCCGGCCTGCTCGAGCTGCTTCCGCGCGAGCTCGATGCGCTCGTGGATCTCGCCCGAGCTCTCGGTCGCGCGCTCGCGCAGGCGCCGCTCGAGCTCGTCCACCCGGGCCGAGATGAAGATCGTCACCGCGCCCGGGACCTTGTCCTTGACGTCGAGCGCTCCCTCGGTCTCGAGCTCGAGCAGTGGCACGTGGCCGTTCGCCGCGATCCGGTCGAGCTCCGAGCGGAGCGTGCCGTAGCGGTGACCGGAGACGTACTCGACGTGCTCGAGGAACTTGCCGTGATCGACCTTCGCGAGGAAGTCGTCGTCGGAGAGGAACCGGTACTCGCGACCGTTCTTCTCCCCGCGCCGGCGTTCGCGGGTCGTGGCCGATACGGTCGCCTCGATTTCCGGCACGCGTTCGACGAGCTCACGGATGAGCGTCCCCTTGCCGGCGCCCGACGGGCCCGTGACGACGAGCACCGTCGGCATCCGGCCCCTCTCCACTACCTCGAGTTGAAGAGGCCGATCAGCTCGGCGCGCTGCCGATCGGACAGCCCGCCGACTGTCTTGGACTGGCTGATCCGGCATGTGTTGAGGAACCGCGCGGCCTTCACGCGCCCGAACTTCGGCACCGCCATCAGGATGTCGATGACCTTTGCCGTCGAGACGTACTCCGGCGGGTTGCTGAGGATCTTCTCGATCCTGACGGTGCCCTCTTTGAGATCCTTCTTCAGCTTCGCGCGCTTGACGCGGACGTCATTCGCTCTCTTGAGGGCGTCCATCCGCTGGTCGAGGGAACGAAGCGGAGCATGCGCCTGCATCTTGGTCGGGGACACGAGGCGCCGATCTTACCAATGTGCCCGCGAGCTTCAAGCGGGGACTTTTCGCGCGGTTTCCGGGCTTTTTGCCAGGCTCGCCCCGTCGTCTGATATGACAACGCCGGCGGACTCGCATGCTATCGCCAGCTCGGCGCGAACCCGCGCCGGGGCACCGGGGTCGGTGAAGAGCACCGTTCCGAGCGCGACGTCGCGAGCGCCGCACGCCGCGAACTCGAGCGCGTCGCGGCCGGTCTGGACCCCTCCCATCCCGACGATCGGCACGCCCATCGCCTCGTGGCAGACAGTCACGGCATGGAGGGCAATCGGCTTCAGCACCGGCCCTGAGAGGCCGCCGCTGCCACGAGCGAGTGCCGGCCGCAGGCCTGCGTCGAGCGCCGTCGCGCGAAGCGTGTTGATGAGCGACAGGCCGTCGGCGCCGGCCGCCGCGACCGCTCGCGCGACGTCGGCGACATCCGGATGCGCGGCCGACAGCTTCGCGTAGAGCGGGAGTTGCGTGGCGCTACGACAGGCGGCGACGATCTCGGCAGCCGAGTCGGCGGCTTCGTCGACATTCGGGCACGAGAGGTTGAGCTCGATCGCCTCGATCCCCGCGAGGCGCGAGCACGTCTCTGCGTAGTCGTCGGCGCAGAAGCCGCCGACGCTCACCCACAACGGAATCCCGAGCTCGGCCAGCTGCGGCAGATGCTCGGCGATGAAACGCTCCCGGCCGGGGTTCGCGAGGCCGATCGCGTTGAGCATCCCATGTGCCGTCTCCGCGATTCGCGG
>DASXKE010000200.1:0-1877 GCA_036496985.1 Gaiellaceae bacterium | reverse complement strand
GTCTCGGTGTCTCCCGGCCAGGCCCGGTCCCAGACGAGAAACGGCGCCCTTGTGGGGCGCCGTTTCTCGTAGGGGGAGGTGGTTCGCTCGTCCGTATCGGCAACACCCAGCCGAACCTTTAGAAGCCGTAGCGCTCTTCCTTCCACGGATCCGCGTCGTTGTTGTAGCCGTACCGCTCCCAGAAACCCGGGCGGTCGGCCGGCGCCAGCTCGATGCCGTTCAGCCACTTTGCGCTCTTCCAGAAGTAGCGGGACGGGACGACGAGGCGCACCGGCCCGCCGTGCTCCGCCGCCAGCGGCTCGCCGTCCGCCTCGTAGACCACGAGCGCGTTGTCCTCGTCGAGCGCGGCGAGCGGGACGTTCTCGGTGTAGCCCGCCTCGGCGTGCGCAATCGCGAAATGGGCGGACTGCTTGGGCCGGCAGAGCTGTGCGAGCTCGCGCCAGTGGACGCCGCGGAACCGGGCGTCGAAGCGGCTCCAGCGGGTGACGCAGTGGATGTCGGTCGTGACGTCGGTCGCGGGCAGGGCGCGCAGCTGCTCGTAGTCGAGCGTGACCTCTTCTTCGACCTCGCCGTAAAGCCGCAGCTGCCAGGTCGCAAGGTCGACCTGCGCGACGTCGCCGGCGTGCAGCACCGGCCACTTCTCCGTCAGGTACTGCCCCGGCGGAAGCCGCGCCGGGTCGTAGCCCGCTTTGCGCACCTTGTCCTCGGCCTTCGAGCGGAAGAGAGGCATCGGAGGGCACACTAATCCTGATGGACTCGGCAAGGCGAGAGCGCGAGTACGTCCGCGTGGCAGGTCCTGACGCGGCCGACTATCTGCAGCGGATGGTGTCGAACGACGTCGAAGCGCTGTCGCCCGGCGAGGCATGCCCCGCGCTCCTGCTGACGGCGAAGGCGCGGGTGATCGCCCCGCTCGTCGTGCTGCGGCGCACCGACGACGACTTCCTGCTTCTGACCGAGCCCGGCCTGGGCGAGGTCGTGCGCGCCCAGCTCGTGCGGATGCGGCTGCGCGCCCACTGCGAGATCGAGCCGGAGGAGCACGACTCCGTGCTCGTCTTCGGCGGACCCGAAGGCTTTGCGACCGACTGGCCGGGCGCTCGAGAGACGCTCGACTCCGGCCTTGCGCCGACTCTGAACGGGGAAGAGCTCGAGCTGCGGCGGATCGAGAGCTGTGTGCCGCGCTGGGAGCGTGAGATCGATGACCGGATCCTTCCCGCCGAAGCGGGCCTCGACGAGACGCACGTCTCCTTCTCCAAGGGCTGCTACCCGGGGCAGGAGCCGGTGGCGCGACTCCACTTCCGCGGCCATCCGAACCGCGCGCTCCGCGTGATCGAGCTTGACGAGCTACCGGAGTACGGCACGCCGCTCCTGCACGACGGGCGGGAGGTCGGTCGCGTCACGAGCGCCGCTCGGCGCGAAGACGGCACGGTCGTCGCGCTCGCCTACGTGCGGACGGAGGTGCCGGATGACGCGCCGCTCGCGCTCGCGGCTCGAACCGGCTGACTGGTACAGCATCAGGCCGGTGCGGAGCATGAAGCCGGCGACCTACCGCTGTCCGCTCTGCGGCTACCAGCTCCACGCGATGAGCGACCACGTCCTCATCGCTCCCGAGGGGGACACGACGCGGCGCCGTCATGCGCACCTCGAGTGCGTCGCGGCCGCCGACCTGCCGGGCCGTCCGCAGCGGCCGGGACTGCTCTCGCGCCTGCTGGGCCGCGACTAGCACGGCGCTACACTGGCTGTCCCGAGCGCCCGTAGCTCAGGGGATAGAGCGCTGCCCTGCGGAGGCAGAGGTCGCATGTTCGAATCATGCCGGGCGCATGGCTCAACCAAGCCCATTCTTGGAGGCCGTGTGGAACCGGAAGCCGCTGGTCTTGAAC
>DASXKE010000199.1:0-10933 GCA_036496985.1 Gaiellaceae bacterium | reverse complement strand
CACCTTCGCGATCCTCTACTGGATCACGAACCCGCTCTGGGTCGGTGGCTCGCTCGCGTTCACGGCGACCGCCGCGTGGAACCGCAACATCTCGGGGATCGGCGACGCGACGTGGGGCGACTTCGCCTTCAAGCTGGTCTTTATCTGGGTCTCGATCGGCGTCGCGATCATCTCGCTCCGCCGCGGCAAGCAGATCCCGAACCTCGGCGCCGTCCTCCGGGCCGTGGTACTCGGCTTCTTCTCGCTGACGGTGATCATCTACGGCGTCAAGCACGGTGCTGCGGGCTTTCAGTGGGGGCAGACGAGCCCGACGCGCGCGGTCTTCTTCGCGCTCGTGCCGTTGTTGCTGTTCAACTACGTCGGGTTCGAGCTCCAGAACGGAGCGGCCGAGGAGATGGAGAACCCGCAGAAGGACGTGCCGCTGTCGATTCTTCGCAGCGGCGTCACCGGCGTCCTGATGTACGTGATCCCGATCTTCGCCATCCTCGTCGTCCTGCCGGCCAGCCAGGTGACGTCGATCGGCGGCTTCATCGACGCGATCAGCATCACGTTCAACGGCGTCTACGGCGGCGCGGCGCACGTGCTCCTGATCCTCATGACCCTGGGCTTCATCTTCGCGCTCATGACCTCGGGCGCCGTCTGGATGATGGGCTCCGACCGCATCCAGGCCGTGGCCGCGTACGACGGGGCGTTCTTTCCCTACTTCGGCGTGTTCAACAGAAAGCTCGGCACGCCGGTCAGGGTGAACGTGATGTCGGGCATCGCCTCGACCGTCTTCTGCGTCGCCGCGGTCGAGCTGCTCAAGCACCAGAGCACCGCGAGTGCATTCACCGTCGTCCTCGACATCGCAATCTCGACGACACTGCTGTCGTATCTCTGGGTCTTCCCGGCCGTCCTGAGGCTGCGCTACTCGCACGGGCACGTTTATCGGCCGTACCGGCATCCATGGGGGAAGACCGGGATCTGGGCCTCCACGATCCTCGTCACCTTCTGGATCCTCCTGGGCTCGTGGGTCGCGGTCTTCCCGGACACACTCGAGCGGGTATTCGGGGTCGGCTACGGGTTCAAGGGCAGCTGGGGCGTCAGTCAGAGCGAGTTCGAGCTGCTCACTCTCGGAACGCTCGCTGTGGTCGTTGCGTTCGCCCTGATCGGTTACTGGTCCGGCCGCGGCGTACGCTCCCAGACGGCGACGATCGAGTTGCCGTCCGACGCTCTGACCGCGGGAGGCACCGTTGGCGTCTGAATCGACAACCCCTCTCCTCGAGGGGCACATCGCGACCGGCGACAAGGGTCTCAAGGCCGACGCGCTCGGCTTCATGTCGAACCTCGTCATCGGGGTCGCCTCGACGGCTCCCGCGTACTCGCTCGCGGCGACGCTCGGCTTCATCGTCGTGATCAATGGTGTCGGCGTGAAGGCTCCGGCGGTCCTGCTCGTCTCCTTCGTGCCAATCGTCCTCGTGTCGCTCGGCTACCGCTACCTCAACAAGGCCGACCCCGACGCGGGCACGACGTTCGCCTGGACGACGCGCGCGTTCGGCCCGTGGATCGGTTGGATGAACGGCTGGGCGATCTTCGTCGCCGATGTGATCGTGATGGCGTCGCTCTCCGTGATCGCGTCGACGTACACGTACCTGCTCTTCAACTGGACGCACGGGGCGAACTCGACATTCTGGATCATCGTCGGCTCGATCGTCTGGATCGCGCTGATGACCTGGATCTGTTACCGAGGGATCGAGCTCTCTGCGGAGACGCAGGTCTTCCTGCTGAGCGCCGAGATCGTCATCCTCGCCGCGTTCACGATTGTCGCGCTCGTGAAGACGTACAACGGCAACGGGCTGCCCGGCTCCCTCCACGTGAACGCGTCGTGGTTCAACCCGTTCGACATGTCCTTCAACTCGCTCATTCTCGGCGTGCTGCTCGGGATTTTCATCTACTGGGGGTGGGACTCCGGGGTGTCCGTAAACGAGGAGTCGCGCGACTCGGCGGAAGGGCCCGGCAAGGCGGCTGTGCTCTCGACGATCCTGCTCGTTCTGATCTACGTGCTCGTCTCGACGGCGGCGATCGCGTATGCCGGCCCGAAGTTCCTCGGAGCCAACCAGAACGACATCCTCAAGCCGCTCGGAAAGAGCGTCTTCGGCTCTCCCTGGTACAGGCTGCTGATCATCGCCGTGCTCACGTCGGCATCGGCATCCACGCAGACGACGATCTTGCCCACCGCGCGGACGACGCTTTCGATGGCGAAATGGGGCGCTATTCCGGAGGTGTTCGGCAAGATTCATCCGCGATACCTGACACCGACCGTCTCCACGCTCGGGATGGGCGCCCTCTCAATCGTGTGGACGGCGCTACTCGTCGGCTTCGACCCGAGTCAGAACGTCCTCGGTGACTCGGTCACGGCGCTGGGCTTCGCCGTCTGCTTCTACTACGGCTTCACCGGTCTCGCGTGTGGCTGGTACTTCAGGCACGAGCTCTTCAAGAGCGTGCGAGGCTTTGTGCTGGCGGGGCTGATGCCCGTGCTCGGCGGAGCGATGATGGCCTTCATCTTCGTCAAGGCGTGGATCGTGGAGAGCAATCCGGACTACAACTACTCGGCGCCGTGGCTCGGCATCCAGGTGCCGATCGTGATCGGGATCGGCTCGTTGCTCCTTGGCATTCCCTTCATGCTGCTCGCTTGGGCGAAGCTCAGGCCGTACTTCCGCCGCAAGACCGAGGTGGCCCCGCCGGGGCTCATTTGACGGTCGAGCCGCGGCTGCCGTCCTGGTGGCTCGAGCAGGCGCTGGCGGCGGAAGGAGATCCGCCGCCGGCGCCGGCTCTGTCCGTGGATGCGACCGCGGATGTCGCGATCGTCGGCGGCGGGTACACGGGTTTGTGGACGGCGCTCGCGCTGCGCGAGCGGGCGCCCGAGCTCCGCGTCGTCCTGCTCGAGGCCGAGATCTGCGGAGATGGGCCGAGTGGCCGCAACGGCGGTTTCGTCCACGGCTACTGGGCGGTGCTCGCGTCGCTGCTCCCGCTGCTCGGTGAGGAGCGGGCGCTCGACCTCGCGCGCGCAGGCGAGCGGATCGTGCCGGGGATCCGCGGCTGGGCCGAGTCTCGCAGCGAAGACGTCTGGCTGCGCGAGGCGGGCATGCTCGAGGTGTCGGCCGCGCCCGCACAGGACTCGGCGATCGAGGGAGCGGTCGAGGCTGCGGCGCGCGTCGGCAGGGAGGATCAGGCGGTCTCGCTCGGCGCCGACGGCGTGGCGAGCCGGATCTCCTCACCCGTCTTTCGTAGCGGGGTCTTCTTCCCCGACGGCGCGACCGTCCATCCGGGATTGCTGGTGCGGGCGCTGCGGCGGGCGGCGCTCGGCGCCGGCGTCACGCTGCACGAGGGGACGCGGGTCACGGAGGTGCGCGCCGGCTCGCCGACCGAGCTCGTCACGCCGGGCGGGATCCTCCGCGCCTCCGAGGTCGTGCTCGCGACGAACGCGGCGCTGACCGGCTGGGCGCCGGCCTCGCGGAGTCTCACGAACTTCGGCTCGTACGTCGTCCTGACGGAACCGGCGCCCGAGCGGTTGGCCGAGATCGGCTGGACGGGCGGCGAGGCCGTTGTCGACGGGCGGATGTTCCTCCACTACTTCCGCACGACCCACGACGGCCGCGTGCTCATGGGCAGCGGCACCGGGCCAATCGGGTTCGGCGGTCGGATCGATGACCGTTTCTCGCACGACCGCCCGACGGCCGCCCGCGCCGAGGCGGGGCTGCGGCGGCTGCTTCCCGGGTTGAAGGACGTGCGCGTCGAGCGCGCGTGGGGCGGCCCCATCGACGTCTCGGCCGACCACCTCCCGTTCTTCCGCACCAAGCCGGGAACGCGGATCCATTACGGCGCCGGCTACTCGGGGAACGGCGTCGGGCCGAGCTGGCTCGGCGGCCAGATCCTCGCCTCGCTCGTCGTGGGCGCCGACGACGAGTGGGCGAGACTGCCGCTTGTCGCGCGCGACCTGCCACGGCTGCCGCGAGAGCCGTTCCGGCGGGTCGGCGGCGGTCTCGTCCGCTGGGCGATCATGGCCTGCGAAACCGCCGAGGAGGAGGGACGCCGGCCGCCGGTCGCCGCCCGCGCAACGGCTGCGCTGCCCGGACTCCTCGGGATGGAGCTCGGCACCCGCTAGCAGGCCGTGTCCAACCTCGTAACAGACTGTTACTAAGTGATCCGGAACGCGGCTCGTACAGAGAATCAACCTCGCCGTTTCGGACACTGTCCGTGCTAGTAACAGTCTGTTACTAGCGCTTCTGGCGGCCTCGTCCCGACCGAGTACGCTCGTGCCGTGCAGGTGCTGCTTTGCGACGTCGGGACACGCGACGGGCTCCAGAACGAGCCCGAGGTGCTGCCGCCCGCGACGCGGGCGGAGCTCGTCGACCGGCTCGGCTCGGCCGGACTGCGCCGGATCGAGGCGGTCAGCTTCGTTCGCGCGGACCGCGTGCCGCAGATGGCCGGCGCGGAGGACGTCGTGGCCGCCGTCCGGCGAACGGAGGCCGTCGAGCTCTCCGGCCTCGTCCTCAACGAGCGCGGCTGGGAGCGTTTCGCCGCTGCCGGGCTCGACCGCGTCAACGTGACGTTCGCGGCCACCGAAAGCTTCAACGAGCGCAACGGGAACGCGACGCTCGCCGAGGCCGTCGAACGGACCGAGGCGATTCTCGCGGCGGCGGGGGAGACGCCGGCGACCGTGACGATCTCGTGTTCCTTCGGTTGTCCGTTCGAGGGCCGCGTCGATCCCGGTGTCGTTGCGGATCTCGCCTCTCGGTTCGCCGACGCGGAGGTCGTGCTCGCCGACACGATCGGCGTCGCGACTCCGTCTGCGGTGCGCTCGCTCGTCGCGCAGGCCTGCGCAGCCGGGTTCCACGGCCACAACACGCGCAATACCGGCTACGCGAACTGCCTCGCCGCGGTCGAGGCCGGGGCGCGCGTCCTCGACGCTTCCGTCGGTGGTCTCGGCGGCTGTCCCTTCTCGCCCCGCGCGACGGGCAACGTCGCGACCGAGGATCTCGTCTACCTGCTGGAGGGAGAAGGCGTCGAGACCGGGGTGGACCTCGACGCGCTCGTCGCCGTCTCGCAGTGGCTCGAAGGCGTGTTGGGCCGCACGCTCGAGGGCTACGTCTACCGCGCCGGCGTTTGGCCGCCGGTTTGAGGACTCGTCAGCCGAGGCGGACGACGCCGGCGGAGGCCAGCCCGGCGATCTCGTCCTCTACGTAGCCGAGCTCGCGGAGGATCTCGCCGGTGTGCGCTCCGAGCGCCGGCGGCGGCGCATGGTGGCGAACGCGCTCACCGTCGGCCGAGAGCGGCGTGGCGACGGTGACGAGGTCTCCGAGCGATTGCAGGATCCCGAGCGCCTCGGTCTGGGGATGCCGAGCCGCGTCGGCGATGTCGTAGACCTGCGAAGCCGGAACGCCCGCAGCGACGAGCGCCTCGAGCAGCTCCGCTGACGTTCGCTCCCGAGTTCGCTCCTCGAGTAGCGCGACAAGTTCCGCCCGGTTCGCCACGCGGTCGGGATTCGTGCGGAAACGCGGGTCGTCGGCGAGCCCGGGCACCCCGAGTGCGCGGCAGAAGCCGGCGAAGAGCTTGTCGTTGCCGGCGACGACCATGAGGTCTTCGTCCTGGGTCGCAAACACCTGGTACGGCACGATCTGAGGGAAAGCGCTCCCTTCGCGCCCGGGCACGAAGCCGCTGCCGAGATAGCCCACGAGCTGGGACGAGAGCAGCGAGAGAGCCGTCTCGTAGAGGGAGAGCTCGAGCGTGCGCCCGGTGCCGGTCCGCTCGCGCTCGTACAGCGCAGCGAGCACACCGAGCCCGGCCCAGACGCCGGTGCCGAGATCGATCAGCGAGACGCCGACGCGTACCGACGCTCCGCCCGGTTCGCCCGTCACGCTCATGATCCCCGAAGCCGCCTGCAGCAGCGGGTCGTAGCCCGGCTGGTCGCTCAGCGGGCCTTGCGCCCCGAATGCGCCGATCGAGCAGTGGACGAGCCGCGGGTTGCGTGCTCGGAGCGTGTCGGCGTCCAGGCCGTGCTTCGCGGCCGCTCCGGGCCGGAGGCTCTGCACGAACACGTCGGCCCGGTCGGCGAGGCGAACCACGATCTCGCGTCCCCGGTCGTCGGCGAGGTCGAGTGCCAGCGAGCGCTTGCCGGCGTTCGAGGCGAGGAACAGGGCGCCTTCTTCCTGCACGAACGGCGGCCCCCAGGCGCGGGCGTGGTCGCCGGCGAGCGGCTCGATCTTGACGACGTCGGCGCCGAGCGCCGCGAGGAGCTGGGACGCCGACGGGCCGGCGACGGAAGCCGTGAGGTCGACGACACGGATCCCCCGCAGAGGCGTGAGCTCGCTCATCGTTCCAGTGCGTAGAGCCAGGTCGGGAGGCCGCGAACCTCCACGTCGCGCTCGAGGCGCTCGCCGAGCTTCTCTGCGACCCGCACCGAGGCGAGGTTGCCATGCTGGATGAGCGAGATGAGCCGTGTCAGCCCGCGCTCCTCGAACGCCCAGTCGCGCAGCGCGAGCGCCGCCTCGGGCGCGTAGCCATTGCCCCAGTGCTCGCGCGCGAGCCCCCAGCCGATCTCGGTCTCAGAGCCGCCGACCTCCCAGGTCTCGGGATTCCAGCGCAGGAAGCCCACGCGACCGAGCACGCGTCCGTCCTCCTTGCGCTCGACGACGAACATGCCGATGCCCCAGCTCGCCCAGCGTTCGAGCCAGCGCTCGACGGCCTGCTCGGCACCCGCGAGGTCGGTGGTCGAGCCGTCGCCGACGAAGCGCATCGCCTCGGGATCGGCGAACGCCTCGAGCAAGCCGGACGCGTCCTCCGCGCGCGGCTTGCGGAGCAATAGCCGCTCGGTCTCTAGCACCGCGGATGCTCCCAGACGACGTGCGGCCCGTAACCGGGGAGCTCGATCGTTTCGCCGGGAGTTGCACCGAGGCGCTCCGCGACTCGCTGTGAACGGAGGTTGTCGGATGCGATGAGCGAGATGACGTGCGGCGCCCCCAACCACTCGCGGACGGCAAGTGCCGCCTCGGTCGCGTAGCCGTGCCCCCAATGCTCGCGCGCGAGCGCCCACCCGAGTTCGGGCTCGCCCGTCGCTGATCGCTCCCAGGTCTCGACGTCGTAATAGTTCGCGCCGACCCGCCCGATGACTGCGCCGTCGGACCTCTGCTCGACCAGGAACTTCCCCGACGGGAATCGTTCCCACTGCTCGATCCAGAGCCGGACGAGGTCGGTCGGCTGCTCCATGACCCCGCCGAGCCAGTCCATGACCTCGGGGTCCGAGAGCCAGGCGGGCGGCGACTCGACATCTGCCTCGGTCGGGCGTCTCAAAAGCAACCGTTCTGTCTCGATCATTTCCCGCTCCGGCGCCGCGCAGGTCGGCGCCTCCGCTCCCGGGTGAGCTCCGTCGAGCCTACGCTCACAGCGGCAGCATGATCGAGCGCTCGAACGAGATCACGACCTCGTCACGCTGGTTGAGCCCGCGCGTGCGCACCCGCACGATGCCCGATTCCGGTCGCGACTGAGACTTTCGCTTGGAGAGAACCTCCGTCTCGGCGCGGATCGTGTCGCCCGCGAAGACGGGCTTGAGGAGGCGCACCTCGTCCCAGCCGAGGTTGACGCCGCGCTCGGACACGTCCGCGACCGACAGGCCTGTGACGAGCGCGAGCGTGAAGGTCGAGTCGACGAGCGGCCGCTCCCACTCCGTCGTGGCGGCGTACTCGGCGTCGAAATGGATCGGGTTCGTGTTCAGCGTCAGCAGCGTGAACCAGAAGTTGTCGGCCTCCAGTACGGTGCGGCCGAAGCGGCTCTTGTAGACGGCCCCGACCTCCAACTCCTCGTACGTGCGACTCACGCCGGAGATCATCGCAGCGATGCACGAGCTCGCCCTCGAGCAGCGGCGCGACCTCGGCGTGCGCGCGCCGTGGCACGTCGGCGACATCACCTGGGGGCTCCGCCAGCACGAGGGGCGGGAGGGCGAGTGGACGATCCGGATCTGGAAGGACGGCGGCCGCACCGTCGCCTGGTCGTGGCTGAAAGGCGACCGCGGTCTGCTCGAGTACGACGTCTGCCGCGACCGGCTCGAGCTGCTCGACGAGATGCTGGCCGACCCCGCCGTGCGCACCTCGGTCGCGTTCGCGGACGACGAGGAGGTGCACACAGCTCTCCTGCGCAACGGCTTCACCGCGGACGACGAGGCCAAGCTCACCCGTCGCGGCTCGCTCTTGCACTTCTACGCGCGTGATCTGCCGGACGCGCCCGAGCCGGCCGAGTTGCCGGAGGGCTTCCGCTACCGAACGGTCGAGCCCGACGACTTCGCCGAGCGAGTGGCGGTCCATCGAGACGTCTGGGCGCCGTCCCGCGTCACGGAGTCCAGCTACGCCGTCGTCCAGGCCTCGTGGCCGTACCGTGCGTCCCTCGACTGCGTTGTCGGGGCTCCGGACGGACGTTTCGCCGCCTACTGCTTGATCTGGCCGGACGACGAGAACGGTGTTGGGGAGCTCGAGCCGGTCGGCGTGCGCGAGGAGTTTCGGCGTCGCGGGCTCGGCGCTGCGGTCTGCACCTTTGCGCTTCGGCGTTGGCGCGAGGAGGGTGGCCGGCAGGCGATCGTGTACTGCGAGAACGACGCGGCGTGCGGGCTGTACGAGTCGATCGGCTTCCGCCGACACGCCTCGGTGGTCGGCTACTCGCGCTGACCCTTCTTGTTGAGCAGGCCGTCGAGAGCCGACTCGAGCCGGCCCTCGACGAAGGCGTTGATCTTCTGCTCGAACCGCTTCGACATGTCCTCCTCGGGTGAGCTCGGCTGCTCCGTCTTTAGCGGCTTGCTCGCCAGCGAGCGCCCGTCGATCGTGAGCTCGTAGATGTGCTCGTGCTGCACGTCCTTCAGGTGCTGCTGGCCGAGGTCGTGGACGGCGACGCCCTCGGGGAGCTGGTTGCCGATCAGCGCGCGGGTCGTCTCGGAGATGAGGATCTGGCCGCCGTGGCCCGCGGCGGAGATGCGCGCCGCCCGCACGACGTCGAGGCCGAGGTAACCCTCCTCGCCGATGTGCGGCTCGCCGGTGTGGATCCCCATGCGCACGAGCACCTCCTTGCCGCCCGGCCACTGGTGCTCGTGCAGGGCGCGCTGGGCGTCGACAGCCGCGGCGACTGCGTCACGTGCCCGCGGGAACGAGAAGAAGAAGGCGTCGCCCTGCGTATCGATCTCCGTTCCGCCGTGCGCTCCGAACGTCTCGCGCACGAGGCGCCTGTGGTCGCCCGAGACGCGGCCGTAGTCCTCGTCGCCGAGCTCCTGCAGCAGGCGCGTCGAGCCCTCGATGTCGGTGAAGACGAACGTGACGGTGCCGCCGGGCAGCTGGGACATCGCCCCTACGCTACCCCGATGAACCGGCTTGCGCAGGAGACGAGCCCGTACCTCCTCCAGCACGCCGACAACCCGGTCGACTGGCAGCCGTGGGGGCAGGAGGCGCTCGGTCGCGCCCGCGCCGAGGGCAAGCCGCTGCTCGTCTCGATCGGCTATTCCGCCTGCCACTGGTGTCATGTGATGGAGCGCGAGTCCTTCGACGACGAGGCCACCGCGGCCGTGATGAACGAACTCTTCGTCACCGTCAAGGTCGACCGCGAGGAGCGGCCGGACGTCGACGCGGTCTACATGGACGCCGTCGTCGCGCTCACCGGTCAGGGCGGCTGGCCGCTCACGGTCTTCCTCACGCCCGACGGCGAGCCGTTCTACGGCGGCACGTACTTCCCGCCCGAGCCGCGGCACGGGCTGCCCGCGTTCCGGCAGGTCTTGCACGCGGTCGCAGACGCATACCGGGAGCGGCCGGAGGACATCGCGGCGCAGGCCGAGGCGCTCGTCGGCGAGCTGCGGCGGTGGGCCGCTGTCGAGCCATCTCACGAGCCGCTGACCGAGGCGCTGCTCGCCGAGGCCGAGCAAGGGCTGGCCTCGCAGCTCGATCCGCGCTGGGGCGGCTTCGGGCGCGCGCCCAAGTTCCCGCCCGCGTCCGCGCTCGAGTTCCTGTTGCGGCGGGGCGCACTCGACTCGGTTCGACTGACGCTCGACGGGATGGCGGCCGGGGGAATGTACGACCTCGTCGGCGGCGGCTTCCACCGCTACTCCGTCGACCCCGAGTGGCTCGTGCCGCATTTCGAGAAGATGCTGTACGACAACGCGCTTCTCGTCCCGTCGTACCTGCACGCGTGGCTCGTCACCGGCGAGGAGCGGTACCGGGTCGTCGCGGAGGAGACGCTCGACTACATGGTGCGCGAGCTTCGCCTCGAGAGTGGCGGCTTCGCCTCGTCACAGGACGCGGACACGGACGGCGTCGAGGGGCTGACCTATACGTGGACGGCGGAGGAGGGAGCGCCGGCGGAGTTGCTCCAGCCGTTCGAGCACGGGCGCTCGATCCTGCGCGGCGAGCTCGACGAGGAGACGCGCGCGCAGCTCCTCGAGATCCGCAACCGCCGGTCGCAGCCGGCTCTCGACGACAAGGTGATCGTGTCGTGGAACGGACTGGCGCTCGCCGCGCTCGCGGAGGGTGGGCGGCGGCTCGAGCGCGCTGATTTGCTCGCGGCGGCTGTCGGGCTCGGGACGCTGCTCGCGGTCGATCCGCTCTGGCGGACGCTTCGCCAAGACGAGGCCAAGTACCCGGCGTTCCTCGACGACTACGCGAACGTCGCGCACGGCCTCTACGAGCTGCACGTCGCGACCGGCGATCTGCGCTGGCTGCGCGACGCGCGACGGCTGGCGCTGACCGCGGTCGAGCGGTTCGCCGACCCGGAGCGCGGCGGCTTCTTCCTCTCGCCGGCCGACGGCGAGCAGCTCGTTGCGAGGCAGAAGGCGTTCGACGACAACCCGACGCCTGCGGGGAGCTCGATGCTTGCCTTCGTCCTGCTGCGGCTCGCGAGGATCTGGGGTGACGACGGCCTCGAGCGGCAG